>CAXTNA010000081.1:11098-11711 GCA_964245535.1 uncultured Acidobacteriaceae bacterium | reverse complement strand
GTCCACCATCCCGTAAAAGTGCGAGATGAAGACGGCGAGGAAAGCGACACCACGAAGGCCATCAAGGGCAGGGTAGTGCCGGTGGTGTGTTCGGGCGACCGCCGCTGGATCGCTAGCCGGAGACTCCGTTTCTCGCATCATCGTCATCATGCTTCGTGTAGCGGGGGGAGGCTAATTTCTTCGCCAGCGCACGCCGTCCTTAGAATCTTCTATCAAGATGTTTCTGGCCGCCAGTTCATTCCGAATCGCATCGGCCCGGGCAAAATTTCGTCGTTGCTTAGCTTGGGTGCGTTCGGCGATGAGTGCCTCGATTTCCGCATCGCTTGGTCCCTTGTTGGCGTACTTGGCAACCACTTCGGGATCAGCTTCACCGAGACGGCCTTCCGCTGCCGCCCATTGCAGGGCTGCCTTTGTCAGCGCGGCATCGTTGTCCCTGAGCACGGCAAAAATTGCATCGAAGCGGTCTAATAAAGTCAAAATCGCCTCTGCGTCGGCTTGGCAGAGCTTGCCTTGATCGGCAGCAGTGTTCACCGCGCGGACCACTTCAAAGATCGCCGCGCGCGCTTCGGCCGTGTTCAGATCATTCGCCAGAGCGGCGGTAAACGCCTCATCA
>CAXTNA010000081.1:5861-11088 GCA_964245535.1 uncultured Acidobacteriaceae bacterium | reverse complement strand
CGAATGACAGCGGAAAGCACCTCATCACAGCCGGCCGCCAGGCTTTTGCCTTCGCGCATGCGTTGCGCAAAGGTGCGCAAGCGCTCGATGGCGTGGGTGGATTCGCGCAAGCCGTCGAAGGTGAAATTGAGTTGGTGCTGGTAGGGCACACTGAGCAGCAGAAAGCGGATCGCCGAAGCCTTGTACCCTTGCAGCAGCAGGTCGCGCAGGGTGTAGAAGTTGCCCTCGGACTTGGACATCTTCCGGCCTTCCACAAGCAGAAAGCGGACGTGAAACCAGTGCCGCGCAAAAGTCTGGTGCGTTGCCGATTCTGACTGTGCGATTTCGTTCTCGTGGTGGGGAAACATCAGGTCTTCGCCGCCGGCGTGCAGGTCGAAGCTCTCGCCAAGATATTTCATGGCCATGGCCGAGCACTCGATGTGCCAGCCCGGGCGGCCCGCGCCAAGCGGCGTTTCCCAGCTCGTTTCTTCTGGTTTGGTGGCCTTCCACAGGGCAAAGTCTCGCACGGCGTCTTTTTCGTATTCATCTGCGGCGATGCGGGCGCCGTCCTCGATGCCTTCAAGGTCTTTCTTTGAAAGCTTTCCGTAGCCCGGGTCGCGTGCGATGCGGAAGTACCAGCTGCCGTCCTCGGCTTTGTAAGCGATGTCTTGGGCCGCGAGCCGCTGGATCAGAGCTACCATGTCACTGATATTTTCGGTGGCGCGGGCGATGATCTCGGGCCGCTCTACGCCGAGCGCGTCCATGTCCTCAAAGAAGGCCTGCTCGTACTTCGCGCTGTAGGCACCGATGGACAGCCCGGCCGCGCTTGCGTTGCGGATGATCTTGTCATCGACATCGGTGATATTCATTACATGCTTCAGCTGCAGGCCGAACAGCCGCGCAGCGCGGCGCAACGCGTCCACGTGTAGGAAGGTGCGGAAGTTGCCGATGTGGCCGTAGTCATAGATCGTCGGACCGCAGCAGTAGAAGCGAAGGTGCTGCCCGTCGGCGGCGTAGAGCGGTTCGACGTTGCCGGAGAGGGTGTTGTACAGCTGAAGTGTTTCTGCCACGCGTTCTACGATAACCGTTGCCAGCGGGCCGGGTTCTGGAACCTTCGACCGTTGCGACTGCCTTCCGTTTCAGGTTCTGCGTTGATTCTAGCGGACCGCCGGGTCACAACCGCCGCAGGGTACCCTCCCCCCGGGTACTTTTCTTTCAAAGTATTGTCCTTACAAGGTTTAGGTCTGGACTTCTGGCTGTGGACGGTGCCGACGATCGCCTACCCGCGTGGCTCCGGCTTCGAGCTATTACCTTATCTACGATACGCATTTGCAGGTCAGTGGTGTGCAAACTTATCAGCAACCGGGAAGCGACGATGCACGGAATTGAGACATTGCACCGATCTGGTTTGCGGTGCAAGATAGCTCCATGAGGGCAAATATCAACTTGGACACGGATGTGTATACCTTCGCTTCCACCTATGCGCGTGCAAAGGGCATCCCGCTCGGCGCGGCCATAAGCGAACTTTTGCGGCGGGCGGAACAGGCATCGGAACCTACGTCGGCCCTACTGACAGAAAGTCGGCTGGGCTTGTTGATAAGAGCGAAACAGGACGGTGACAAAGTGGTTACACGGGAGATGGTCAAGGAACTTTCAGAGGACGATCTTGGTTAAAGCGAAAGTCCACCTGCTGGACGTCAATGTCGTGCTGGCCCTTTTAGACCAGCGCCATGCTCACCATACCGCAGCGGAAACCTGGTTTGATTCGGAGAGCTTGCGATGGGCGTTATGCGCCTTTACGGAGGCTGGCGTACTGCGATTCTTCACGCGTCCCAAGACGGGCGGTTTAACCATGAAGCAGGCGACAGCCATGCTGGGGAGATTGAAGCAGAGGCCGGGGTACTCCTTTCAGCCAATCGCTGCGGAGTGGCAGGCGCTCACGGCGCCGTTTGCGAAACGAATTCATTGACACAATCAGGTGACGGATGCTTACCTGCTTGGCTTGGCAGTGCGGGAAGGGCTGGTACTAACAACATTCGATAGGGCGCTGCTGCATTTGGCGGGAGAACACACAAGCAACGTCCTGGTTCTGAGGGAAGATTGAACGACGGCAGAGGAGGGTGGCTAGGAGCTGCAAGCCGAATCCCAGCATGTCCGATACAAAATTTAGGTCTAGACCTGTTTACCTTTAGGTGTAGTCGCAGCAACAATACGGAGGTCCTTCGCTCCACCCCAACGAGCAAGGAACGCTCGCTGGGGACCCCGGCTTCGCTCAGGATGACAGCAAAAAGTGAAAGAGATGGGGTTACACCTGCGGGTAAACGGGTACAGACTGCCGGTGTGTGGACGAACTATGCCACCCCAAAGTACGCGTTTGCAGTGGATGGTGTGCAAACCTTTACGGACAAGTCGGCATTTCGGACACACGCTGGATCATCCTGTCGCCCAGCCAGGGTTTAATCCAAACGCTTGGGTTTCTGTTAAAGTCTGTATGTGCCTACTGTTTTAAGGCTCCCAAATCTTCGTGTCACGATTTATCCGAATGACCATCGGCCGGCACACGTCCATGTCATCGGCAGCGGAAACGAGGCTGTGTTCAAACTGAACTGCCCGAAGGGACCGGGGAGCCTTCGGGAGAACTTCGGCTTCGCGCAGCACGAACTGCATACGATACCGAAAGCCTTGCATGAGCACATTCCGAAGCTCTGCGGGGATTGGAAGGGAATTCATGGTTACGCATGAGGAACTTGTACAGGCTGATGAAAGGGCAAAGGAGTTAGAGTCTCGCGCGCCCAAAGCAGTCTCAGCAAAATATGACCGTCACATCCGGCGGGTCGTGGTGCAGCTTAGCTCAAACCTTGGCATATTTTTCTCCCCTCGCGATGCGGAAGGACTGGAGCATGCCACGGCGGAGCAACTAACCGGGATCGAGATCTCGCCTTCCGGCTACGGGCTCCGTTTCCCGAAGCTGGATGCAGACGTGTATCTGCCATCTCTTCTGGAAGGCGTTTTCGGTTCCGAGCGCTGGATGGCGAGCCGCATGGGAAGGCTTGGAGGCAGCTCCAGGAGTGCAGCCAAGACGATGGCTGCCCGTGAAAACGGCAAAAAGGGTGGCCGTCCAAGGCGAACGGACGTCGTCGCCTCCGGCCAATGAGCCGGGGCATCTATTTGTTCTCTAAAGCAGGCACCCGAACGATAGCGTTGCCCGATTCGCTCCGGGAGCTTCGCACGATCGCTTCAGCAGTTCTATCGAAGGCGTATGGCTCTATTAGCCGCTTGGCACTCGGGCCTTTCTCGTTCTCAGCCAAGCCGCAACCCAGGCGCGGCTTCCAGCGTGTCGTCGGCGAAGCGGCCGTTTCGCAGCTTGGGCCAGGCCGCGGCGGCGATCATGGCAGGGACGGAACAGCTACGCACCTCGAGCACAGCCGCGTCGTTCGATCAGTGTCCGGGAGTAAGGGCCGCCGCGAATGATTTCCCATAACCAATCTCTGGGACCAATCCGGCTGGCACATGCCAGAGGCTTCTACCCCACAAATGCCATTGTTGCGGACAATTTGAGTTCCTGAGAGCATCACGAGATGACCCCTTCCTTGGTTCTATGCAAAGGGCTGTGGCTTTTTTCGGCTCTTTGCCTCTGCTTCCCGGTTGCAAATGCGCAAGTCACGCATGGCAAGCTTACCTTCGCTCTTCCGGAACACCCCGGTCGAATGTCGATTGATCAGGGAGCCTGGCAGGTGGTGGAGCTTTCGGCGAAATTGAATGGGAATGAATGGGGAGAGCGAGCGGAGCAAGGAAAGCAGCACATGCTTGCGTTCCTGTTCGCCGCGCCTGATAAGGCTCCGCTCACTGCGAGTACATGCCGTGACGGAATGCTCGGAAGCGAGCACGCCGAAGCTGCAGTGCAGACCCGCGCCTCCATCCGCTCCGCAAGCGGCGTGGAGATTGCCATGGCCGTGCTTATCGCGCCCAAGGATGCTCTCATGTCGCTTCGTGCTTTCGTAGCTTCGGGAGATCTTTGCGGTGACCTCCTTTTCAGTGCAGCCGGCGTAAAGCCCGGTGATGAAGAAGCATATCGACAAACAATGGAGATCGCGAAGAAGACGCTGCTAACCCTCACGTTCGAGCCTATCGCCAAGCCAATGTTCAAGGACGCATTCGCCTACGCGGAGGTTGAATACCGCAGACATCAGTACGCCGGTGCTGCCATTGCCTATCGGTCCGCTTTGGGCAAAGTCGAGCAGAGTGGAGATCCGATAAGATTCGGTCGCATTGTGACTGACCAGCTTTCCATATCGCTGGGGCTTTCGGGCGACCTGAGCGGCTCGCGTAAGGTGAACGAAGCTGCAATCAAGAAGGACCCAGACTATCCGCTCTACTACTACGAACTCGCCTGTGCAGATGCAGAAGTGGGTGATCCGAGGGCCGCGCAAGAACATTTGCAACAGGCCTTCGACCGCCGCACGCACGTGATGCAGGGAGAGCGTTTTCCTGATCCGACAGCCGATGATTCTTTACAGAAGCTCCGAGAGGATGCAGCTTTCTGGAGCTTAGCTCAACGGATCGGTAAAGAGGTTGAATCAGTCAAGGAGTGACGATTAGGGGTTCCAGTGGTATAGCCCTGAGCTTTGCGTCGGGCTTTCAGCTCTCTGATGTGCCAGGCCTTCAGCCCGGAAATCGAGAGCTGTACTTACAAGAAAAGCTCTAAAGGCTTTTATGACCTTCGATTCACGGTAAGGGATTAGTGCAACGCCTCTTCACCGTTTTTGCCATCCCGCACCCTGAGCGAAGTCGAAGGGGGTGGGATCTGCTTTCCTTTCAGGTGCATCAGCTCTCAAGCAAACAGCAGATTTCTTCGCTACCCTACGCAATGACAAGGCTTTCGGCGTGCTCCATGGACCCGTAAAGGTCACAACAGCCTCCCATCTTCATAAAATACCGTTGTGTTCACTTAGCCGCTTAGCAATCGGGGCTTCTCTCGCTTTTAGCCGAGCCGTAGGCCAGGCGCGGCTTCCAGCGAATCGTCGGCGAAGCGGCCGTTCAGGAATTTCGGCCAAGCGGCGGCGGCGATCATGGCGGCGTTGTCGGTGGAAAGGCTCAGCGAAGGGAAGGCCAGGGGCAGCTTCGCTTTCGCGGCGGCGGTTTGGAGTTTGGCACGCAGCTCGCGGTTGGCGGCGACGCCGCCCGAGACCGCAACGGCCCGTGCGCCGAAGTGTTCCGCCGCTGCCACGATCGTGCGGGTGAGATACGC
>CAXTNA010000081.1:0-5851 GCA_964245535.1 uncultured Acidobacteriaceae bacterium | reverse complement strand
GATACGCTGTCACGGAGCCCTGAAAGCTGGCGATCAGGTTTAGCGTTTCGCGGTCCAGCAGGGCCAAAGCCTGCCTGAAGGCCTCCGGATCGCTCGCCTTGGCGGTGTGCAGAGCTCCGGTGGTTTGCAGGCCTTCGGCGGCGCGCATGGCCGCTTCGCGCGCTGCGATGGCGTCGCGCATCCCGTGCCGTTCCACATGACGGCGCACGGCGGTCTTGATGCCGCTGAAAGAAAGATTGAACTCGGGTTCGGGTGTGCTGGTGAGAGACGCAGCGCGTGCTCCGGTTGACCTCGTTGGCGCGGCGGGGGAACGCAGATCCCCTTCCCACCCCATCGAGCAAGAGCGCTCGACGGGGACCCCGGCTGCGGGGATGACAATCAAGGAAGGAGAAGCGGTACCGGGCCGGGTGCGGCCTTCGTTGCCGGTGTTGCGTGTACGAGGTTTCATCGGGTGGAAACGGAACGGCACGGCAGAGGGGTCGCCATGCGCGGCGAGCGCGTCCATCCACGGACCGCCGGGGTAGGGAAGACCGAGCAACTTGGCTACCTTGTCGAAGGCCTCACCCGCGGCATCGTCCACCGTGCGGCCCACGTTGCGATAGCTCCACAGACCGTCGTCCGCGCGCGAGGCCAGGTACAGGTGCGAATGGCCGCCTGAAACCACCGCCGCCAGCAACGGGGAAGCCTCCGCAAACTGCTGCTCGGCTTCAAGCAGCACGGCCTGGATGTGCCCTTCCAGGTGGTTGACCGCGATGAGCGGCAGGTCCGCGCCGAACGCCAGTGCCTTCGCGAAGGTGATGCCGACGAGCAGCGCTCCGGCGAGCCCAGGACCTTCCGTAACGGCTACGGCACTCAAACCCCGATAGCCCGCCTGGCCCGCTGTTAGACCCGCCGCCTGCATCGCTTCGCGCACGACCGGCACGATGGCTCGGAGGTGCTCACGGCTGGCAAGCTCCGGCACGACGCCGCCGTAGTCGGCGTGTACCAGCTGCGAGGCGACCACGTTGGAAAGCACGGTGCGGCCTTCGGCGACAATTGCCGCCGAGGTTTCGTCACAGGAGGATTCGATGCCGAGGATGAGGCGGTCGGGCACTTGCCCAGTTTAGCGGTTAGACGGGAAGTTCTGTAGCGGGGATCCCACCCTAGCGACGGTGAAACTGTCGCGAGGATGGGGCACCCGGTCTGGCGCGGTGAAAGTATGGCGAGGATGGGGCACCCGGCCGTTTTCGCCGTCAGGCCTGGTTGCCGTTGCCCGTAACCTGCTTGGCATCGGAAAGCGTGACGTGCACCGTTAACCGGTGCTGGCCGCGGTAGATGGTGAGCGTGATGGTGTCACCGGCACGATGCGCATTGAGCGCGCCGGAAAGATCCTGCGGGGTGGTGATCTCCTGGCCGTCGATGCCGACGATCAGGTCGCCGCCGAGCATCACCGGCGTGTTGCCCATGTAGGCGCGTTCGGTGCCGCCGCGCAGGCCGGCATGCTGGGCGGCGCCACCGGGCAGTACGCGTTCGATCAGGATGCCGTAATCCGCCGGCAAGCCGATCTGCTGGGCGACGTCGGGCCCGATGGGCAAGGTCACCACATCGAGCGACGGGCGCCGCACGCGGCCATAGCGGGCGAAGTCATCAAGCACGGCCTTGGCGGTGGAAATGGGGATGGCAAAACCAATGCCCGCCGATTGATCCGCACCGCCGTTCGGGTTGGAGGCGATCAGCGTCGTGATCCCAATCACCTCGCCGCGCGAGTTCAGCAGGGGACCGCCGGAGTTGCCGGGGTTCACCGAAGCGTCTGTCTGGATCGCATCTTCGATCTTGTTGCCTGAAGGCATGGCGATCGAGCGGATGGCGGAGATGATGCCGCGCGTCATGGTGCCTGAAAACCCGAATGGGTTGCCGATCGCGTATACCTGCTGCCCGACGATCAGGCTGGAGCTTTCGGCTAGCGTGGCCGCCTGCAGGTTGGGCACGTTCTGTATTTGCAGCAGCGCGAGATCGTGATTGGGATCGTCGCCGACGACCGCTGCCTTGTACTTGTGCTTGTCGTGCAGCGTTACCTCGACCAGTTGCGCGCCTTCGACCACGTGGTGGTTGGTGAGGATGTGCCCCTGCTTATCCAGGATGAACCCCGAACCCTGGCCCTGTTGCGGCACCGCACGATAGAAGAAGTCATACGCGACCTGCGTCGAAGTGATGTTGACCACACTCGGGATTGCGCGCTTATAGACGGCAATATTCTGCTGTTCTTCGGTATCGAAGGCCGGCGCGGCCGAAGCCACCGTCAGGCTGAAGTTGCCCAGCGGACCGCGCACGTCGTTGGTTGCCTCCGCGGTGGCCGCATCGGCGGAAGGGCGTAAAAGGCCGGCAATGGCACCCGCGGAGAACATGCGGCTCGACAGGTAGTAGAAGCCGAATAGAAGAAGCAATACAAGAACAACTGGACGGAGTTTCATGGGGAGTCGGGAGAGCGCTCAGGAGCTCGAAATCGAAGTACTTTAGAAGTTTCTACAACACGGTACGTTTGAGCCCAGATACCTGGACGCGTCGCAAGCGTCAAAGTCGCGATGCTCTCCCGCCATTTTATCCGTTGGGCATGCCAAGCGCTCGCTGCGCTGCCGTTTGGGGTTTCGCCAAGCGGTCGCGGGTGCCGGAAAGACCCGGAGTGGATGTGCATACCGAAGTGCGGATCCCACAACGGTCTCCAAGCTCCGGTTGCCGGTACTCTGCCGTGCACCACTCTTCCGCACTGCCTGTCGCTGCCGGAAGCAGAGATTTGGCAATTTCGCCTCACAGACTTCTGAAATTCATGCGAAATTAAGTACGTACCCATCACATTGAGTCACCTGTCCTTTTGGCTTTCCCCGGAACGAGGTTACGGTCTGCCTAGGTTGATTGGTTGTACCCGTCTTTTGAGCTGGTTCGGCGCCGTCGGGCTTTTGGCGATTTTGCTATCGTCCTGGGGCTTTGCAGAGGCGCAGGACCCGCTGTCTGCGACCCTGAGCGGCACGGTTGCCGATGCGACCGGTGCCGTGATTCCGGGTGCGCATGTGCGCCTCATCCCGCCGCGCGGCGTTTCTGCCAAACCGCAATTTAAGACAACGGACAACTTCGGCGCGTTCAGCTTTTTAACGCCGCCCGGCAGCTACACCGTGCAGGTGGAGGCCCCCAACTTCGTGATCTTTGAAAGCCGGCCGATTGCTCTGAAGCCGAACGGCGTTGTGCGCCTACCTGTGCGCCTTGTGGTGGCCGGGCAGGCCGAAGAGATCAGCGTCGATCCCCACGGTAACTCCACTGATCCTGCCAATAACGGCAGCGCGCTCGTTTTCGAGGGCGACCGTCTTGCTCTACTCTCCGACGATAACGCTACCCTGCAACAGCAGCTCAGGGCCCTGGCCGGACCGGGACTGAGCAGCGGCGGCCCGCAGTTCTATATCAACGGTTTTTCGGGCGGCAATCTGCCGCCAAAATCCTCCATCCGCTCCATACGCATCAACGCTAACCCATTCTCGGCGTCTTACGATTCCCTCGGTTTTGGCCGGGTTGAGATCCAAACCAAGCCCGGTACTGACGAGTTCCACGGCGCGCTCAACTTTTTCGGCACGGATCAGCCGTTCAACGCTCGCAATCCCTACACAACCCTGCAGCCGCCATACCACCAGTTCCAAACCGATGGCAACCTGAACGGACCCATCAACAAGAAGACTTCCTTCTTCGCCTCCGAAAACATCCAGTTGCTGGCCAACAACGCGGTCGTGAACGCAGTCGACCCAGCCAACACCGCAGCAACTTTTTCCGAAGCCCTGCCCGCCCCACAGCGCACTGACACCTACTCTTTCCGCGTCGATCGCCAGTTCAGTCCCAATAATTTCGCTTACCTGCGCAACGAATGGAGCCGCACCCACATTACCAACAGCGGCATCGCGCCGTTGGTTCTGCCCGATGCGGCCTTCAGCTCCAACCTCCTCACCAATACGCTGCAAGGGTCAGACACGGAGGTCATCGGCGCCCACGCCGTTGATGAAACCCGCTTCCAGTACATCCGCACGCGCAATCGTCAAGACCCCAACAGCACCGCGCCATCGCTGGTGGTGGAAGGCTCTTTCCAAGCCGGCGGCAATCCTGCGCAGGCTTTGCGTGACAATCAAGACCGCTACGAGCTACAAAACCTTTTCGAGTGGGACCACGGCAAGCACTCCCTTCATGCCGGTTTCCGCTTTCGCGAGCTTCGCGATGCCAACGTATCGACCGCGAACTTCAACGGTCAATACACCTTCGCGTCGCTAGCGAATTACAACGCTGCCCAAGCCGCGCTGCAAGCCGCGCCGAACGGCACGGGAGTTCCCGGCGCCTCTCAGTTCAACATTACCGCCGGGAAACCCAGCGCTCGGTTGTTTTCAGACGATATCGGCCTTTACGCGGAGGATGATTGGAAGCTCACGAAAAACATCATGCTCAGCTACGGCCTGCGCTTTGAAAGCGAGTCCGCCATCCCCGATCACGTCGATCCCGCGCCGCGCCTCGGCATCGCCTGGGCCGTGCACCGGGGTAAAGCGGCAGAGCCGTTCGTCACGCTGCACGGCGGTTATGGCATCTTCTACGACCGCTTTTCCGCTGCCAATCTGCTCCAGGCCATCCGGCAGAACGGCACATCCGAGATCGCCTATTTCGTCCAAAACCCGGACTTCTATCCTCAGATTCCACCTACGACGGCCCTCACCGCCACCGAACCGACAATCTATCGTGTCAATCCCCATCTGCGCTCCAGCTATCAGCAGGTCGGGAACTTCTCGGTTGACCGCGCCATCGGCAAGCTCGGATCGACTTCCACTACGCTTTTGATCATGCACGGCAGTCACAACTACCTTTCACAAAATGTGAACGCCCCTTTTCCCGGCACCTATAATCCGGCTATCCCCGGCAGCGGCGTCCGCCCGCTCGGCACCATGCAAAACATCTACCAGTTCAACTCCGACAGTAACGACAACGAACAGGTCCTCTTCAACAGCACCAACCTGCAGCTCACCAAAAGGCTTTTCCTTTTTGGCTTTTACGTGCTCGACCACGAGCGCAACGAAAGCGCCGGTTCCACGGCCTTTCCTTCCAACCAATACAACGTCGCCGCGGACTACGCCCGTGCCTCCAATAATCATCTGCAGACCGTCTTTGCCGGTCTTGTCTGGTCCCTCCCACACGGGTTTCAACTCCAGCCGTTTTTCAACGCACATTCCGGCGCGCCGTTCGACATCACCACTGGGACAGACCTGAACGGCGATACCCTCTACAACGACCGGCCCGCCTTTGCCACGGATATGACCCGCAGCTCGGTCGTACGGACCGCTTTCGGTAATTTCGACACCGCGCCGCTGCCCAACCTGCACCTCATTCCTCGCAATTACGCCACCGCACCCGGTTTTGCCTGGCTCGATCTGCAGGCCGGGAAAGACTTTCATATCGGTCCGCGGCCAAACGCCGAAGCCGCCACATCCACAGGGAACGGCAAGCCCGCTCCCGCCCCCAAAAAAGCCGAGCGCCCTTGGGATCTCAAATTCCAGGTGGAGGCCCAAAATGTCCTGAACCGCAACAACCCCGGCCTGCCCATTGGTGTGCTCAGCTCGCCCTACTTCGGACGTTCCTTATCGCTCGCCAACGACTTCAGCCCGCTTACCGCCTCCAATCGCACCATTCTGCTGCAAAGTTTTTTTACGTTTTAGAACGATTTACCTATAGCGATACCGTGTCATCTCGACCGGAGCGCAGAGCGCGGAGTGGAGAGACCTGCAGTTTTGCGGTCTGGAACACCAGATTCTTCAGAGATGACAGAAAAGTAAGCAAAGACTCTTGCACACCAACAGAC
>CAXTNA010000080.1:0-11781 GCA_964245535.1 uncultured Acidobacteriaceae bacterium | reverse complement strand
GCCTCGTACGGTTCAAACCGCTCATGCCTCAAACCCCGCATCTGGCGCCGGCAGCACGTCCGTGGGTCGAGCGAAAAACACATACAGCGTCGGCAGCAGAAAAATATTGATGATCACTGCGCCGATCAGACCGCCCACAATGACGATGGCAAAAGGCCGTTGCGAATCGGAGCCGATGCCATGCGACAGAGCCGCCGGCAGCAGACCGAGTGTGGCGACCAGCATCGTCATGAGGATGGGCCGCAGGCGCAGCACGGCCCCTTCGACAGCGGCTTCAAGCACGGTATGTCCGTTCACACGTAATTGGTTCATGTATTCAAGCATGATGATGCCGGTCTGTACGGAAACACCGAAAAGCGCAAGAAAGCCCACCCCTGAAGAAACGGAAAAATGCGTGCGCGTTAACAGCAATGCCATCAAACCGCCGATGGGCGCCATGGCGACGTTGGCCATAATCAGCGCTGCCCATTTACCGGAGTGGAACATGCTGTAAAGGATGATGAAGATGAGCAGGATCGTGATCGGCAGCACAATCAACAAGCGCCGCGAGGAACGCTTTTGGCTTTCGTACTCACCGGCCCAATCGAGCTTGTAGCCTTGCGGCAGCTTGACCTGCTTACCAACCTTGGCGATGGCTTCCTCAACGGTAGAACCGAGATCGCGGTTGCGCACGGAGTACTTGATCGCGACATAGCGCGTGCCGCCTTCACGATAAATCTCCTCGGCCCCATCGATGGTTTGCATCTTTGTGACCTGTGCCAGCGAAACCCGCTCACCCGAAGGCGAAACAAGCCGGATATCCTGGATGGCTTCGGGGGTGGAGCGATACGGCCCCGCATACCGCGTAGTCACGTCATAACGCGCTTCACCGTCCAGCACCTGGGTGATGGCATTACCGCCAACTGCCGTTTCGATGGCGTCTTGAACATCCGCGACATTGAGGCCGAATCGCGCCGCAGCCTGTCGGTCGACGACAAAGTTTAAGTTAGGCTGTCCGATCACGCGGAACAAACCAAGATCTGCAACGCCGCGAATGCCGGACATAACGCTCATAATCTGGTCAGCCGTGGATTCGAGCGTTTTCAGGTCCTGGCCGTATAGCTTCACGGCCAGTTCCCCTTTTACGCCGGAAACGGCTTCTTCGACGTTGTCAGAGATCGGCTGCGAAAAGCCCCAGTTAACGCCCGGAATCTGACTCACCTGCCGATTGATGGCCGCAATGAGCTCGTCCTTGCTCTCGTGGAATACCGGCCGCCACTCGTCCTTGGGTTTCAGATCGATGAAGTATTCGGTATTGAAAAAGCCGGTCGCGTCCGTTCCATCGTCAGGGCGACCACTTTGACTGATGACTTTGGTGACTTCCGGAAAGGAAGCAATCATAATCCGGGCACGATTCATGACCGCAATGCTGGCATCCGGTCCGGTCGAGGGTGCAAGCGTGCCGCGTGCCCAGATCGCGCCTTCATCAAGATGGGGCAGGAACTCGGAGCCAATGACGCCGGAATACACCATGATCATGCTGAGAACGATGGCTGCCAGCGCGCCGCCCATCGTCATGCGTGGCCGCTGGATGTGCCACACCACGAGTTGCCGATAGCGTTCCGTGATGAAGCGCAGTACCGGGTTTTCCCACTCCGAAGTGCCCTTGCGGAAAAGAAAGCTGGCCACAGTTGGGGCAACTAGCATCGAGAAGATCAGCGCTCCCAACAAAGCAAACGCAACGGTCCAAGCCATGGGTGCGAACAGGCGGCCTTCGACGGATTGCAGCGTAAAGATTGGCAGATACGCCGTAATGATAATGCCGATTGCGAAGAAGACCGGCCGTTGCACCTCATGCGCCGCTTCGCGGATCTGCTGGATCACCGTGAGATCTTTATTGCGATTGTGGCTGAGGTGACGAACGATGTTTTCGATCATCACCACAGCGCCATCGACGACCATGCCGAAATCCAACGCACCTAAGGAAAGAAGGTTCGCTGGAATGTGACGTAAATCCAGGCAAATAGAGGCAAAAAGCAAAGCAAACGGAATGGTAAGCGCTACGATAAACGCGCCACGGATATTTCCCAGAAAGATGAAAAGGATAATGACGACAAGGATGATGCCTTCCGTCAAATTGTGCAGGACGGTATGCGTGGTCAGATGGAGCAGATCGGAGCGGTCAAGGAACGGCACCACGCGCACGCCCGTGGGCAGGATGTGCTCATTGAGTTCGACGACTTTTTTGTGAATACCCTCCAACACTTCATCGGAGTTCGCGCCCTTTTGCAGCAGAGCAACGCCTTCGACCGCATCGCCGTTATCAGCGAGCTTGCCATCTTTGCGGAGAATCGCCTTCCCGATCTGTCCAAGCCGAATCTTCGGTCCCTGAATCACGGTAGCAACGTCGGCAACGGTGAGCGCCGTGCCATTTTGTGCCTTTAAAGGCACCTTGGCGATATCGTCGCTACTTTTGAAAAGACCGACCTCACGCACGTTGATTTGTTGCGCACCCTGCTCGATAAACGAGCCACCCGCGTTGGTATTATTGGCCGCGAGCGCAGTCTTCACGGCTCCGATATTCAAGCCGTAAGCTACAAGTTTGTCCGGATCGAGGATGACCTGGTATTCGCGCGTCGGTCCGCCGAAACTGGCCACATCCACCACGCCTGGTACGCTCTTGAACTCCTTCTCCAGCGTCCAGTCCTCAATGGACTTCAACGCCATCGTGTCATATGCGGGGTTCGTGCTTTCGAGCGTGTACCAGTAGATCTGGCCGACGGGGCTCCAATCCGTACCGATTTGCGGCTGCAGCCCATTGGGAAGTGTGATCTGGGCGAGGCGCTCCAACACCTTTTCGCGATTCCAGTCATTCACGCTGCCGTCATCGAACGTCAGCTTAAGGTCGGATAGTCCGGCGAGGGTGAACGAGCGCAGCGAGGAAGTATGCGGAATGCCCGCAACCGCGATTTCCAGCGGCACGGTGATCTGTTGTTCTATCTCCTCGGCAGAACGACCCGGCCATTGAACAAGCACCTCGACATAGTTGTTGGCGACGTCCGGATATGCCTCAACAGGCAGATTGTGAAAGGAGATAGCTCCCCAACCAAACAGGAGGATACCCATCACCAGGATGATGAAGCGGTTATCTAGTGCGAAATCGACAAGCTTGCGAATCATGAAATCGTCAGGTCCCTACTGCGCTGTTGCGTTTTCCAACTCGAGCGCGTTCGAGACCACCTGCTGGCCTTCCTGCACGCCGCTCGTGATCTCCACCGCGTTGCCGGGCAAGGTTTGCCCCGCACGCACGGCAATCCGGCGGAAGCTGCCCGTCGTGCCCGCCGGCACAAAGACAAAATCCTGGTCGTGGAGGTGCAGGATGGCGTCCGCCGGCACCACCAAAGCCGTTTGGGGCTTCGCACCGTGGAAGGTCGCCGTGGTGAACATGCCGATGCGCAGTGTTTCTCCGGGGTTCTGCACCTGGATTCGAACCTTGGCGGTGCGCAGCGACGGATCGAGGATGGCCCCGATATTGGCAATGGTTCCAGTGCGCGGCTTGCTGTCCGGAAAGGCATTCAGCCGAATTTCCGCATCTTCGCCTAAGTGTACCTGCGCAAGGTCGTTCTCATACACATCGCAAACTACCCACACATGCGTGAGGTCCGCAACCGTCAATGAACCCGAGGCACCGGTTACCGTCAAACCCGCGGCACCGGCGGCTGTTGTGTTTTGCGCGATGATCACGCCTGAAATGGGGGCATACACCTTTACGGTATCGCTGGGGTGATTCTTATCCACGCCCAAAATCCGCAACTGCTGTTCAGCGGCGTTGAGATCGGCTTTCGCGTCGGTTTCGCCGTTTTCTGCCACTTGCAGCTGGCTCTGCGCGATAGCGCCTTTATCGTAAAGAAGTTTGTCGCGGGTCAGTGTGGTGTTCGCAAGCTGCTCATCGGCAACCGCCTTCAGATAGGCGTTAAAGGCCGTTGTCACATCGGGCGACTGCACCTCCATCACCAGTTGCCCTTTGCGCACCATGTCACCTAGACCCACATGCAACGCAGTCACACGCCCATTGGCGATTGACAGCACCGGCAACTCGCGCGAAGGATCCGGCTGAACCTGCCCCGTGACGTTCAGGGTATTGAATGCCGAGCGTTGCGCAACCGCGACCAGGGGAAATTGTGCAGGGGTGTCCACGTGCACCTGCGAAGCCTGGCCGACGGCCACGACCTGCGGCGCGGCGGGTGGCGCCTCGGCGGCTTCGCGCCCGGGTGTTTCTTTGCTTCGGCAACCTGCCACGCCAAACACGAGCGAAAGCCCCATGAGCATGCAGGCTATTCGTAGGCGGGATTTCTGCACTTTTCCCTCAGCATTCACCGTGCGAACGGCTGAAATTCGAATAAAGGCCACCATCTCAGTAAATCATGACGCCCGCAGCGTCCCTTTGCCCTTCTCTGCGCTTGCCTGCCGCGTCTCCTTTCAGCCTAAAACTGACAGAAGGGCGACGGCATAAAGAAAGCGATAAAACCTGGAAACCCCGGTGAATGGAGGTGGCCGGGCTCCTTTGTTCTGGAAAGCCCTGCCGCTGTTCTATAAAAGACGAAGAGGGTGGCAAAAGAGATGCGTTCCATGCAAACAGGTCCCGGTGAAGGTCGCACGGGGCCGCGCACCGCCTTTTATGATCCCGCCCGCTCCTACGAAGAAAATTACGAGCACGGCCCGTTTGGCGAGCTTCCCGAGCCGTCCGGTCGTTCTGATGCGCAGCGTGAGCCCGCAGTTCCCGACCTAAGGCCGTTGCACCGTTTTCTTGGCCAGCCAGTGCGCTTGCCGTTCGGCATCGCTGCCGGCCCCCTGCTGAATAGCCGCTTTATTCGCGCCGCGCTCGATGCTGGCTTCGACCTGCCCGTCTACAAAACCGTGCGGACGCGGCGCTGGGCTGCACACCCCTGGCCCAACGTGCTGGCCGTCGAGGTGGAGGGCGATCTGCACCCTACCGCGGGCCGTTTGCGCGGCCACACAGACTACACAGCGCCGCTTTCGGTGACGAATTCTTTCGGCGTGCCGTCGTTTGACCCCGCGGTATGGCAGCCGGACCTCGCCCACGCCGTGCACCTTGCCAAACCGGGGCAGGTGGTAATCGGCAGCTTCCAGGGCACGCCCGGCGAGCGCGGCAATGTAGAGGAATACATCGCCGACTTCGTGCAAGCCGCGCGCCTTGTACGCGAAACCGGCGCAAAGATTCTCGAGGTCAACCTGAGCTGCCCGAACGAAGGCACGGCGCATCTGTTGTGCTTCGATACCGAGCGCGCCACCCGCGTGATCGAGGCCATCAAGAACGAGATCGGCGATGTGCCGCTGATTGCAAAGATTGCCTATTTTCCGGAGCGGGCTGCGTTGCGGCGTTTGGTCGAAGGCATTGGCGGCGTGGCCGATGCCATTGCGGCGATCAACACGATCGGCGCGGAGATTGTGAATGAGACCGGCGAACAGGCGCTGCCCGGCGAAGGCCGGCTGCGTTCCGGCGTCGGCGGCCATGCGATTCGTTGGGCCGGGCTGGCGACCGTGGAGGATCTTGCACGGTTGCGCGAAGAACTCGGGATGCCCTTTCGGATTGTAGGGATCGGGGGCGTGAGTGAGCCGACACACTATGCGGCCTATCGCGTCGCCGGGGCCGATGCCGCCATGTCGGCCACAGCCGCCATGTGGAACGCGGGGCTCGCGCAACAGATCAAGCAGCAGCTTGGGGAGTTGGCACATGCCGGTTGATTCACAAGACAGGTCCCACGCCGTCGCCGACGCGTTGCTGGAGATCGGCGGGGTTGGCTTTCGTCTCCACGCACCGATCACCTTCAAATCCGGTATCGTTTCCCCTGTGTACTGCGACAATCGCACCTTTCCTTTCTGGCCGACGCAATGGCGGAAGGTCATCGAGGGATTCGATGTTTTGATCGAAACAGACAAGATTGCCTTTGATGTGTTGGGTGGCATCGAAGCTGCGGGCATTCCGCACTCGGCCGCCCTGGGCTATGCGCTCGAGCGGCCTTCGGTGTTCATTCGCAAGCAGCCCAAAGACTACGGCAAACGCGCGCGCATCGAGGGTGGCGATGTGGACGGCAAACGCGTTCTGCTTGTGGAAGATCTCGTAACGACCGGCAGCAGCAGCTTGTCCGGGGTGGCGGCGCTGCGCGAGGCGGGCGCAACTGTGACCGACTGCCTCGCGATCATCAGCTATGGCTTTCTGGAAGCGCAACAAGCCTTTGCTGAAGCCAACGTGCAGCTGCACACTTTGACGAACTTCGATGCCGTACTCGCCGGTGCTCTCGCACGCGGTTCGCTCGACGCTTCCGGTGCAAACGAGATCCACGCGTGGCTAGGCGACCCGCATGGCTGGGCCGCGCAGCGGATGCAGCAGCAGGAGCGCGCGTGACAGAAACGTGCGTGCCAGGGCTTTCGCCCGCTCTCCACAAGCTCGAAGCGCGCATGGACGCGAGCGGCTCCCTGCTCTGCGTGGGTCTTGACCCGGAATTCGCGAAGATCCCGACGCGCTTTCGCAGCGAGCCGCATCCGCTTCTTACTTTTTGCCGTTGGATTATCGAGCAAACAGCAGCGTTCGCCTGTGCTTTCAAACCGAACACTGCCTTTTTTGAAGCGCACGGCGCACGCGGTTGGGATGAGCTGACGATGGTTTTCGCCTATTTGCAGGAGAACTGCCCGGAGCACCTCACAATCTGTGACGCCAAGCGCGGTGATATCGGCTCGACCAATCGCGGCTATGTGCAGGCCATTTTTGGCGCAGCTGAAGGCGATCTGAATGCCGATGCCATTACCTTGCACCCCTACCTCGGCCGTGAAGCGCTCACGCCATTTCTCAAGCGCACCGACAAGCTCTCGATCATCCTTTGCCGCACTTCCAACCCGGGTGCAGGCGAGTTGCAGGATCTGCGTGCGGACGGCAAGCCGCTTTGGCAGCACGTGGCTGAGCGCGTCACCACAGAATGGAACACGCAGGGAAATTGCATGCTGGTCATCGGGGCTACGTATCCCGACGAGATGCGTCGGGTGCGCGCCCTGGCACCGGCGATGAGCTTTCTTGTGCCCGGCATCGGCGCCCAGGGCGGCGATCTCCATGCTACGGTGCAAGCCGGCCTGCGCGCGGACGGCAAAGGACTCGTCCTTAGCAGCTCGCGTGCAATCTTGTATGCAGAAGATCCAGCGCGTGTTGCACGGCAAACAAGGGATGCGATCAACGCCGCGCAGGAGGCGATGCATGGAATCCGCTGATGCAATACGACTTGCACCACGCAATCTTTTGCGCATAACCGGCACGATCGTCAATCATGACAGCCTGTTTCAAGGCACAGTCGAGATCGACACGGCCAGCGGGCTAATCACGCACGTTGTCCCCCACACGGACGGCAATTTCGCAGGCGATCTCGATACAACAAACTGTCTTATCTTTCCAGGTTTCGGCGACGTTCACATCCATGCGCGCGAGGACGTAAGCGGCACGCAATCCTATAAGGAAGATTTCGTCACCGCTTCGGCAGCCGCGGTGCATGGCGGCGTGACGCAGGTTGTGGATATGCCCAACAATCCCACCGCGCCAGTGGACGACGCCCGGTATGCTGCAAAAGAGCAGCTCACCGGCAGGAGCAACGTGCACATCACGTTGTACGCGGGTATCGGCCCCGGCACACACCCCTTACGCCGCCATGTGCCGTATAAGGCGTACATGGGACCGAGCGTCGGCGACCTCTTTTTCACCTCGCAGGCGCAGCTTGAAGAGACGATCGCTCGCTATCGCGGCTGCAATGTCAGCTTTCATTGTGAAGATCCGGAGATCCTTCAAGCGGCACGCAATGCACCCACGCACGAGCAGCGACGGCCGGCGGAGGCAGAGATCACCGCAACGGCCTTCGCGCTGCATCTGATCGAGACCTACGATCTGCACGGCAAGCTTTGCCACTATTCCACACGCGAAGGCTTGCAGCAGATCATCGCCGCAAAAGCCCGCGGCGTGCGCGTCACCTGCGAAGCGACGCCGCATCATCTCTCCTTTGACACCTCCATGCTCACCGCCGAAAACCGCATGGCGCTACAGATGAACCCGCCGTTGCGCACGCGCGAAGATCGTCTTGCCTTGATCGCAGCCTTGCGCGAGGGACACATCGATTACATCGCAACCGACCACGCACCGCACACGCTCGAAGAAAAAGCCATCGGCGCCAGCGGTGTGCCGCTGCTCGATACCTACGGCAGTTTCGCCGCGTGGCTGATGACCGAACACGGCTTCACCCCGCAGGATATCGCCCGCGTTTGCGCCTTCAACCCCGGCCGCTTTGTGCGCGAATTTCTACCTGCCGGCTTCGGCGAAGGCTACGGCCGCATTGCGCCAGGATACGTTGGCTCGCTCACGGTTTTCGACCCTACGACACCCTACACCGTCACGCGCGAAAGTGTGCATACGCGCTGCGGGTGGTCGCCGTTTGAGTGCTACACCCTGCCCGGCAGCGTGCGCTATACGGTACTGCGCGGGGTGGTGTACAACGCAAGCTGAGACCTCCCATGCCTGAACTTTCTCACCTTATCAGCGCTTCCCAACTCTCGCCCGCTCTGCTGACCAACCTTTTTACCGCAGCCGATCGCCTGCAGGATGACGACCGCCGCCGCAGACTGTTTCCCGTGCTGCAGGGCCGCATCCTCGCAACACTTTTTTATGAGCCAAGTACGCGCACGCGGCTCAGCTTCGAAGCGGCGATGCAGAAGCTCGGCGGCAGTGTGCTGTCCGTTGAGAATGCACGCGATAGTTCCTCTGCGGTAAAGGGCGAAAGCATCGCCGACACCGTACGCGTGGTCTCGGGCTATGCCGACGCGATCGCCATTCGCCATTTCGAGGAAGGCACCGCCGCGGCAGCCGCAGCCAGTTCACCCGTGCCCGTGATCAATGCCGGCGACGGCATCGGCGAGCATCCCACGCAAGCTCTCGCCGATGGGTATACGATCCACCGCGAGCTGGGCCGCCTTTCCGACCTGCATGTCACCCTTGTGGGCGACCTGCTCAACGGCCGCACCATTCATTCCCTGCTGCCGCTGTTGGCGATGTACCCGGGCCTCACCGTTTCCCTTATTTCGCCGCCCTCGCTTCGCTTGCCGGCACGATATACTGACGCGCTCGCGGCAAAGGGCATTCCCATGCGCATTGCCGATGCTTTGGAAGGGGAGGCCAGCGAGGCTGATGTCGTTTACATCACGCGTGTGCAGGGCGAACGCTTCGCCTCCGCAGCCGCGTACGAGGCTGTGAAGGACGCGTACGTGCTCAATCTGCGCATCGCGGAGCAGCTGAAACCGGGGGCTGTCATCATGCATGCACTGCCGCGCCTCCATGAGATTGCACCGGAGGTCGACCTCGATCCACGTGCCGCGTACTTCCGCCAAGCGCGCAACGGCTTGTATGTACGCATGGCTTTGCTTGCCCTCATGCTGGGTTGATGCGCACCATGGTTGTTTTGCGCAGACGGCCACATCCACACATACGGAACTGCTTTTGGAAAGGCTTCCGTTTGCCATGCGACAATGGCCTTGTTTGATCGTGCGTTCCTCTTTCGAACATGCAGTTCTGCAATTGGTGGTGTCTGTTTCTCATGATGCGTTCCGTTTTCATCTCGCTTTCGTCCAATAAGCCTTTGCGGGCGTTCTCGGAACGTAATTCGCTGGGACGTCGGCTTTCTCGCCGCTTTGTGGCCGGCATGAGCATCGATGAGGCAATCGCCGTTGTCGATGAACTCAGTGCGGAAAACATCGATGCTTCGCTAGATTCACTTGGCGAAAGCGTGATGCAGGTCTCGCAAGCCGAGGAAGGCGCGGCGCTCTACCACCAGCTGCTGGACCGCATCGCCGCTCGCAAACTGCGCGCCAACATCAGCGTCAAACTCACGGCGATGGGCATGGATATCGGCGGTCACGGTGCGGGTCCCGCGCTTGCCGAGCGCGTCGTGGATGAGTTGGTCGCGCATGCCGCGGAGGCCGACAGCTTTGTGCGCATCGACATGGAAGGTTCCAGCTACACCGAGGCCACGCTAACGATGACGGAGCGCCTGCACAGCCGCTATCCGGGCCGCGTCGGCACGGTGCTGCAGGCCTACCTATACCGTACAGCCGAGGATGCCGAGCGCCTGTTGCGCCAAGGCATCCGCATCCGGCTCTGCAAAGGCGCCTACAAAGAGCCGCCCACGCTGGCGTTTCCGAACAAGGCCGACGTCGACGCAAACTACCGCAAGCTCATGAAGCGCATGGTCAGTAGTGGTGTTTTTTGTGGCATCGCCACCCACGACGAAGCGATCATCGACGATCTGCGGAGCTTCGTTCGTGCTCAAGGTATTTCATCCGATGCGTTTGAATATCAGATGCTCCATGGAGTACGGCGCGACCTGCAACGCAAGCTGGTGCGGGATGGCTTTCGCATGCGCACCTATGTGCCATTCGGCACGGAGTGGTACCCCTACTTCATGCGCCGCTTGGCAGAACGGCCGGCGAATGTTCTATTTCTAGCAAAGAATCTGCTTAGGAATTAGGAGAGATCAAGCCTAGAACCGGTAGTAGCTGCAGCAGAGCTGTGTGCCGCAGCCCTGCTTCAGCGCTGCGGCACAAACGGCTGTGCGCCCAGGGGCTGCGCCGGTTGCGGGGGCGGCAGCATCGGTTCCACACGCAAAAGATTGCTCAGCACGCCACGCTGGGCATCGTTCAACGACGGCCCGAAACGGCCGGAACTCAAGGCCGGCAATCGCTGGTCCGGCGGCAAATCCCGCAAGGAACGAAAGGTGCGCGCCACCGCGCGGCGCTGATCGGGCGGCAAACTACCCAGCTGCCCCATGGCTCCCCGCACCTCGGCCCGCTGATCCGGGGTGAGCCGCTCCATGGCCTCGGTGTGTGCCAGGCGACGCTGCCGCTGTTCAGGGCTCATGGCATCCAGCTGCGCCAACCTGTCGTGCATGCGCTGCTGGGTCTGCGAGGGCAGTGCATGAAAACCCGGCTCCTGTTCCAAGGCGCTTTGCTGCTGCTCGGGGGAAAGGCTTTGGTGCTGGCTCATCCATTGGGCCAGGTGCTCGCCACGAGGCGCGCGTTCCGTTGGGGCGCGCTCTGTCATACGACGCCGCGCGGCGTCGTACGCGTTGGATTGTCCCTCAGTCTGACTGGGCACCGAGGGAGCGGCAGGGGACCGTTGCGGCGGGCGACGCTCGATTGGGGCAGCCTGTTGTTGCTGCAGGTCCTGGGCTTGCATACCCGGCGCTTCGTTAAAATAAAACATTCCAACACACAGCAATAGAAGCCGGATAAGCAGGGTAGCTCTCCGACAACTGGCGCGTGTTGGAACACGATCGTTCATTGCTATGCTGCCTTTTCCCTAACACTCGCGCGTTTCTGCGCGACTGTCGTGTCCCCTTTGGTAAACCCGCCGCCGTTTGCGGGTCCACAGGTCAAAATATAAATCTACTCGCCGCGAGACTTCGATTTCATCGAGAGTTGCTCGCCGCGCCACACGGCATTCCCACCCGCGAACCGGGTTTGATTTAGCTTTGGGGTTGCGCTGCGTCCGGGTCCGCGCCTCCCTCATCCAGCAGATCCATCTGCTCGAGTGCCTGGGCATTCTTATCGTAAATTCGGAGATCATTTACCGTTGGCGAAGTCACCGTGGGAGAAGCCTCATGGCGGACCAGCAGCGTCGCCGCCGTGCCGCCCCCCAACACCAGCACGAGGGCAAAGGCACCGGCCAGCGCCGGTCGCACGTCCCGTCCCGTACGAAAG
>CAXTNA010000079.1:9537-11842 GCA_964245535.1 uncultured Acidobacteriaceae bacterium | reverse complement strand
GTCCCGGCGGGGGCCGCGGTGGGTGCGGCGGCACCAGCACGGGGCGGCGTTACAGCTTTGGCCTGGGCATCATCGCACAGAATCTGTTCAACAACACCGACCCCGCGGTGCCGGTCGCGCAGCTCGACGCCGGTCCGCAGAACTTTGGGCGAAGCCTTGTGCTGCAGGGCGGACCGTACACGCAGCAGAGTGCGGTACGGCGGATTTCGCTGCAGGCTTCATTTAACTTTTAGGGCTGTTTGCTTCGATCGCTTATGATTCCGAGGGCACAAAGAATTGTCATCCCGTAGCGCAGCGAAGGGATTTGTTTTCTTCCGGCGCTGCAGCAAGATACCAGGAAAGCAGATTCCTTCGCTGCGCTACGGAATGACAAATTCGAATCGGCTAAGGGATGACAATCTCAGAGGGGCATGGGACACTCAGGAACGGAGTATGCCCGGACATCCCAAATTCATGCAGCAGGCGATTGCCTTGGCCACGGAGAATGTGTTGCACGGCCGCGGCGGCCCGTTTGGCGCGGTGGTTGTGCGGCACGATGCCGTGATCGCGACCGGTGCCAACCAGGTAACGGCAACGAACGATCCGACCGCGCATGCAGAGATCGTTGCCATCCGCAATGCGTGCCAGGCGCTCGGCACCTTTCAACTTACCGAGTGCGATGTATATGCCAGCACCGAGCCTTGCCCCATGTGCCTGGCGGCTCTGTATTGGTCGCGCTGCCGTCGAATCTTTTACGGCAATCATACAGGGGAAGCAGCCCGTGCCGGATTCGATGATTCCTTTCTGTACGAAGAGGTGAGAAAGCCTCTTTCTGCGCGCACCATCCCCATCGAACAGCTGCTGGGCGAGGAGGCCCGCGCCAGCTTTGAGGCATGGCGCGCCAGCCCCTACCGGGTGACCTACTGATGATCGAAACCGCTCTCGCCAACGTGGGTTTGCGGCGCGCCGGACCTGCGGCCGTGATGAACATTGCGCTGCTCGGCTTCGGCACCGTCGGCAGCTGCTTTGCCGAGGTGCTGGCTGCGTCCGGTTTGCCGCAGTTGCGCATTACCCATGTGTTCAACCGCGACATTCCCCGCAAACGCGAGCATAGGCGGGCCAACTTCGTGCCCTCGAATGCGGTCTGGACCGAGCGCATCGAGGATGTGCTCTCTTCTTCCGATGTCCACCTCATCGTCGAACTGATGGGTGGCCTTGATCCAGTGGAGTCCTGGGTGGCGGCGGCGCTCGGTGCGGGCAAGCATGTGGTGACCGCCAACAAACAGCTGATCGCGCATCGCGGACCGGCACTGTTCGCGCTCGCACAGCAGCACGGGGTGCAGCTGCTGTACGGCGCGTCGGTGGCGGGCGGCGTGCCGGTGCTGCCGGGCATCGTGCAGGGGCTTAGCGGTGATCGCCTCACACGGCTCAGCGGCATTCTGAACGGCACCTGCAACTTCATTCTTTCGGCGATGGAAAACGGCGCGGATTACCCCGAGATGCTGCGCGAGGCACAACGGCTCGGCTATGCGGAGGCCGATCCTTCCGCCGATGTCGACGGCCACGATGCCCGGGCCAAGCTTTGCATTCTGGCGCGGCTCGCGCTGCAAGCGGAGATGACCGTCGCGGATGTACCGGCGCAGACGATTGCGCATGTGTCGGCGATCGACTTCGCGTATGCCAAGGAGCTTGGCTGCACGGTGCGGCAGGTATCGCGCGCGGAGCTCGATCTGCATCCGGCGCTGCCCGAAAAAACGGCGGGGGGAGAAGCGGCGCGTGGTGAGGTCCCGCTGGTACGGGCGCGGGTGGGGCCCATGTTGGTGCCGCACAGCTCGCCCGTGGCGTGGTCGCACGGCACGCAAAATATGGTGGTCACGAGCGGACAGTTTGGCGGGGATGTGGTCTTCAGCGGGCATGGCGCCGGCGGCCATGCCACCGCGGTTGCCGTGCTCAGCGATGCGATGGCCATTGCAGGCGGCAGCTTTCCCATCCAGCGCACCGCGGAGCGCTGCCCCGTGTCGGGCGATGTGTTTGCGCCACACTACCTGCGGCTGGTGGTCGACGACAAACCGGGCATCATCTCGGCTATCTCCGGGGCGCTGGCGAAGTTCAGTGTGAACATCGACTCCATCCTGCAGCATCGCGGCTATCCGGCCCACCGGCTACCCTTTGTGGTCACCACAGAGCCCTGCCTGCGCTCGACCGTGGATGCGGCAGTAGCGGAGATGTCCAGCATGGACGCGCTGGTGGAGCCGCCGTTGGTGCTGGAAATTTTGGTAGTGAGTGATGTGGAGACGGATTGAAGGTTTTGGCGTTGCCTAACCTA
>CAXTNA010000079.1:0-9437 GCA_964245535.1 uncultured Acidobacteriaceae bacterium | reverse complement strand
TTTTGGTAGTGAGTGATGTGGAGACGGATTGAAGGTTTTGGCGTTGCCTAACCTACCGCTCAGGATGATGATAAGTTAGGCTGCTTGCTTTTAGTACTTCGGCAACGACGGATCAATCCGCTCCGCCCAGGCCGTAATGCCGCCGGCGACGTTGCTCACATTTCTGTAACCCGCAGATGCCAGCTCCAAGGCAGCCTTCTGGCTCCGCCCACCCGTCTTGCAGTGCACAAAAATTTCCGTGCCCTTATCCGCCGGCAACTCGCTCAGCCGTTGCCCAATCTGTCCGACCG
Organism: uncultured Acidobacteriaceae bacterium; assembly: GCA_964245535.1. Lineage (GTDB taxonomy): Bacteria > Acidobacteriota > Terriglobia > Terriglobales > Acidobacteriaceae > Granulicella. The sequence goes on along the minus strand of CAXTNA010000079.1, from coordinate 9,147 downwards.
GGATCAGCGGTGCGCCCAGGTTCACGATGGCGTACTCATGCGGCTCGCGCACATCGAGGAGGAACGGCCGTTGACCCGCATCGATGCGTTGCTTAAGCGCCTCTACCGAGACCTGCGGGATGCCATCAACCATGTGGGCCTTTGCATCGACGACTCCATGAGCGCTAACCTCGAGCGGGCCGGCTTCGGCAGGCTTGGGGATGCCGCAAAATTGGTCGTAGTCGATCAAGGCCTGAATTTCGTGCGTACCGCAAGCCGGGCACTCGGGATTTTTACGCAGCTTCAACGTGCGGAACTGCATGCCCAAGGCATCGACGAGGAGGAGACGCCCGATCAGCGGCTCGCCGATGCCGAGGATCAGCTTGATGACCTCGGTCGCTTGGATCACGCCCACCAGCCCAGGCAGGATGCCGAGCACGCCGCCTTCCGCGCACGAGGGCACCAGCCCCGGCGGGGGCGGCTCGGGGTAAAGGCAGCGATAACAGGGGCCTTCCTCGGTGGCAAAGACCGACGCCTGGCCTTCAAAGCGGAAGATCGATCCGTAGGCATTCGGCTTGCCGGTCAGCACGCAGGCGTCGTTGACCAGGTAGCGCGTTTGGAAATTGTCAGTTCCATCGGCGATGACGTCATAGTCCCGAAAGATCTCGAGCGCATTGGCCGAGGTCAGCATCGTGTTGTGCTTCACAATCTTGGTATTTTTGTTCAGCCCCCTGAGCATCTGTTCAGCGGAATCCACCTTGAGCATGCCCACAGTCGATTGCGAATGAATGATCTGCCGTTGCAGGTTCGATTCATCGACCACATCGAAGTCCAGGAGCCCGATGGTGCCCACCCCGGCAGCCGCCAGATACAACGCCAGCGGCGCCCCGAGCCCGCCGGTGCCGACTCACAGGACCTTCGCGGCTTTGAGCTTTTGCTGGCCTTCCATGCCCACCTCGGGCAGGATCAAGTGGCGCGAGTAGCGGGCGATCTCCTCATTGGAAAGCTTGGGGAGCCCGGCTGCTTCGGTCGGCTCGGTGGGTATGGCAGCGATGATGTCCGGTGTCGAGGTCATAAGGGTTCCATTGAGCAGATGTTTCGGGCGTCTCCGAATATTCGGTGGAACGCGATCGGCCATTGGCACCATTGCACTGTGGGACCCCCCCCCCCCGCGCCGATCTCTGCTGGCGATCTCTGCTAAAGTTCTCCCGACTCCGTTTCGCATGTACAAGAGGGAAGTATCCGTGCATCTGCCCAAGATTTGCGTGTCTGTTCTGCTGTTTGCCAGCTCTGCCCTGGCACAAGCCCCGCTTGCCGTGCGTCCACCCATGGGCTGGAACAGTTGGAACCATTTTGCCGGCCATGTGACCGATGCCGACGTGCGTTCCGCTGCAGATGCGCTGGTGAGCACGGGCATGCGCGATGCCGGCTACACCTATGTGAACCTCGACGATACCTGGCAGGGCAAACGCGACGCAGGGGGCGTCTTGCATCCGAATGAACGTTTTCCGGACATGAAGGCCCTGGCCGATTACGTACACGCGAAGGGGCTGAGGTTCGGCATCTACTCGTCGCCCGGCGCAAGGACCTGCGGCGGCTATGAGGGCAGCCTTGGCCATGAGGGACAGGATGCGCAAATGTATGCGCAATGGGGCGTCGACTTTCTGAAGTATGATCTGTGCTCGTTCCATGACAACATGCAAGCCCGCAAGCAGGAAAACCCGAACCAGCCCGGGGCGGAGTTCGCGCTGATGATCGAGGCGTACCGCAAGATGGGCGACGCTCTCAAAGCGACCGGCCGGCCCATTCTGCTGAGCCTGTGCCAGTATGGCGTAGCAGAGCCATGGAAGTTCGGCCCCGGCGTGGGCGCGCAGATGTGGCGGACCACCGACGACATCAATGACACCTATGGGCGCATGATGAATATCGCTTACAGTCAGGTGGGTCTCGAAAAATTCGCCGGGCCGGGGCGATGGAACGATCCGGATATGCTGGAAATCGGCAACGGCGGCATGAGCTATGACGAATACAAAACGCACATGAGTTTGTGGGTGCTGCTCGCCGCGCCGCTGCTGGCCGGCAATGATCTGAGCAAGATGAGCGAGGCGGACAAAGGTTTACTGACTAACCGCGAGGCCATTGCGATCGATCAGGACCCGCTCGGCAAGCAGGCTGCGCGCGTGTGGCAGCAAGGGGATTTCAGCATCTGGGAAAAGCCGCTGACAGGCGGGCGCACCGCGGTCGGCCTCGTCAATGGAGCGTACGATACGCGCGATGTTCCCCTCGATCTGCGCACGATCGGCTTCCCCCAGGGCGCCGCGGTGCACGATGTCTGGGCCGGCAAGGACCTGGGCCGGTGGTCCGGGCAGCAGGTGGTGACGGTGCCACGGCATGGGGTAGAGCTTTATATTTTTAGCAAGTAACTTGGCTCTCTAAAGGGTGTTGTGACCTTCGAGTCCCTGTGAAGGACTAGTGTAGTGCCTCTTCGCCTTTTGATTGTCATCCCGCAGTGGAGCGGAGGGATCTGCTTTCCCCGTGGGGTGCGTCAACTCTCAGGCAAACAGCAGATTCCTTCGCTACGCTACGGAATGACAATGATTCGGCGTGCTTCACGAAGCCGTAAAGGTCATAATAGCGTCTAAAGCAGCCAAGCCGAAGGAGTGCTTTCTCCAAGGCATCGGCCAGGGCAGCCATAGGGCCTCCATTTCAGCTGCGATACTAGGCTTGCGTTAGGAACAAATCAACGACAACCGCCCGCGATGGACGGGATGATCGTCAGTTCGGCGGCATCGTCTACAGCCGTTTGATCGCCGTCGGGCAGATAGCGCATGTCTTCGTCGCCAAGATAGATGTTCACAAACGAGCGCAGCTTGCCCTCCGGGGTGAACAGGTGCTGCTTCATCGCGGGATAGGTTTCGGTCAACGCGGCCAAGCCGCCGCCGATTGTGGTGGCGGGTGTGGAAACAGTCTCCTGGCCACCGGTGTAGCTGCGCAGCGGGGTGGGGATGTGGATCTTCATAAACGTCTCGACTCCCTCAGGTTCATGTTACGTGACGCGCACGGGCTGCGGAACGAAAGCCTTATCGTCTTCCCCGGCGCCGGTGAGTAGAAAGCTGTTCGTGACTGCGGCTTTGCCGGTCTGCTGGTCGCCCTCGACTGCCGTGATGAGATAGCTGCAACCGAACCAATGGGCTTCGGCGAAATCGGTCGGCGACCATTGCGCCGGGTGGTCCGGGTGCGAGTGGTAAAAGCCTACGATGTCGAGCCCCAGCCGGCGGCCCTCACGCTGGGCCGTGATCAGCTCGCGCGGATCGATGTGATAGCGATTATGGGCTGAATCTGTGCGCGTGTTGCCAGCACGCAACAGGGACGTAACCTCAGTCGCCGCGTCCGTGCCTTCCCCGCGTGCACGGCCCAGCAGAATGCCGCAACACTCGTGCGGATAGGTCTCCTCGCCATGCTGGCGCAGCTGCGTGTAAAGCGTCGCGGAGATGGTCAGCGGCGGGGTGCTTGCGACGGTGGGAGGAGGCGCACTCACGCGTTTTGCCCGGCGGATACTTCGCTATCGACCGCATCGGCAGCGGCGGCTTCGGGCGTCGGTTCGCTCCAAAAGCGCTCGCTGAGGTACTTGTCCGCCGAATCACATAGGATCGTGACGATCACGGCCTCGCGACCGGCGCGCGCCTCCTCCTCAGCCACATCGACGCAGGCGGCCACGGCAGCGGCGGCCGAAACTCCCACCAGCAGGCCTTGTGTCTTGGCGAGCCGCTTGGCCATGGCATAGGCGCGCTCGGTCGGCATCTCGATATTGCGCTCGGCCAGCCGTTCGTCGTAGATCGGCGGCACGATGGCGGTGGCCATGTGCTTCAGACCCTCAAGCCCGTTAAATGGCGAATCCGGCTGCATGGAATAGCAATGAATGGCAGGGTTCAGCTCGCGCAGCCGCCGCGTGGTGCCCATAAAGGTGCCGCTGGTGCCCAGACCGGCGATGAAATGCGTGACCCGGCCTTCGGTTTGCTGCCAGATCTCGTTGGCGGTGCCATGGTAATGCGACCGCCAATTGTTTTCATTGCCATACTGGTCGGCGTAGAAGAAGCGATCGGGCTGCTCGGCCGCGAGCTTACGCGCCATCCGGATCGCGCCGTCAGAGCCATCGGCCGGGTCGGTGTAGATGATCTCCGCGCCATACGCGGCGAGGATGTGTTTGCGCTCAGGGCTGACGTTGGAGGGCATGCAAAGCGTAACGGGAAAGCCCTGCGCTGAGCCCAGCATGGCATAGGCAATGCCGGTATTGCCGCTGGTTGCGTCCAGCAGTGCTTTCCCCGGCCCCAGCAAACCCTTACGCCGCGCGTCGGCGACGATGGCTGAAGCCGCGCGGTCCTTCACGCTACCGCCGGGGTTGGCCCATTCGGCTTTCCCCAGAATCTGAACCCGGCCCGGGGCGCCCGGCAGCTGCTCCGTGAGCCGGTCGAGCCGGATCAGTGGGGTATTGCCTACGCGGTCCAGAAGTGCCGTGCCCAGAAGTGCCGAGCCCAGAAGTGCCGTACTCCCGGGCGCCCCGGCCGCAGGCGTGCCGAAACCCGCGTCGGTGGCACGTTCGGGCCTGTCCACACCAGGGAGCCTGTCCAGCAGTGTTGTACCGAAATTCGCGACGCTTGCCATGCTTTACCCTTCCATTTGCGCCCGCGACCCGCTTTCCGTTGAAGCAGGCGCGGCATTGTGCGAAAGTTTAGATGCGCCCCCAACGCCGCGGCTTCGTCTTTCGCGACGAGTCGCCAGAGAAACGGCAGCGCCCGGAGCCCATGGCCAAGAAACCGAAGCAGCTGACCTTTGACGAGGTGCTTTCCCTCCTCGGCAATGAACGATTCGATGTCGCCCCCGCCACTGGCGGTGCAAAGGCAGCGCCCGGCGCGCGCCGGATCAGCAAATACGGCTGCGCTGCAGAGATCGCCCCCGGCGAAGGCGCCGCCCCGGTGCGTTTGCTCGTCAAGCCCGGCTGGGTATTGGGTGGCGAAATCGCGCGCGTGCTCGACCGCGGCTACCAGAAGTTCCTGCAAACCTCAAAGCTGCAGGTGCCCGCCACGGCGGAATACCTCCGCTGCATTCACAAGTTCGACCAGGAGCTGCGCGAAGCCACCGGCGCGCTCTCGCTTTACAACGAGTCCATGGGCACGACGAGCAATGTATATGTCTACGATCGGGTGAAGGGGCGAGAGAATATCTAGGTCGCCCTATCGTCCACGACTTCGTTGCCACTCGCGGTAGGCCTCACTTTTCCCGAGTCCACGCGCTTTGGCTACACGCTTGAGGGCATCCTTCTCGCTGAGTCCTTCGCCCTTCACCACCGCCGCCACGTCGGCCGCGAGTGACAGCTTTCCGGCGGCTGTCATGTCGGTAGCCCGCTCCGCGCCGGGCAGCGTGCCAAGCAGCAACACCATCTCCCCACGCACAACGGGGCGAGTTTGCAGCTCGTTGAGAACCGCAACCGCCGTTCCTCGCAAAAACTCCTCATGCAGCTTGGTCAGCTCGCGGGCAAGCACCACCGGCTGTTCGGGGCCGAAAACGGCGACCACATCGGCCAGGGCCTCGAGGATTCTGTGCGGCGTTTCGTAGAAGATCTGCGTCGCGGCAGGCTCATCCGTACCCATCGTCCGGCGTAGCCCTTCAAGCACCGTTCGCCGCTGCCCTGACTTCGCCGGCAGAAAGCCATGAAATCTGAAGCGATCGGTCGGCAAGCCGCTCGCAATCAAAGCACTCAGGACGGCGTTGGCGCCGGGAACAGGAAAGACCGGCACACCGGCGGCCACGGCAGCGCGCACCAGCGCCTCGCCCGGATCGGCGATGCCCGGGGTGCCTGCATCGCTGACCACGGCCAGCCGCCCGCCAGCCTGCAAACCGGCGATCAGCTCCTCCGCCCGGCCCTGTTCGTTGTGCAGGTGGTAGCTGACAGTGGACTTTCTGATACCGAAGTGGTGCAGTAATTTGGCAGTTTGGCGGGTGTCCTCGCAGGCGATACGGTCCACAGAACGGAGCACCCGCAGCGCCCGTAAGGTAATGTCTTCGAGGTTGCCGATCGGCGTCGAAACGAGATACAGACCCGGTGCGAGCGGCTTTTCGTTCAAAGCATGAGACGAGGCTGCGGTCCCAGGAGGGATAGCGCCCATCTCGAAGCCACCGTCATCCCCGTCGTCGAAAACAACGTCCGGCGGCTTGGCATTGGCAGCGGCTTCCGGCGGCGCTTCCTCGCTCATGCATCATCCCGGTCGATCGGCGGTTGCGTCAGCCGGATCTGCCCAACGGCCCGTTCCAGGCTGCCGGGGGTCAGCATGCCGATCATGGCACCATCTTCGACCACGGGCACGAACTCACTGGCGCCCAGCGCGGCAGCGCGACGCAGCGCTTCACCGAGCTTTTCGCCGGGGCTGGCCATCTGCAGCGAGCGCACCATGGAGCCCTGCAGAAAGCCGTCGCCTTCGGCTTGCAGCCGCGCCGCCAGGGTCGACCGCGAGATCCAACCCACCAGCCGTTCGCCCCGCACCACGGGAAAGGTGTCCTGCAAGGTGTGCGTGGTGCGCCGCAGGGCGTCGCGCAGCGTGCCGGAGGCGGGCAGGGGAATGTATTCGGTCAGCATCACATCGCGCACGCTGAGTGCGGTCGCATCGGCGGCGCCCATCGACGCCAAACGCCCGACGTAATTCATAAACAGCAGCGTCACAACCAGCAGCACCGGCCAAAGCATCATCAGCAAAAAGCCGGACACAATCAGCGCCAGCGCGAGCGCCGTGCCGATGCCGAAGGCCGGACGTTTGCCCAGCCGTCCGGGCAGGGGTGCCAGCTGGGCGGCTTCACCGGCGGGCTCGGCAGAGGGGGCGGCCTCGGCACCGGTCTTGGGATGCGGCCGCAACAGCTGTTGAAAAGGCAGGCTGCGCGTCGGCAACAAATTCACTACCCCAAGGGCCACCTGGAGCCACACGGCACTGCGCAGGATATGTTCGACCGTGATCCAGGGCTGCCGAAAAAGATTCACCCCCGGATCGACCCCATAGGCAAAGCCAAGCAGCAGCAGCGCCACCCCAAAGTTCGCGAACGCCCCGGCGAACGAGATGAGCCGTTGGCTACGCTTCGGCAGACCGCCCTCCCGCGGTTCAAGCCCCATCACGCCGCCAAAGGGCAGCAGAAAAAGCGCGCGCAGCGGCGTGCCGGCATAGGCCGCCGCAATCGCCCGGGCAAGCTCCCGCACGGCCACGGCGGCACACAACGCAAGCCACAGCGCACAGCCGCGTATCACGCTGCCCGTCGCCACGGCGGAGTAGCCCATTGCCAGCGAGAGCAGCAAAAAGAACGAAAGGTGAAGGCGGAGCGGCACACCCAGCCATCGTCCAACGGGAATCGCCAATTGCAGCACACCTTTATTGTAGGCGCTCCGCTAACGGATTGTGGGCGCTTCACCCATACCCGGCAGGAGCTGCGCGGCTTCACGCCTTTCGTCTCTTGTGCCTCCGGCGCTTATGCTCAGGAGAGCATGCGCATCATTGCGGGAGAATACCGGTCACGGCGGCTTGCCGCCCCGCGCGGCGACGCGACACGGCCCACCAGCGACCGGCTTCGGGAAACCCTGTTCAATGTGCTTGGTCCGCGTGTCGCCGGGGCCCGCGTGGCCGATCTGTATGCGGGCTCCGGGGCCGTTGGATTGGAAGCCCTGAGCCGGGGCGCTGCGTTTTGTCGATTTGTCGAACGCGCACCTGCAGCGACGCAAGCTATCCGCGCCAACCTGGCTTCCCTCCGCATCATGAGTGGATTCACGGTGGACACCCGGCCGGTCGCTCGTGCGCTCGCCGATCTCGCGGCAGCCCCGGAGCATCAAGGTTCAGGCCGTTTCGATCTCGTGTTTCTCGACCCGCCGTACGAGGCCGCTGCGGAATACACGGCGACGCTTGGCTGGCTCGGAGGTGCGGGCAGCCATATGCTCGCGCCCGGCGCGCTGGTCATCGCGGAACACGCGCGGCGCGATGGGTTGCCGTCAAATTTCGGTATTCTTGTTCGCAGCCGGTTGCTCAAACAGGGCGATGCGGCGCTCAGTTTTTACGCCAGGGAGCAGGGCGAAGCCAAAGGCATGTGAGTAGGCACTCCGATAACTCCCCGGTCAGGATGACGAAGCGCCACACTGGCGTGGGAACGGAGTGGCACTGCCTAGGGCCGATACCCGCCACCCACATGCTTTCCGTCACGCAAATCCACCCGAAAGGGCATCTCTCGATCGGTAAACATGTCCCAGCCATTGCCCAGCAGAATGCCGTCTGCGACCTCGCCCAGGGTCACGCCTTCCCAGCTAAGCCGTGCGGTTTGCCAGCGAACTCCCTCGGCACCCAGCGCCAGCACCTCGTGAAACCCCGCCAGAAGCAGCAGCCCCTCCTGGGCCGCCGGCAGGACTGACACAATGGGACGAATGGGCAGGAAGTCACAGGTCGCGGGATCGCGCGTGTCGATGGCATAGCCGTAGCCTCCGGCAACGGCGAGCAGATGATCCGGCGACGGGCACGCCCACACCCCAGAAGGCAGCGAGGGGTCCTTGAACCCCAGCGCGCAGGTCGCCAAAAAGATGCCGCCCCCGGCCGGACGCACCTGCACCAGAACCGCGCCGCGACTCAGCGCATCTTCTTCGCCGGGAACATTTTGCGGATACGTGAACTGCCGCGCGGGGGCAATCAACGGGGGCGTTCGCAGCACCTCCGCTGCCCAGGTGCTTGGAAAAGCTCGCTGTTCGGCGGCGAATCCACTCATCGGAGGTGCTCCCATCCCGCCGCGGCGAGCGCGGATCGTGTTCCCGCCGCGTCGATGGAGACAATCTGCGGTTCGCCTTGCCGCTGCTCCGTGATCCTGCCGATCTCGGTGAGCGGCACGCCGCCGATCCGCCGCGGTACACGGACACGGCGAGGAACGGTGAACAGCAATTCATAATCTTCTCCACCGGTGGTGGCGAACTCCAACCCACGCGAGGCACCGCACGCAACCGCGAGCGCATGCAACGGCAGCCGGTCGGCCTCGACCTCGGCCGCCACGCCGGAAGCCGTGCACAGGTGGCGCAGATCGGTCGCGAGTCCATCGCTCAGGTCGATCGCCGCCGAGGCCAACCCCCGCCCAAGCAACGCCATGCCGGCGAGGAGGCGC
>CAXTNA010000078.1:0-11979 GCA_964245535.1 uncultured Acidobacteriaceae bacterium | reverse complement strand
CGGAGGCGACAATCTTTTCGCGCAACATGGCGCCGCCGCCGCCCTTGATCAGCGCCAGGCCCAGAACCGGATCCTGCGCAACTTCGTCCGCCCCGTCAATGTTGATGTCGAGGACTGGGGTTTCCGCGAAGTTGGTGATCGGGATGCCGAGTTGTTCGGCCAGCGTGCGGCTGGCGTCTGAGGTGGCGATCGCTTTGATTTGCAGACCGCCCTGCACGCGCTTGCCGAGTTCCTGGATGAAAAGGGTCGCCGTGGTGCCGGTGCCCAGGCCGACGGCCATGCCGGGCTCGATGAGTTCGACGGCGCGTTGGGCGGCGAGGAGTTTGGCTTGGTCCTGGGTCATGGTGGCCACTCGATCCTGCTATGCGGGCTGCTCTACGGTTAGCAGATCACATGCTAGAGCAAAAGCTCTTTGGATGTGAGCAGGTGGCTGTAGTTTGTGAGCCAAAGGGTGGCAGGGCACCTCGTGATTGTGTAGCGCCAACGGCGCGTTCGATACCAGCCTGGGCCGCAAGGCCCAGGTATGCGTGGAGAGGATGTCTGAGGGCTGAAAGCCCGTCCTAGAGCCGGGTAAAGCGCCTATAGGTCGGGCCTTCAGCCCTCACCTGCACGGCTTTTCCTCTACCTGGGCCTTGCGGCCCAGGCTGGTATCGAACGCGCCGTTGGCGCTAGGACGAGGCGCTTCGAATGACTCTCGGAAAGACTTCATTTGCGGTTCAGCTTGCTTTACATCTACAAGGCTTTCACTCTAAAACCACTCTGGTGAATCACACAAAAACAAATGAGCCCCCTTGCGGGGGCTCATCGATACATGCTCGCCTACGAGTGTAGCGGATATGGAACTAAAGTTAGCACACAGCTGTTGTTTGTCAAACTACTTCTTCACCAGCGACTTCGCCTTTTCCACGACATTGTCCACCGTAAACCCAAACTTTTCGAGCACCACCGGTCCTGGGGCGGAGGCGCCGAAGCGATCGATGCCGATGGCGATACCGTCGCGGCCGATGTACTTCCACCAGCCCATCGTGGCGCCGGCTTCAACAGATACCTTAGGCACGCCGTGCGGGAAGATGCTGCTCTTGTACTCTTCCGGCTGTTCCTCGAAGATCTTGAAGCTGGGCATGGAGACCGTGGTGGCGTTGATGCCCGCGGCCTTGAGTTTTTCCGCGGCTTCGACGATCAGCTGCACCTCGGAGCCGGTGGCGACCAGGATGATGTCCTCCCCGTACGACTCGAGCACATAGGCGCCTTTGGCGGTACCCTCCATCACCTTGTATTTCGTGGTGTCGAGCGTGGGCAGGTCCTGGCGGGAGAGCACAAGAAACGAGGCGTTCTTGCGCTCGACCATCAGCTTCCAGCAGGCTGCGGTTTCATTGGCGTCGGCGGGACGGAAGTCGGTGAGCTGCGGGATGGCGCGCAGGGCCATTAGCTGCTCGATGGGCTGGTGCGTGGGGCCGTCTTCGCCGAGACCGATCGAATCGTGCGTGAAGATGTAGAGCGAGTGCGAGCTTTGCAGCGCGCCCATGCGCAGGGCCGAGCGGCAATAGTCGGAGAAGGTGAAGAAGGTGGAACCGAAGGGCAACAAGCCGCCATGCGCGGCGATGCCGTTGACGGCAGCCATCATGCCGAACTCGCGCACGCCGAAGAAGACATTGCGGCCGGCCGGGTTCTGGTGGAAGTTGTCGGAATCCTTGAAAATGGTTTTGGTGGAGCTGGTGAGGTCGGCCGCGCCGCCGAAGAGCTCTGGCAGCACCTTGCCCAGCGCGTTCAGCACGACTTGACCGGCGTTGCGCGTGGCGACCGGCTTTTCGGGCGGGAAGACCGGCAGCGCCTTTTCCCAGCCGTCCGGTAGCTGCATGCTGGTGGTGCGGCTGTACTGCGCCGCGAGCTCGGGCGCGGTCTTTTTGTACTCGTCGAACATGCCATTCCAGGCATCCTGGGCGATTTTGCCTTTGTCGACCGCCTTGCGCCAGTTTTCCAATGCGGCATCGGGGATGTAAAAGGGCTTGTCTTCGGGAAAATCGAAGAAGCGCTTGGTGATCTTCAGGGCATCGCCGCCGAGCGCTTCGCCGTGCACGTTCTTGGTGCCGGCCTTGGGTGAGCCGTAGCCGATGACCGTGCGTACCCGGATGAGCGAGGGCTTGCTGCGCTCCATCTTGGCAGCCTCAAGAGCTTCGTTCAGCTCGCCGAGATCGTTGCCATCGGCCACAAATTGGACATGCCAGTTGTAGCCCTCGAAGCGCTTGGTGACGTCTTCGGTGTAGCTGAGGTCGGTGGGGCCGTCGAGCGAGATAAGGTTGTCGTCATAAAGGACGATCAGCTTATTGAGCTGCAGCGTGCCGGCTAGCGAGCAGGACTCATGTGAGATGCCTTCCATCAGGTCGCCATCGCCGCAGAGCACATAGGTGTAGTGGTCCACGACCTTGGCTTCGGTGTTGTAGGTCGCGGCGAGGTGTTTTTCCGCGATGGCCAGGCCGACGGCTTCGGCAAGCCCTTGGCCGAGCGGGCCGGTGGTGACCTCGACGCCCGGCGTTTCGCCGTACTCCGGATGCCCCGGCGTGTGCGAACCCCACTGGCGGAACTGCTGGAGCTGCTCGAGCGGCAGATCATAGCCGGCGAGATGGAGAACGCCGTAAAGCAGCGCGGACGCGTGGCCGTTCGAGAGCACAAAGCGGTCGCGATCCGACCAGAGTGGATCGGTCGGATTGTACTTCATGAATTTATGAAACAGCAGATAGGCGATCGGCGCGCAACCGAGCGGGGCGCCGGGGTGGCCGCTCTTGGCCTTTTCGACCTGGTCGATCGCCAGGCAGCGCAGCGTGTTGATGGAAAGCTGGTCGAGTTCGGAGCCGGTGATCGGTTCCGTTTCGGGGGCGGTGGCTTGAGCGCTCATGGGAGTCCGGTTTCCTTCACACAACGGGAGTGGCACAGCGGAGCGGCGCAGCAGCCCGGCAAAGCGGAACTCGCGCGCGACTCTTCGCGAAGCCCAGTGTACAGGGGAGCGGCCCGCTTTGTGTTTCCCTGCAACGGAATCGCCGGTAGATCGGCGTTGAAGGGCGATGATGCGAACACCGTCTCAGCGAGGGCGAACGCTGGGTGCAGGCCTTACAGGGACGGCGCGCGGCGCTTCCACGCGTGGGGCGGTGCCTGCGGCTGGATGGATTTCGCGGCCTGTACCCCTGTTTCCGGGATAGCCCAGGGGCTCCGTGGCACCAAACGTGCGCTGCTGCATGCCATATGCCGCTCGTGCTGAAGGATCGGGGCGATGGAAGAGGGTCACGCCGTGCACTTCGGCGGGGGTGTCTGTGGACGTGATGCTGCGTGCTATCTCGGGAGACGGAATGGCGCGGGCCACCACCGGACGAGCGAGCGTGGGCGGCAGCGCTCGCGCAGGGCCGGCGAGGATGACAGGATGATCCGGTGCCGTGGGTGTATGGCCGAGCACCGGCGCGGAAGCCAGCGACTCCGCCGAAAGCGGAAGAAGGGCATGGGCCACAGGCCGTCCTTCGGCAAAGCTGCTTTGCGGCACGGCGACTGTGCCGAGGAGGCGGTTGCTGTAGGTGCGGTTCGTGGGCGAGCCCGCGGTAAAAACATCCACGGCACGCTGGTGGTAGAGCCCGCGCACCTCAGCCGGGTTGGCATTGTAGATATTGCTTGCATTCACGCGATTGCGATAGGAGGTCGTGCCGCCGTAGGGCGGCAGATAGGGCTCGCGGGGCCCGAGGGGAAACCAGGCCGCGATGCCTCCGCTGTGACCCGGATTTGCCCCGGCGGCGTAGCCCTGCGCCGCCGCGAAACGGGCGCCTCCGGCGAAGGCAACCAGCGCCGGCGCATACACCGGACGCACGACGGGCGAGCCCGGAATCCATCCCCAGCGGCCGCCATGCTGCGTCCAGCGGCCGTAGTGGAAGGGCGCAAACCCCCATGGTTCGTTGCCGATCCAGGTCCATCCCCAGGGTTGCACATAGCGCCAATGGCCGTAGCAGTAGGGCCGCCAGTTGGCGGCTACGACCGGGTACCAGATCGGTCCGTCGCCGGTTGCATCCCAGGCGCCGTAGCCGGCCAGGTCGGCGCCGCCAATCGTATCCGGGCTAAGGTAGCCGCTCGCAGCCTCGGTGCCGCCGGCGTAGGCGATGTCGCGGGTGCCGGAAAAGCTGTCCAGGAGGTCTGTTTCGGCGGGAGGGAGCGGCTCGGCATAGGCGGTGTCGCCCGCGGCGGGAACGCCGCCATGAAGGCGTACCCGTTGCCCCGCCGTCAGGATCTGACTCCCACCAGGGCTATCTACCTGCACGCGCCCGGTCATCACGGTGACGGTGGTGGTGTGCGCGAGGGCGTCGACATCCGCGCGCACATCGCCGGGTTCGAGCACCGTTACCGCGGCGTCCGGACTATCGAGTTCCACGACAGTTTCGGCGAGGAGGTTGAAGGAGCGCAGATGGACGGCACCGCTGGCCAGACCGAATTGCGCGATGGTATCGGTGAGCGTGGATACGGTCAGATCCGTCCCGCCACCCAGGCGCACGGCAAGCTGCCCGGCTTCGAGCTCGGCGCTGCCTGCGGTGTCGGTGTATACGCGGTCGCCCGTCGTGAGCACGCCATTCAGCTCTGCCGGGATGAAGATGTTGCCGCTGGCGGGCTCGGTGGACACGTTGCCGTTCAGCATGCTGAGCCGGGCGACGCGGGAAGGCGGATCATGCATGACGGCAGCAGCCCCGTCCTCGGGCGACGGTGCGCCTTCACCTGCCGGCAGTGCGCCTCCCTGACCGGCTTCAGAGGGCTGTCCGGGTTCCGGCGAAGTTGCGTTCAGGTCGGCTGCTGAGGGGATGGAAAGCGACTGCGGGTCCTGAGAAACTGGCGAGTCCTGCGGGACCTGTGCCCGCATGGGCTTGCCGGCCAGCAGGCAGGCTGCCAAACCGGCTGCAACGACGCACCCGCGCAAGCTCGGCCCAAGCATGGGCTGTGACCGTTGACGGTGCCGCTGCTGCATCTTGCCTGCGCTGCTCGACTTTGGGCTCATGCCGGTACCTGCTCTTTCCTGTCGCTCATCGTGACGCTTGTCCGGGCTGTTTCGCCGCGACGTGCACCTGCGCGGGTTCGTTTGGGTTACAGATACAAGACGCGCGAGACGGGTTTGGGGAGCAGCACCGCACGCTCGCCGGCGAACGCCCTTGGCGCGGCGGATGACGACACGCAACGGGCAAGAGAAAACTTTTTATGAACCAAACGCCCGTGGCCCTCGTATGCTTCGGGGCAAGCATACTCCCGCAGTTGGGTGTTTGCCTTTTTGCAAAGCGACAGGAGAACCGCATGATCGCCAAACGCCGCATCTTTGTGACCGCCTTCCTTTTTCCGTGCGCGCTCGTGGCCGGTTGCCATGTCGAAACGCACAAAAACGGCGACAACAAGGACGATGTCAACATCGGCACGCCCTTCGGCTCGATGCATGTAAAAACCGATAACGCCTCGGTGATCGCAGGGCTTGGCCTGACGCCTTACCCCGGCGCCAAAATCGTGCAGAAAAAGGGCGATCACGACGACGGGGCTGCCGATGTCAGCATGAGCTTCGGCGGTTTTCAGCTGGGCGTACATGCGGTGGAGCTCGAAAGCGGTGACGCGCAGGACAAAATCCTCGCGTTTTATCGCAAGGACATGGCCCGCTACGGCGCGGTGATTGCTTGCCGCGGCGAGCAAACCGTCGGGCAGCCGGCACGCACCGGCGATGGGCTCACCTGCGATACCGACCGGCATGGCTCGGCGGGCGATGCGGAGTTGGAGCTACGTGCGGGCTCGCCGACCCACCAGCACATTGCCGGGGTGCGCGCGGCGGATGGGGGCACCCACATCGGCCTGGTGGCGCTTGACCTGCCCGTCAGCTTTAGAGATCATGCCGGGCACCGCGATCATGACCGTGGAGACAGCGAACGGGAGTAGCCGACTGTGCGCCAGGCGATCTTCTTGCTGAAGCCGTCCTGGTCAGATATCTGCAAAATCAGATAGCCTGAAAAGGATGGTTGGAATCGACGAACGGCCTTGCAGCCGCTGCCAGCACCTCGTTCCGCTCGAACGCGGACACCTTGTGTACTGCAGCAATTGCGGTGCGCCGCAGGTCTTCCTTTCTGAAGAATTGCAGGGGCAGATTGCGCTGGAGGCCAAGCGCTACGCCGAGCGCGGGGCCGAAGCGAACGGGACCGGTCCGGACGGCTTCAGCAAGGAGCGCGAGGCCGAGAACGGAACCGTCACCCTCCATGCAGCTGCCGATACAACCGTTGCGTCGACGAATCGATCGCGTTTGGCAGCTTTGCGGCGCGGCTTGGGTGCCGGCGAGGGCCGCTGGCCGCTGGCCGTGGAATCTGCCCTGCTGAGTAGCGGCATCGCCCTTGGATTGAGTTTGGGCGGTCTCCTGTTCGCGCCGCTGCTGTTGCTGGCATGGCTTTGGATCGTGAGCGCGCCCATTCTTGCAGTCAGTTTCTACAATTCGCGGGCGCACCGGGCCAAGGTTTCCCCGAGCTTTGCGGCGCGCCTCGGGCTGCTGACCGGGGTGCTCGTGGGTGTGAGCTGTGCGGCGGTTCTGGTGCTGAGCCTGGTTTTGGGGCGCTATGTGCTCCACAATGCGGTGATCGATGGGCAGATCGCTCTGGCACTCGCGCAGATCCGCACCAACGCCCAGACACAGTACGGCAGCGCGGCCGGGCCGATGCTGCATCTGCTGACAATTCCCGAGTTTCGGGCCGGGTTTTTGCTTTGGGTGTGCGCCGTTTCCGGGGCGCTGTATCTGCTGCTTTCCGCTGTTTCCGCCGGGCTGACCGGCATTCTGCTGAGCCGCCGCCGCCCGGCCTGACCGCGGCCCCGTGGCTATCCCGCTGCTATGATCGGGGCGTGATGAGTGACACACCCGTTCCCCCGTCCCCAGTGAATGCGGCAAGCAACGTCTCACCCGCCGAACAGGCGTTTCAGGCGCCGTCGCAACCGGCCCCACAACTGCGCGAAAAGGGTCGTCTGCTGTCTGCTTCGGAGATCGAACGGACGCTGGTGCGGCTCGCGCATGAGATCGTGGAACGCAACCATGGCGCGACGAACCTGGGGCTGGTAGGTATCAAGCGCCGTGGGGCGCCGCTCGCCCAGCGTCTGGCGAAGGTCATCTCCTCCATCGAGAAACATTCGATCGACACCGGTGTGCTTGACATCAGCTTTTATCGTGATGACCTTTCAACCCGCGACAGCCGGCCCGTTGTCGAAAAAGGCGAGGTGGGTTTCGATGTCGCCGGACGGGACATCATTTTGATCGATGATGTGCTGTTCACGGGCCGGACCGTGCGGGCTGCGCTCGATGCGCTTTTCGACCACGGCCGGCCCCGCAGCGTGCAGCTGCTGGTGCTCATCGACCGCGGCCATCGCGAGCTGCCCATCGAGGCCAAATACGTGGGCCGCGTGGTCCCCACCAGCCGCCGCGAGATCGTGGAAGTGAAGCTGCGCGAGGTGGATAACGACGAACAGGTGCTGCTCGTGGAACTCGTCGACGGGTAACGCCGTATAACACAGGAGGTGTCGTGAGCAGCCTTTCGGGATGGCCTTCCGTATGCGAACGAGCCGTGCTACATTGCAGCCATTCCTTTTCGTTGTAGGGCTCCGATGACTTTGTATGAGATTCCGCGTGTAAAGCGTTTCCGAGGGCAGACCCTCGTGCGCCGGACGAACAGCATCGTGCGGCCGCGGCGACGGCTGCACTCCTGGTTCCGTGGCTGGCGCGATGGGCGGTCCGGCCTGAACGGCTCCAGCAGCGCGGCGGAGTTCCGGGATGCCTGCAACTTCCTGAAGAAGACCAAAGCGCACGCGGATGGCATCGGCTCCGATTGCGAGCGCGCCATCGCCGCGCGTACCGCGCTGCTTGAAGAAACGCTCGCCAAGCTGAAGGACCGATCTGTGCTGATCGACCAGGCGGTCGCCGAACACGAGGCTGCCGCGCAAGGCATGAAGTGCGAGCGGCCCAGTTCCAGTCCGGCATCGTACCATCGGCTGCTCGTGTTTCTGTTCGTAGCCGAGGTCGCGTTTTCGTTCTTGAACCTGATGTATGCCGACATGGGCGGCCTCATCGTTGAAGGCATCCTGTCGCTGGTCTTTGCCGGTTGCCTCGTGGGGCTTTCGGACGCGATCGGCAAGCGCTATCGCAAGCTGCCGCTTCCACTCGACGCACCGGAAGGCGCGCGCACCAAGGCCTACCTCGAGCTCTTTGCGCTTTCGCTCTGCCTGGTCGCCGCGTTATGCGCGCTGACGTATCTGCGGGCGCGCGGCATGCGGGGCAAAGGCGATACCGGCAACGCCGATCTGTTCACGGAGATCGCGCTGTTTGTCATCGGTTTCGGCTTTCTGGCGTACTCTGCCTGGATCGCCGGGCAGGTTGAGTATTCCGGCCCGAAGCAAGGGTTGGCGCGGCTGGAAAGGCTGCGGTTTGTGGTGGCCGATCTGATCAAGGCCGTGGAAAGCGAGCTCAAAGGCATCGGCGGCTTTCGCGACCGGCTGAGCGATCTGCTGGCGCGCAACAAGGAGCGCGTGACGTACATCTATGTCGATCAATACAAGCGGCACGAGCGCCACGCCTGAGCCATGAGTGCAAAGGATTGGCTCCGGTTCGGCTTCTTCGGTTTGGCGAGCTTTGCGCTGCTTCCTTGTGGTTGTCACAAAACCGCGACTCTGGCGCCACCCGGCTCGATGGTTGTGCTCGTGGACCGGACGATGTCGGTGCCTAACCGGCGTATCAGCCAGTTTTCCCAATATTTTCAGCAAAATACCTTGAAGTCGATGCTGCCCGGCGAGAAGGTGCTGGTGGAAAGCATCACCGACCAGTCGACACTGAGCAACCCGCCGATGCGCATGGTCGATACGAAGCTGCCCGCGGTCACAGCCCCCAGTTGGACCTTTGAGGACGACTACCAGCGGTATGGCAAGAAGTGCGCGAAGAGCGTCGATGCGCAGCTGGCGCAGTACACGGCGGCCCTTGGCACCGTGCGTTCCGAGACCACGGCCGCCTTTGCGCCCAACGCCGGCGCGGCACAGTCCTACATTCTCGACGGCGTGGAGGATGCGGCGGAGTTTTTGTCACACTCCAAAGGTGCCAAGCTGTTGGTACTTTTCACCGACGGTATCGAGGACAGCCAGGAGTATGGCGTGACCCTGAAGTTTGACGCGCCGGGTTTTTGGAGCCACACCTCGATTCCCAAAGTGCTGGACGAGCTGAAGTCTGAAAACCGCATGCCCCATCTGCAGGGAGCGCATGTGTACCTGATCGGCGCCGCTGCACCCAACCCTGAGGTTTTCCGCAAAAACGCTGCCTTTTGGTCCGCGTACTTCGCCGAAGCGGGCGTTGCGCCGGGCGATCTGCACTACGGCCACCAGCCCTCCTGGGACGACCCCGCCGTGCCGGACGACATCACCGCGGCGCTGTGCACATCCGCCCTCGGCGGGTGACAGGCGGCTGGTGATTCTAGAAGAGCATGATGGCGGCCAGGTACAAGGCGGCTACGCTGAACGCCGATGGAATGTGTGTAGCGCCAAAGGCGCGTTTTATACCAGCCTAGGTCGCAAGGCCTATGTGAAATCACGGCCAAGGAACTGAGGGCTGAAAGCCCGTTCTAATCATCATCGACACTTCATAGAACGGGCGTTCAGCCCTTGGATTCCACTTACAACCGTACCTAGGCCTTGCGGCCTAGGCTGGTATAAACGCGCCTTCAGCGCTGGGGTTAATACCCTAACCTGAGACGTGCGCTGAACTACCAATCTGCTTCACAATAGAAATGAGTCAGCAAGCCAGACGTAGGGCAACAAGCCAGATCCGCCCAAGGAGCGTTCATGAGCACACAAGCCGCCTCCGCGCCTGCCGAAACGGCGGAAGGGCTGCCCTTGCCCGCGCCCGTACAACCTGATCCGTTGAGCATGGGCGCCATTCTGCGCATTGTGCCCATGCGGCGGCTTTGGTACGCCCAGATTGTTTCTGTTTTCGGCGATTTTCTGGCTTTGTTCGCCGTGATCAGTGTGATAACCTTTCGGCTCGGGGCCACGCCGCAGCAGATTACCGGCATCCAGGTCGCGTATCTGTTGCCGATTGCGGTGCTGGGTATCTTGAGCGGGGTCTTTGTTGATCGTTGGCCGGTGAAGCCGACCATGGTCGCGAGCGATCTCCTGCGCGCCTGCCTTTGCCTGCTTTTGCTGCGCGTGCATACGGTGTGGGGCTTTTATTCCGTGCTGGCGGCTATCAGCGTCGTGTCCAGCTTTTTTTCGCCGGCGCAGGGCGTGGCCATTCGGTCCCTTGTGCCGTTTCATGGGCTGCGTTCGGCGAACGCGCTTTTGCAGCAGGCATTTTTCATCATGCGGATCATTGGGCCGTCTGCGGCGGCGTTTCTGGTCGCCAATCTTGGCGCGCAGAGCTGCTACCTCATCGATTGCGTCTCGTTCCTGCTGAGCGCCTCGTTCCTCGCTTCCATTGCGCTCACAGCAACGCCTGCGGCCACAGCGCCCGCTGGCATCCATGCACCGGCCGCTGACAAAGAAACCACCGGCATCGCGCGCGTCTGGTCGGATATGCAGACCGGCATCAGCTTCCTCGTGCACCATGCGGCGCTGCTGTTTGTCATCGTCGCACTGGCTGCGGGCATGTTCGTGATGGGCTGCTTCGGCCCGTTGATCGCGGTGTATGTGCGCGATATTCTCCACGCTTCAACGCGCACGTTCGGCATCACCAGCGCCATGATCGGCTTCGGCCTGCTGATCGGCGTGAATTCGCTGAACCTGTTTGGAAAACGCGCCAAGGAAACGACGCTGGTGTATCTCGGGCTGGGCGGCATCGCGCTGGGGACGCTGCTGATGGCGGCCGTGGCGCACGTGGCTTCAGCCATGGTTGGCTGCTTTCTGGTGGGCTTTTCCGCGGCAGGCATCATTGTGCCCTCGCAAACGCTGATGCAGCAGGAAACCCCACCGGCATTGATGGGTCGCGTCGGCTCCACGGTCATGTCGGCGATCTTTACGGCACAGATTGGCGGCTTGCTGCTGTCGGGCTTTCTGGTCGAAGTCACCAGTGTGCGCCGCGTATTTGCGCTGTGCACGGCGCTGCTGGTCGTGCTGCTGATCGCGGGAAGACTGTGGATGGAGCCGAAACCGGGAGCTACGCCCGGTTCGTTAACGTCGCCGCCTTCGGCGTAACCAACTTCAGGGGCGCCGCGCTCTGTCGCACGGAGCAATCACTGTAGCCGCGCGATGTTCAGCTTGCCCCAGCGCTCATCCACATGCACCGCCGACCCCTCGCCCAGACGCATGCGTATGGCAAGCCACTCGGGAAGCGGCACTACGAGATCATTTTCTTCGATAAAGGCGAGAGCAGGCACGACGCGCTGTAATTGATCGCCGCCGGCCGACAAAGGAATGCGCAGCACAAGCTGCTGTTGGTGGCGTTCCACAGGACACTGTAGGGAAAGGTAGGTCATTTGCATGGCCGCCTTTGTAGCGACTCCGCGAAACGACCGGCAATCCCACGAACGGCTCGTTAAGCTACCGCTTCGGGGAGTGACGCGCGCGCCGCAGCCAGGATAGCTTGGACTTCGCGCTCCCCATGCGCGGCAGAGACGAAAGCGGCTTCGTATTGGCTGGGCGGCAGCCAGGTACCGCGCTCCAGCATGGCGCGGTGGAAGCGGCCAAAGGCGGCTGTGTCTGAGGTGCTGGCCCCCCTGAAATCGTTCACAGGTTGGCCCGTAAAGAACCAGGTGAACATGCTGCCGACGCGGTTGGTGACCAGCGGAATGCCCATCTCGGCGGCAATGCGGGCAACCCCGTCGGCCATGGCGGCGGTGGTTTGTTCGAGCTTTGGGTAGACCTCTTCGGCATGCTGCAGCAGATGGCGGATCGTCGCAATGCCGGCGGCCATGGCGAGCGGATTGCCGCTGAGCGTGCCGGCCTGGTAGACCGGCCCCTGCGGCGCGAGCATGTCCATGA
>CAXTNA010000077.1:6588-12145 GCA_964245535.1 uncultured Acidobacteriaceae bacterium | reverse complement strand
CTGGAACCAACGGATTATGAGTCCGCTGCTCTAACCAATTGAGCTATAGGCCCGCATGGCTGATTTTACCGTCACCTCGCCATGCGCAACTACCGGATCCGCTCTTGTACGCAGAAGTTCACTTCGCGTTGGAGCCGGGGGTCGTTCCCGTTTCTCCAGGGGCGGAGCCGTTGAGCTGGCCGAGGGCGTTTTCCGGGGTGCCGGAGGTGACATGCGTTTCACCCGAGCCGGCCGTGCCGGGATTGTTGCCGCGATAGCCCGAGGCGTCGGCCTTGGCGTCGCCTCGGTCGCCGGTCATCTCCCCTTTGGCGTCGTTGGTCTCGGCAGTCTGGTGTTTGTTGGCTTCGTTAGTCTGGTCCTGCGTTTGAATATCTGCCATGGTGTCCCTCAATGCCCCTGTGTTGTTGTGTTGTGTCGCTTGCGAAGTCTCAGAAGATTCAAAGGATTTAGATGCGTCGCTTCTGCAATGCACCCGTTCGGCACAACAGATAAAAGAGGGGGCAGTTCCGTGTTGCGGAACTGCCCCTTTCCTATTTGCGCTGAGAGATTTACTGAATCTTCCAGCTTTGGTTCGATCCTCCGTTCGCGGTCCACAGAATGACGCTGGGGCCGGGGTTGGGATTGAAACCGCTATCGTCCATGACGAGACCCGTGGCGGCATTGCGGAGGATGTAATTGGTCCCGCTACGCGTAAGCGACCAGAGTTGGGCGGTGTTGTTCGTCGGCGTGCCCTGTTGCAGCGAAATGCCGGGGGTTGCGGTGCCGTTCGCGTCCGTAAGGAACAGGCCGCTGGAGACGTTCTGGATTGTGTAATAGCCCTGACCGTTGAAGGAGAAGAACCACTCCTGGTTCGACCCGCCGTTGGCAGTCCATTGGTACATGGCCGTACCCGAGGCGGTGGACCGTCCCGGATCGTCAAGCACCAGATTGCTGAATCCATTGGTCAGCGTGTAGTCACCATCGGCCAGGATTGGCGTTTGCTGCCGCACGAAGCCGAAGATGCCTACGCTGTTCTGGGTACCCACGTAGACCTTGCCGTTGGCGATCGTGGGTGCGATGAACTTGTTGCCGGCACCGAACTGGTCGCGGCTATTTGCAGCCTGGGTGCTGTTGTAAAACTCCGTGCTGAGATTGTTGGCATCATAAGCGTGCAGGACGGCAGGGGCGGTGTTTTCTGTCGCCCATACGATGCCGTTGGTGCTGTTGTAGGCCGACACGCTTGGCGTGGTGCCGGGGTAGCCAAAGGTAGTCGCGGTGGTTTGCACCGGGGCGGCAACCAGCTTCGCGGCGCTCACGTTGAAGGAGCGCAGGTTTTGTCCGACGGAGCCGTAATACACATGCGCGTTGAAATACGCCGGGCTTGACCACTCGCCGCCGGGCAGCGCGCCCGCGAGCTCCTCGTAGAGCGTGGAGTTGTTATTGGGGTTGAAGTGGCCCATGTTGTTGCGGTCGGCGACGTAGATATTCGTGTCCTTCCCAGCAGCTACAACCAACTGCCGGGTTTTGCCGCTCGCATCGGTGCCATCGGGCAGCAGCATCAGCCCGCCGGAGCCGAGGTCGGTATCCACGTTCGATTCGGAATTGGAGTTGTACATGGTCCAGTAGTCGACCGGCGTAAGGGCATTTCCGGAAAGGGCGACCTTGATCAGGGCGTTGCCGTAATCTCCCTGATTCGGAAAACCCTGCAACGTCAGCGTGGTGTCAAAGGTGCCGTTGCCAAGCGAAAGATACACATTGCCTGCGGGATCGGCGGCAGGGCCGGCACCGGCATTCCAGGGGGCGGCGTCACTGCCGTTGGGCACAAAGTCCAGCACGGCCGTTTGCGCCAGGGTCGCGGGGTTGTAGGCCATCAACCAGCCGCCGTAGGGGCGGATGTCGCAGTGCGATCCCCAACTGGTATAGAGAACGCCGTTGGAGAGCAACAGGCCGGGGCGCTCTTTGTATTGTTTCGGGTCGAAGGTCACGGTGCCGTTGGTGCTGCCGTCGCCGGTGCCGGGGTAGGTTGCCTTGACTACAGTGGGACTATTGGCCTGCTCCGCGCCGGTGGACAGGTCGAGCGCGTGGATGCGTTGGTAGTAATTGCTCGAGGCATCCTTGCTCATCGCC
This sequence comes from uncultured Acidobacteriaceae bacterium, assembly GCA_964245535.1. Classification (GTDB taxonomy): domain Bacteria; phylum Acidobacteriota; class Terriglobia; order Terriglobales; family Acidobacteriaceae; genus Granulicella. The sequence continues at coordinate 10,039 of CAXTNA010000077.1, read as the reverse complement.
ACGAGGTACACCGTGCCGTGCGCGCCGGCCAGGCGGTCGATGGCCGGCGTCGCGGTGATGCCGATCTCCGGCGTCACCTGATTACAATTGCGAGCGTCCGAGGTGGTTTCCCCGGCACCGAGCAGGCTTTTCTGCCACAAAACGGTGCCGTTGTCGGCGTCCACGGCATACACGCTGTCATGCTCGGTGGCGACAATGAGCACGTTGTGCGTGCCTTTGCCGCTCACCGCCAACGCCGATACATATAGCGGCTGCGCGTCGACTTTGCCGTCGACGACCACGTTTGCCAGCAAGCCGAAACGGGCGCTGTTGACGTTGGCCGGGGTAAGAATCGCTTCGGCCGTGTTCTGGCCTGTGCGCAGGTTGTCATTATGCCAGGTGAGCACATCCGTTTGTGCCTGGGCCGGGGTGGAAGCAAAGGGAACGGTGCAAACGATGCCGGAAAGCGCGGAAAGAAGAAAGCGGCTTTGCGGGCGTGGTGTGAAGAAAAACATGGGGCCTCTTTTCAGGAAACTCTGGGTATGTCACTGGAAAGGTGTGGTCAGGGGCGTTGGTGTCATTGATCAACGCGATGCGCTCATGGGCGCCCCGATTCCGACACGATCGTATGAAACTACAGGTGCATCCGGGAAGTACAAACGAAACAGCAATACGGCTAACCCGCTGCCGGGCTGGGTGTTCCGCGCGGCGGCCGCACGCAACGCGGAAGGGGTCATACGCCAGCCGCGGAACCAGGAGCATTCCGGAAGGCGCAGTTTGCTGGGCAAGAACAACAACGTGCCTCGGTCGCGCCGGTGAGAATCCACGCCCCGAATGGAACCGGAGCGCGGCTTCCCGCGTAGGATGATCGAGAGCACGCACCACTAGACGTGTTCGGAAGAAGGAAGATTACCCATGCAAAGCCGAATTGTTGGATCGACCATGCCGGTGCTGGAATTGCTGCTCGAACCGGGCGAAAGCGTGATTTCGCAGGCAGGCGAGCTGAGCTGGATGTCGCAGACGATCGCGATGACGACTCACACGCAGTTCGGTGGTGGGGGCGGCTTTTTCGGGGCGATCAAACGCATGGCCGGCGGCGGTTCCCTGTTTATGACCGAGTATGGCGCTCAGGACTATGCGGGTGAGGTCGCCTTTGCGACCAAAATTCCCGGACATATTGTGCCCGGTGTGGGCACGGCCTGGCTGGAATTGGGCGGCGAGGTCGTGGTGCGCGATCTCCGTCCGGGCGAAACGCTGCGCGTGCACCCGGGCCACGTTGGGGCCTTTCAGTCGAATGTGAGCTTCGGCATCACGCGCATTCAGGGCATCCGGAACATGTTCTTTGGCGGCGACGGCATCTTTTTAGCCGCGCTCACCGGCCCGGGCCGCGTTTGGCTGCAGACATTGCCGCTCGCAAACCTGGCTCACGTTTTGCAGCCGTATCTCGCATCCGAGGGCGGTGGAAGCCGCATCGGGGGCGGGGTAGGCACGGCAGCGGTGCTGGGCGGCATCGTCGGCGGTCTACTCGACCGTGACCGCTAGACAGTTAAGACGGTGCAGGTCGCGCGCGGGCCGATGGTAAGCTTACGCGGTGAGCCGGTCCGCAGCCGATGCCATCTCTTACCCACGTCTGCAGACCTCGCTACTCGTCGGGTTCGCCGTCGTGGCGTACCTGCTGCTGTGCAATCTTCTGTTTCGCGAGATCCGCTGGTGGAACGCCGGCACCTTTACCTACGCGCTCGATGATCCGTACATTCATCTCGCTCTGAGCGAGGGCATCGCACAAGGGCACTACGGGATCAATCCCGGGGAGTTCTCTTCCCCGTCCTCGAGCGTGCTTTGGCCTCTGCTGCTGGCCCCCTTTGCGCGATTTTCCTGGCAGGTGTACGTGCCTTTGGCGCTCAACCTGCTCGCCGGGATGGCAACAGCTGCACTGATTGGATTCACGGTAGCACGCTGGCCGTTACCGTCCTCTGCTGAGGATGCAGGCGACGCCGATCCGCAGGGCCGGGTGGAGGCCGTGCGGCGCGTCGTGTCGGTCCTAGCGCTCCTGTTTATTGGAAACCTCTGCGGCCTGACCTTTGTGGGGATGGAACATACCTTACAAGTCCTGCTGGCCGGTGCGGGCGCATGGGGGGTCGTGGCGTGCCTGCGTGGCAAGCCGATTTCCTGGTGGGTGCTCGCCGCCGTGGCCATGGGACCATTGGTGCGGTATGAAGCGCTTGGAATTTCGCTGGCTTTGGCCATCACGCTGGTCGGGCAGCGGCGAAAACGTACAGCAGCGGCGTTGCTCGCGGCGAGCGCCTTGCCTTTGCTGCTGTTTTCGGTGTTTCTGCACCACCTTGGGCTGCCATCGATTCCCACCTCCGTGCTTGTAAAAAGCCGTGTGGCCGGAGCCCACGGGCTTTCCCAACGCGGCGCCCTGCTGGTTTACGACAGCCTGTACGACACGTTATCCGATCCGCACCGCACCCTGCTTGCCGTGTTCTTCGTTACACTCGCGTGCCTGGCCTGGAAGGAACGGGGGCGCGCACCCCGGTTTGCCCTTGCGGGCGCAGCCGCCGCGGCCGGCTTGCATCTGCTCATCGGGCGCTTTCACTGGTTCTACCGCTACGAGGTGTACGTCGCCTTTTTCAGCGCGCTTGTGGTACTGGAGGTTGTGCATGGACGTCCCCGCGGTCTGCTGGGATGGTATGTCCTTGGACTGCTTGCCTGCGCGGCGCTGTATTTGGAGGCCTTTCGTGAGGTACCGCTCAGTGCCAATCAGGTCTTTCGTCAGCAGTACCAGATGCACCGCTTCGTCACGGATTTTTATGAAGGCAATGTCGCTGTCAATGATCTGGGGCTGGTGAGCTATCGTCACGATCCGCGCATGTATGTGCTGGATCTGTGGGGACTTGCCTCAGTGGAGGCGGCGCGGCAACGCGACCGGTCAACGGCCTGGATGAGCGCAACCGTTCACGCGCACCACGTCGGCGTGGTCATGATCTACCCGCACTGGTTTCGGCAACCGCCGGCGACCTGGACCCCCCTGGGCGAGCTTTGCCTCGACGAACCGGTCATTGCGCTCGGCGGCGATTGCGTCGACTATTATGCGACATTTTTTTATTATATGGAGACGTTCGAGTTATATTTCTATGACTTCGTCGGCACCTTGCCTCTGGGCATGACGGTGCGGCGGCCGGCGGGTCCGGGCCTATGGCTCGTGCCGGCACACCCGGATGTGTCCCGTCCGAAATAGGTCCGTGTTCGAACGCGAGTTCAGGATGTCCCTTGCGCGCGATAGTCTGCGGCGCTAGACTCGGGGCAACATGCAGCCGGCAAACCTATGAAGCAGAAACGAAAGACACAAAAAATTCGTGTGGGTGCCCTTGCCTTGATGGCGATTTGCGCCATGGTCGCCAAACATGGCGCGTATGGGCAGAATTGGGCGAAGGATGCCCTCGCGAAAAGCCCACGACACGGTGAGTAC
>CAXTNA010000077.1:0-6578 GCA_964245535.1 uncultured Acidobacteriaceae bacterium | reverse complement strand
GTATACAAACGTTTACACCTTAGGATTTATGATCGCGTCGATGAATTGCAAACCGAGTTCCCGCGCGGGCGCGCTCGCCGCCCTTTTGTTCCTGTGTCCGATTGTTTCCCCCAGCCGGGCCTCAGCCCAGGACTGGGCCAAAGCAAATCTCGCCAAGAGCTCCAGGCATGGCGAGTACGTGACGATTCATGAGCCCAGCGGACGCGCGCTGCAGGCCTGGGTGGTTTATCCCGAAACCAAGGGCAAGGCGCCCGTTGTTGTTCTGATCCATGAGATCTTCGGCCTGAGCGACTGGGCGCGTGAGATGGCCGATGAGGTTGCCGGCGCAGGCTACATCGTCGTGGAACCGGATTTGTTGAGCGGCCTCGGTCCGGTCAGCGCCGCAGCCGGTGCAACGGCGACTCCAACCGCAGGTGCTGCCACGAGCGCGCCCGCCATGAGCAGCATGGACCACAGCCAGAGGAACATGGCGCCAGGCCAGGGCGGCGCAGCCTACGTTGCGGCGACGCCGGGCGGCACGTCGGCTTTTCCGGACCAAAGTGCCGTGGTGCACGCGGTCTCTTCCCTGCCCGATCCACAGGTCCAGGCGGACCTCGACGCTGCCTCCGACTACGGCAAACACCTGCCTGCGGCGTCGGGCAAGCTTTTCGTCGGCGGCTTTTGTTGGGGCGGCGGCAAAAGCTTCCTTTTTGCCACGCACCGGCACGATCTCAGTGCGGCATTCGTCTTCTATGGCCCACCGCCTTCGGCCGATCTGCTAAAGACCATTTCCGCACCCGTGTATGGGTTCTATGCAGAAAATGATGCCCGCATCACCTCCACCGTGGACCAAACCAAAGCCGAGATGAAGGCCGCGGGCAAGACCTATGAGCCGGTAATTTATGACGGCGCCGGTCATGGCTTTATGCGTGCCGGTGAAGCGCCTGATGCGAATGCCGCAAACTCAGCTGCCCGGCAGGCAGGCTTCCGGCGTTTTGTACAACTGTTGGGTGGTGTGCGTTAAGGCCCCTGCGGATATTTGTTGACATAGGGTCAATCTCCGCATCAAATAGTGAAAGAAGGCTGAGGCGGGTGACATCCACCCCAGCCTGTTGGTGAATTACCAGTGACCCAGTAGCTGGAGCACAATGTGCGCCAGCTTACCGAACACCAGCACAAGTGTTCCGATGAGAAGTGGGAAATATTCTCCGGGCATCTCAAAGGAAACACGACCAATGCGGACCCTTACAGGTCGCATAAGCAATCACCACCTTTCGGACCAAAGAAACGCCCCGGGGCTCCTACCCCGGGGTTTTCGCTTCGTCAGAGCGAAACTTTTAGCCGCCGGCGCTGCCCTGGACGTGGTCACGCCCGATTGGTAGGTTCAGTATCGCAGCGCGCTGTCGCCGCCATGTGATCGAAAGTGGGGTCGCATCTACCACCTTTGGCTCAGGTGAGATTCAAAGGCTCGTTAAGCGACCACCACCGCCTTCAGCGGCAAGACGGGCTACACTACCGTCATCCTCATGCGATCTCTTCTTCGGTATCTCACCGTTCTGCTGTGTTTGGCAGGTTCTATGAGCGCGAGTGCGCAACAACCGGCAACGCCGCTTGTTTCCGTGAAGCACGATTTCGTATTGCACCATTTCAAAACCGAAAGCGGAGCAGTCGTTCCGGAGTTGCATGTCGTGTATGGCACCTACGGCACGCTGAATGCAGCGAAAGACAACGTCGTCCTGCTGCCCTCGCACTACATGGCCAAGTACCGCGGGTACGAGTGGCTGATCGGAGCAAATGGAGCCTCGTCAGAAGGCCCGCACACCCGTGCGCTCGATCCCGGCAAGCTTTTCCTGGTCTCCACCGAGCTCTTCGGAAACGGCAGTTCCTCCTCGCCCTCGAACACGCCCGAGCCCTTTCATGGACCGCGTTTTCCGGTCACGACGATTCGGGACAACGTCGAAGCCGTGCACCGGCTGCTGACGGAAGAGCTCGGCATCCGGCACCTTCGCGCCGTGGTGGGGTTTTCGATGGGCGCGCAGCAGGCGTTTCAGTGGGCGGTCAGCTATCCGGACTTCATGGACCGCATTGTCGCCACCAGTGGCACCGCCCGGACCTGGCCGCACGGCATCGCGCGCAACGAAGGCCAGATTGCCGCCATCACCGCCGATGACACCTTCAACAACGGGGATTACACCGCCGAGCCGGCCAAAGGCATCTCCGCCTTCGGCATGGTTTGGGCCGGGTGGCTTTATTCGCAGGAGTGGTGGCGCGACGAGCTGTGGAAGACCGACGAACCGAACGCCACGCTCGATCAGGTGCTCGACCATTTCCGCAACGGCTTTATTCCCGGTGCCGACGCCAACAACCTCATCCTGCAGATGCGCACTTGGGAAAAACATGACGTGGGCACCACGCCCGGCTTTGGCGGCGACACGAAAAAGGCGCTCGCCTCCATCAAAGTGCCGGTACTCTACATGCCCTCAATGACCGATCTGTACTTTCCGGTCGGGAACGCGCGCTACGAATCGCGGTTCATCCCTCATGTGACCTTGAAACCGATCCCGTCGCTATACGGCCATCCCGCCGGCGCCGGGGCAAGCCCCGCCGATCTCAAATTCCTAAACGACAACATCGGAAGGTTTTTGCGTGGTGAAACCGTGCAGGGCGAAGCGATGCTCAAACCCTAAACACCCCGCGATCGGCTCGGGTCAGGTGCAGCACACCTTTGACGTTCTGGCTATTGCGGACTGGACGAGGGCATTGTCACTGGCGTCACCGCCGTCTGTGGTGGCGGTTGTGTCAGGTCGGCATCGGCCGTGCCCATGCGGCCGGTCGCGTCCACGCGCACCACAAAGCGTGCCCGCACCGCCTTGGGGTCGGGCGGCACCTGATACTCGATACTGATCGCCCGGTCCAGGCGACCGGTCGGCGACACCTGTCCTGTTGCTTTTACAACGATCGCACGGGTGTCCGTCTTCAGCACTTTGCCTTTTTTGTCGAAAGTAGTCACCATCAAAATCAGCTTGGCTTTTCGCGGCTCAGTATCCGTCGCTTCCGTCCATACAAGTCCGCGCCCAGGCAGGTGGAGATTGTATTTTCCGGGTGTGCTCGTGATGGCTAGGGTCACTGGAACACCGTCATAAACCATCGTGCTGGTTTCTGCGCCAACCAGTTCGGAGGCGAGCTTGCGATTCAGCTGATTGTCAGCCGTGAGCCGTGCCGGCCGGCGATCGTCGAAGTACCCCTGCCGCGTCACCACGGTCAGGTCGGGCCGGTTTGCGACCGTGACCTTGATTTTGCGGAACTTGTTTATATCCCGCACTTCATTCGTTGGCCGGTAGGCGAGCGTATAAAAACTGGCGCCGTCGTGGATCGCAGTGCCGATTTCGGCGTCGACATTATTGCGACCGTACAGGTTGCGGCCGCCAGTGGCTGTAGCGAGCTTTTGGAAGTTCGGTTCCCCGCCAAAGGGGTCAAAAAGGGCAGCATCTTCCCCGTAACTGCCGGGGTTCACCTGAAGGCCGGCCGGATCGATAGTGTACAGCGTCACGCGCGCGTCGCGCAGTTCGTTCACGGTCTGCTGCACAGCGGTGCCGACGCGCGTTTGGTCGTCCACCGCGAAGCGCTGCAGATTGATATTCGGAAAGCCGCGCCCAATCCAAATCATGTTTTTGTGGCCAGGATGGCCGGTGGTGGCCTCAGCCACCCGGCGCAGCGTGAAGAACGCGGTGGAATAACGCTCCGCTACCCAGGCGAACTGCTGCGCCTGCCAGGGGTAGGCTGCGAAATGGTGATCCAGTGCAGACAGGATTTCGCCTTTGTTCTGACTGTAATCATGGAGCACATCGAATTTTTGCAGGCTGACGGCGACCAGCATCGTGGGTGTGTCGAGCCTGTCGGGCTGCCTTTCCAACCACTTCTTCAAGGAATATCGGGCAAATGCCATGTCCTCAAAGCGTGTGTTGAACTCATCGAGGAGCACGATGTTGACCGGCGCCCGCGGCGCTTGTTGATCCAGGTCCGCGGTCGAATGGATCATCCCAGTCGCGGATGGCGTGTACTTTCCAGGCGGATCGAAGTTCCGCACCGTTTGCTCAACACCATCCTCTTGCACATAGAAATCGTCGCGAGTCAGCGTGGTTACGGCGTTTCCCTGCCGGTCGGTGACGACCAGATCGAGAATCACCAATCGTACGTTCGTACGAATGGTGTTGAACGGCGTGGATCCTGCACCGGGCGCAGCGGTTGCGGGAGCTTGAGCCGGAGCCGGCGCGCCCGGCTTTGGCAACTGCCCGGGGGCCGGCGAAGCTGTAACGGCACTTGGCGCGGCCTGCCCCATATTCGGCTGCTGCGCATTCAACTGCCGCGTTGGGAACGTGCCGCCAGCCAATGCGGCCGCCGCGAGGAGCAACCCTGCCCCTCGCTGACACAGTAGATAGCGAAAGGAAAACCAGCGCAGGCGCATGTCACAGTATCCTCTCCTTTAGCACGCTAAAGCCACCGTGACGTTTTGTCAGCAAGTTGATCGAAACTTGACCAACTTTTCCCGTTTTGGGAAGAAAAGCGGGATTTTCGCAACTCTCCTCTCTTTCCTTGCAGAATGCGTCGTTTTGCCCGTGCGTGTTGTCTCTCTGTTGTGCCATGATCATCCACACAGTAGCAATGCAACTTTTGGGGCAACTCCAATGCGCTCCCGTTTCGCGCTCATTCTTTTCTTAGTTCTCGCCGTTGGTTCGGCTGCACAAGCAGCAGCGCAGGCCTGCACCGGACTTTGTCTGCAGCAGGTAAGCTGCGCCGGTGGCGCAACCTCCACGATCAGCGGTGTTGTCTATGCCCCAAATGGGACAGATCCCCTGCCCGGTGTCCTCGTCTACATCCCTAATGCGGCGGTAGCTCCCTTTACCCCCGGCGTGAGCTGTGCGGTGGCCGGCCAACCGCCCTCGGGGTCACCCCTGGTGGGCACGACCACGGCCGTGGATGGAACTTTTACACTCGCCAATGTTCCCGTCGGCAACAACATTCCCTTGGTGGTCCAATCCGGCCGGTGGCGGCGTCAGGTGGTCGTTCCCTCTACGGCATCCTGCGGCAATACAGCGTTTTCCACCCGCTTTCCACAAAATCAGGGCGAAGGCGACATCCCCAAGATTGCCGTGGTGACCGGCTCGGCCGATTCTGTGGAGTGCGTTCTGCGAAAGGTTGGCGTCGCCGATACAGAGTTCACGGATGGGAACGGTTCGGGTCGCATCAACCTGTTCACGGCAACCAACAGTCCCGGCGCCGTCCTCGACTCCCAGACCACCGCAGCCGATACCCTGCTCGACAACCAGGGGACGCTGAGCGCCTATGACGTGCTGATGCTACCTTGTGAGGGTGCTGCCTATCAGAAAAATGCCGGAGCGCTGACCAACCTCGTGCAGTTCGCCAACAGCGGCGGGCGTGTGTATGCGAGCCACTTCAGCTACGATTGGCTCTACGAGAATCCGCCGTTCAACACGGTCGTGAACTGGACGCCGGCCTCCCGGACGCCACCGGACGGTCTTGCGACTGTCGACACGAGCTTCGCGCAGGGTCAAACGCTCTCCCAGTGGCTTGGTATCGTGGGTGCCACCACAACGCCCGGTCAGGTGCTGCTGACGACTGTGCGGCATGACCTGAGCGGGGTTGTTGCGCCGACCCAAAGCTGGCTCACGCTGAACAACGCCGCTTACGGCAACCCCATCATGCAGTTCACCTTCGATACGCCGGTCGCCTCTTCCACGAAAGCGTGTGGACGCGTGTTGTTCAACGAATATCACGTGGAAAATCCGGTGGGCGGTTCCCGGTCGTACAAATTTCCAGCTGAGTGCGCCCCTGGCGCCATGACCGCCCAGGAAAAGCTGCTCGAGTTCAGCCTCTTCGACCTTACCGGCGACGGAACCGCCCCCACGTTGGCGCCCTCGCCTTTCGATTTCGGCACAGAGCCGGTTGGCTCAACCACCGGAGTTCAGCGCTTCTTCTGGACCAACAACACCTTTTTCCCTGCAACGGTCAGCACCGCCACAATGACCGGCGACTTCAAACTGACAACGAATACCTGCACAAATGTCTCGGTGGGCGCCAGTTGCGAGCTCGATGTCGACTTTGCGCCAACCGCGTTGGGCGTCCGCACCGGCACGCTGACCGTCGTGGCCAACACAGGCTCATCCACGGCCTCCCTCTCCGGTACCGGCATTTCGCCGCTAACAGTCTCCAACAGCAGTCTCACCTTCGGCAAGGTGGATGTGGGCGCCTCGGCTTCGCAGACCATCACGGTGAGTAATGTGACTGCGGCGACGCTTCCGTTAGCCACCCCGGCCGCCACCGTCGACTTCACCACAACCTCCACCTGTGCTGCCGCACTGGCCGCGCACAGCAGCTGCACGGTGACGGTGATCTTCAAACCAGACGCCACCGGCACTCGCACCGGCACGCTGAACCTCGGCTTGGTCGCCAACGCCAGCGTCTCCGGAGCCTTGGTCTCCTCTCAGCTCACCGGCACGGGCGTGGACTTTTCCGAAGCCGTCGGGCCTGCTTCGGCTCAGACCGTTGCCGGGCTACCGATCACCACGACCTCGACAACC
>CAXTNA010000076.1:0-12161 GCA_964245535.1 uncultured Acidobacteriaceae bacterium | reverse complement strand
CAGCGGACGCGACGATGCGGGTGCAGTTGCGGCACGAGCCGCAGAAGCCGGCCAGGGCGCGGCCGTCCTCGGCGGACTCGCGCGGCTGATGCTCGCATTGAAGCGCCAACGTGAGCAGCAGGGCTAACGTGTATTTGCCGCTTCCTACAGGCCCGGCGAGGATGAGCGCGTGGGGCAACCGTCCGACGGCGATGGCGGCGCGCAAGTCGTTGACGGGTGCCTTGTTCCCGGGAAAGGACACTTCGTTAGCCTACGACAGCTTCTGCCTAGGGTATCGACATACAGGTATGCATCCGTCGAGTGTTCACCTCGACGGAGTGCGACGAGTAAAGAGATCTCTGTAGTTCGTGCAGTCGAACCGAAAAGATCGTCGTAGCCTCTGAAATACAGGGGTCTCTCCACTCGCTGCGCTCGGTCGAGATGACACGTTTCCATTACGCATACCTGTATATTGATACGCCCTAGGCGGATGCGATTCCGGTGCGGGCGACCAGGTGCATCTGCATGGGGTACTTGGGGCGCAGCGAGATTTTGGCTTGCGGAATGATAGTTTGGCCGGGCAGGAGCTCTAAACGCCAGCGCTGGGCGATGGTGGCGAGCGAGAGTACGCCTTCCATCCAGGCAAAGCTTTCGCCGATGCATTGGCGTCGGCCGCCGCCAAAGGGAAAGTACGTGAAACGCGGGCGGGCGGCTTTGTTTTCCGGGGTGTGGCGTTCGGGGCGGAAGACCTCGGGTTCGTCCCAGAATGTGGGGGAGCGCTGGATGACGTATTGGCTGAAGAAGAAGTTAACGCCGGGCGGAAAGCGATAGGGGCCGAGTTCGACGGGCGCGGTGGATTTGCGGCCCATGGCCCAGGCCGGCGGGAAGAGCCGCATGGATTCGGCGAAGACCATTTCGGTGTAGCGCAGGTTCGGCAGGTCGGCCAGCGTGGCGGTACGGTTGCCGAGCACGGTGTCGACCTCGTTGTACATGCGGGCGGCGGCTTCGGGGTTTTCGCTGAGCAGATACCAGGTCCAGGTGAGGGCGTTGGCGACGGTTTCGTAGCCCGCCAGGAAGATAGTCAGCACCTCGTCGCGCACCTGCGTATCGGACATGCCGACGACCCCGGCAGCTTCTCCTGTTTCTCCGGCTTCTGTGGCTTCATAGCGCGACGCGACCAGCATGGAAAGCAGATCGCCGCGATTTTCGAGTTCTTCCAGAGGCAGCGCGCGGCGGGTGGCGATCATGCGGTTCACGACGGCGTCGAGGCGTTGGCGCGATTTGCGAAAGCGGCTCACGTACGGCAACGGCCAGTTCAGGAAGAGTTCGATATTGGGAAAGACGACCAGGAAGTTGTACATATCCATGATCGTGTTCACCTCGTCGACGACGGAAAGCGCATCGGGACCGACCTCGCTGTCGAAGAGGGTGCGGGCGACGATGCGGAGGCTGAGACGCATCATTTCGTTGCCGATGTCGATTGTCGTGCCGTTTTGCCAGGATTCGATCTGTTTTTCGGCGCTGCGCACGATTTCGCCTGCGTACCCGGCGATGCGCTGACGGTGAAAGGCCGGCGCGGCGAGCTTGCGCTGCCGCATGTGGATGGGGTCGTCCGAGGTGATGAGACCTTCGCCCAACAGGATCTTCATGCGTTGCAGGGTGCGCTCTTTGACGAAGCTTTGCGCCTGATTGATGAGGATCTCGCCGATCCAGTCCGGATCGTTGACGAAGACGATGAGCATGCCGAGGAAGCGGTAGTGCGCGATGCGGCCGAAGGTTTTTTCCAGGTGGGTGAAGAGCGGAATGGGATCGCCGAAGTTCAACCAGGGACGCTGAATGTAGCGATACAGTGAGCGACGAAGGCCGGGCGGCAGCCGCCACTCGCCTTTGGTGCTGTCACCGATGTAGTCACGGGAAAGGGAATGCATGCTTTCGATAGGACGCCTGGTTTCGCGCTTAGACAGGGTTGGAACCGCGGCGCTCATGAAGTCGGTGCAGCACGGCGGAAAGAAGGCGCGCGGCGATGGACTCGATGGAAGCCTCTTCCCGGATGGCGAGCACGCGCGCCGGTTCGCGCCGGGCAATCTCTTCGTATTGGGCGTAGACGCGACCGTAGAAGGCATCGTCTTCGCGCTCGAAGCGGTTTTCGTCGTTGCCGTGTACCGCGGCGTGACGGCGGTTGCGACGGCGTGCGCGGAAAAGGGAGGACGCCAACGGCGGCAGCAGAAGGATGGTGAGATCGGGCTGCTGGGCATGGCAAACGGCGGTGTGCATTTGCCGGATGCGCTCGGCGCCGAGTTGGCGCCCGGCGCCCTGGTACGCCTCGGAGGAGTCGGTGTACCGGTCACAAAGGACGATGGCGCCTTCCGCAAGTGCCGGACGGATGATCTGCGCGAGTGACTGTGCGCGATCGGCGAACATGAGCGCCATTTCGGTTTCGGGAGCGATGCCGCCTACGGTGGCGTCGCTGCGGGAGTCGAGCAGCAGTTCCCGGATGCGGTCGCCCAGAACCGTGCCGCCGGGTTGCCGGAGCGTGACGACAGGTTTGCCCGCGGCGGTGAGCGAGGCTGCCAGGGAGCGGAGCTGGGTGGTTTTTCCGGAACCGTCGAGCCCTTCGAAGCTGATGAACATGCCTTGCACCAGCCGAGTCTACTGGAAGCGGAGCCGTGGCATGTACCGGAGCGATTCGCCGTGATGCGTTTGGCGTAGCCCTGAGCTTTGTGTCGGGCCTTCAGCCGTCTACCGAATGGTCTGCAATCTGTTGCTTCGCCCCAGGCTTTAATGTGTCGGATCTTCGGCCCGAAGAGCGGGAGGATTGAACGGAAAGCGTACCTCAGCGGCTGAAGCCGCTTTGAGTAGGGCCTATTGCGGCACGGCTGAAGCCGTACCCTTCCGTATGTCTGAATCAATCAGAGTTTCCCTAGAGCCGTTCTGCCTCGGATATAGTTCCGGTGCGAGTAAACTGCAGGTCTCTCCACTGCGCAGACGATAAGACCGTCTGCTTCGGTCGAGATGACACAACGGTCGAGATGACACAACGGTGGAGATTACACAACGGTGGAGATGACACAACGGTTGAGATGGCACAACGGTTGAGATGGCACAACGGTCGAGATGACACAACTGTCGATGACATCACTATAGTCAAGCGAGAAAGCTTGTGAGAAGCAGTTCATGATTACTTTCCTTCTGATTGCCATGTTGTCCCTGGGTGTCGTGGCTGCGATCGTGAAGGCCAATGTTGCCGACGAGCGGAAGCGGCGTGGGCAGAGCGGCAGCGCAGGTGTTCCGGCGCAGCAGACCGCAGACGGCCGTCCGGAGGGCGGGCGTTTCACTGGCGAGAGTTAAGTTTGTGTAAGCAAGGCGTGTTCTATTTGCTATGCAGGTCGAGATGCCAGTCTGCCGTCGCCGGATCGATGCGGATGCGCATGGCGCCTTCCTGGCCCTCATGCAGTGCCGGTCCCGGCACGGTGTGTTCTTTCTCTTGCGCATCGGTCCAGATCAATTTTGCCGGGCCGTCGCCGAGTATCTTGAAGCGATAATGGAAGTCGGCGCCTGCGGCCAGATCCTGGGTTCCAAAGCTGGCGCTGGGGTAGTCGATCTCCAAAAGGCGGATTGACTGCCCGGTGGCGTTGGTCACTGTAGCTTCGACGAAGTTGGAGTGGCAACCGAGGAGAAAGCACAGGGACAGGGAGACAAGCACAGCGCCGAGGATGGTACCGTGCGAATGCCGTTTGCCTGTGCTTTGTGGTGGAGTTGACGGTTTCACATCGACGACGCTTGCTTGTGTCACTGTTGAGCCTCCGTGCGAAGCCGTCGCAGCAGGCCCGGCAAGCGTTGCATGGCAGCGACCATGCGCAGCCAGGCGCGGTTTTCCATGGCCGGATACCCGCTGACGATCGCGCCCGGGGCAACATCGGAGGGGATGCCGGTTTGCGCTGTGGCCGTGGCGCCGTCGCCGATGGTGAGATGCCCCGCAACGCCGACCTGTCCTGCCAGGATGACGCCTTTGCCGACATGGGTCGAACCGGCGAGACCGACCTGAGCACAGAGCAGGGTATCGGGTCCAATGGTGGAGGCGTGGCCGACCTGGACGAGGTTGTCGATTTTTGTCCCCCGACCGATGCGGGTTTCTCCGACGACGGCGCGGTCGATGCAGGCATTGGCCTGTACCTCGACGTGATCCTCTAGCACGGCAGGCTGGGGATGCGGCGTTTTCACCCAGGTGCCGGAGCTTTCGCGGGCGAAGCCGAAGCCGTCGCCGCCGATGACGGCGCCGTTGCCAAGCACGACATCATCGCCCAAGCGGCAGCCCTCGCGCACGACGGCGTGGGCGTGCGCGAGAAAACGGTGACCGATCATGACATCCGGATAGAGAACGACATGGGCCAGCACCACGGCATCGTCGCCGAGGCGGCAACGCTCACCGATGACGGCGTAAGGCCCGATGTGGGCGCGTGCACCGATGTGGGCCGAAGGATCGACAACGGCGGACGGGTGGATGCCCGGCGAAAACGCGGCGGGCGGATGGAAGAGGGCGACGGCGCGGGTGAAGGCAAGCTTTGGGTTCGGGACGCGCAGGGTGGGGAGGGCGAGTGCGGGAAAATCCGGCTCCACAAGGACAGCGGCTGCCTGGCTTTGGCGCGCCAGCGCGGCGTATTTGGGGTTGGCGACGAAGGCGACCTCACCGGGGCCGGCGGTTTCGATGCCGGCAACGCCGGAGACGGGCCGAGTAGCGCAGTCGGCGATGCGGCGTGTCTCCGGGGACAATCCCGGAGTCAACTCTGCGCCGAGCCGGTCGGCCAACTCGCCCAGCGTCATAGAGGCATTATAGGCGGGAGATTCAGCGGCAGACTTGCCGAAAGCGCACGCAAATGTGTGGCATGGCATGCATGGCACTCCGGGGCGGCGCTGCCGATGCTACAGGGCAGGTGCAATTTTCTGCCTCATCTGCCTCAGATCGTGTAAAATCAGACGTCGGACTGGGTCGCCACAAGCCTGTAAACGTAACATTACTCAAGCGTTTAGGTGCATGCGGGAACAGCAGACCGCGATTGTTCTTCCTCATGGCCGATTACCTTTATCTTTTGCAGAACCGGTTAACGCAAGCACAGCGTCGCGCTGCCGAGGCGGTGCGCGAGGCCGCTCGTGCCCGTACGATGCCCGTTTTTCTAGTGGGCGGGGCTGTGCGCGATCTGAGCAGCGGCGCGCCTGTACGTGATCTAGATTTTGCGGTGCAGGGTGACGTTGCGGAACTGGTAACGGACCTGGAGCAGGGCGGGGCGGTCGTGGCGGGGCGCAATCCTGTTTTGGCTTCGGTATACCTCCTGTTTCCCGGGGGTGTTCGGGTGGAGGTCGGCCCGACGCTGACGGTGACCTATCCCAAGCCCGGTCAACCGGAGACGCGATCGGCACCGATTCTGGATGATCTGCGCCGGCGCGACTTCACGGCGAACGCGATGGCTATTTCGCTGAACGAGGGGTCGTATGGTTTGCTGCTGGACCCGTTGAACGGCATCGCCGACATGGAAAACCATGAGCTGCGGCTGGTTTCTGCTTATGGCTTTATTGAGCAACCGGCGCTGCTGCTGCGCGCGGCCCGCCTGAGTGCACGGCTGGGCTGGACCTTTGAGCAACGGACCGGTACGCGGTACCAAAACGCCAAGGAAGAGGGCACGATCGACGGTCTGGCGGCATGGGATCGGGGGTACGAGACCGAGGAGCTGTTTCACGAAGAAGATGTGCTTTTTGCTTTCGATCATTTAAGCGCGGAGGGCTGGGCAGCGGCGTTGGATATGCCGTGGACCCCGGCAAAGGCCGATAAGGACGGCATGGAACGGGTACGCGACCTTGCCGGGCAGATGGAGCAGATTGGGGTCCATACCGATCCTTCGCCGGTACTATTCCCCTTGCTCACGGCCAAACTTTCTTCGGAAGAGCTCGCGGCGCTGAAGGCGAGCTTCCCTCGGCAGGGGTTTGTGCAGCAGGTGGACACCCTTGAAGCGCGCAGCAAGGAGCTCGCGGGGCAGTTGACCGGGAAACATGCGGGGTCTCCGTCGGAGATCTGGAAGATGCTGTTTGCGGCAGAGCCGGAGGTGGTGCTCGCGTTGGCGTCGACCTCACGCAGCACCGCGATTCAATCGAAGTTCAAGCTGTTTCTGAATGAGTGGCCGCCCCTGCGCCAGCGCATCCCCTACGCGCTGATGCAGGAGATGCGCATCACGCCAGAGATGCCGGGCTATGAGCAGCTGTTGCAAGAGCTGTTTTTTGCGCTGATTGACGGAAAGTTGAGCACCACGGAGGCAACGCGGGCATTTCTTGAGCCGTATTCGCCGCCCGCCCCGGTACAGCAGGCCGCGCCAAGACGCCGTCCCGCGAAGGCAACCCGGAGCCGGTCACGGAAGGCCGCCGGAAAAGCGGTGGAACCGGACACGGACGAAGTGGATGACCTTGCGGAGGAGATCCCGGAGGTCGCTTTGCCGGAGATCGATGCTGCTGTTGACGATGCGGAGCTGGATGCGGCCCTGGATAAGGATTCAGACACAGACCTGGATACGGATACGGATGTGGATCTGGACGCGGATCTGGATACGAGTTTGGATGCGGACGATGAAGCAGGGCAGGAGAGCTCTGACGCTGAACCTGCCGTAGTGCCCCCTGCGGCCGCTGTCGCTGTGCCGCAAACGAAGGCAAAATCCGCCAAGGTGGTCGGAATCCCTGCCAAGCCGCCCTTCAAAACAACGGCAAAAAAGGAAGCCGGCGAGCCTACACCTGCGCCGGTCGCGGCACACGAAAGGATCGCCACCCCTATCAACGCGAGCGCGACCGCGAAAACAGCGGCGAAAGCGGCTGCCCCGGCTGCCTCAACGGTCGCGGGCGGAGCGGCTCCCAAGCGGACGGCAGACCTGGTTGAGAAAACATCGGGCAAAGCTGC
This sequence comes from uncultured Acidobacteriaceae bacterium, assembly GCA_964245535.1. Lineage (GTDB taxonomy): Bacteria > Acidobacteriota > Terriglobia > Terriglobales > Acidobacteriaceae > Granulicella. The sequence goes on along the minus strand of CAXTNA010000076.1, from coordinate 5,248 downwards.
GGGAAAAATCCCTGAGAAAGCAGCCATTCCGGCCATAAAGGGAAAAGCGGCTGCACAGCAAGTGGTTGTGATCGCGAAGCCGCAGCCGGCGAAGGCACAGCCCGCCAAAGCCGTAGCTACAAAGGGCGCGGCGCTGAAGACGGCACCTGCGCCTGCGAACGCGGCAGCGAAAAAAGAGGCGACGGATGCGCCCTCCAAGACGGCTGTAGCGAAGCTCAGCGCGAAGGAAGCAGCCACATCCAAGGAAGCTGCCGCATCCAAGATAGCTGCCGCATCCAAGACAGCTGCCTCACAGGCGGAGTCTCCAAAAGGGAGTGCCCGGCCTGTTGTGGTTGTTCCTCCCAAGGCTGCAGGCGACAAGCGCGGTGTGCCGGTGAAGGCTGCAAAAACTGCGCCGACAAAAGGCCGAAGCGGGCGATAGATCAGGCGCCTGCCGTTATGATGGTCTCTCGACCTGAGCGTAATGGCTCGGTTTGCGACTTGGGCTAGAGATGAAGATTCCCTTCGGGCATGACAAAAGAAAGCACCTTGCACCGTTGTCTGGGAATATGGGGACGACAGCATTCACATCGGGGTAGCCCTGACCTTTGCGTCGGGCTTTCAGCCCTCCGTTCTCTTTTTTGCTTTTCCCTGGGGCTTCGCCCCAGGCTATGATCTGTCGGGCCTTCAGCCCGAAAAGCAAGAGTTACGCCTACACGAGAGCAGCCAAGGCATGTTTTCTCCGGTAGGACACATAAAACTGATACGGCTGTACGTCTTCAGATGAGTAGCTACGGCTATTCCCGGTGGCGCCGCTTCACCTCGACATTGAGCCGTTTAATCTTTTGGTTCAATGTGGATAAGGGAATGCGGAAGTATTCTGCGGCTTCGGTCTGGTTCCAATTGCAGCGTTCCAGCCGGTCTGCGATGATGCGGCGTTCGATTTCTTCCATGACGTCGAACAGGGAAGCGCTTGTATTTTCTTCGAGCAGCGCGGTGGAGTAGTTTTGTCCACGCAGCTGTCCGGGCAGGAGGTCCGGGGTGATCTGGATGCCGCGCGACAGAACGACCGCACGTTCCATGGCATTTTCGAGCTCGCGCACATTGCCGGGCCAGCTGTGATCCATCAGAATGCGCATGGCATCAAGGGAGAGTTCCCGTTGCGGCATGCCGTTTTCCTGCGAAAAGTGACGGAGGAAGTGCGTTGCAATCAGCGGGATATCGACCTTGCGTTGGCGCAATGGCGGCAGTTCCAACGCGATTACGTTCAACCGATAAAACAGGTCCTCGCGAAAGCGGCCTTCCTTGACAGCTTGCTGCAGATTGACGTTCGTCGCGGCGATGATGCGGACGTCTACCTGGATCTCTTGTGTGCCGCCGACGTGCATGAACCGGCGGTCCTGTAGGACACGCAGCACCTTGGCCTGCATGTCCATGGTCATCGTGCCGATTTCATCGAGAAACAGCGTGCCGCCGTCAGCGACCTCGAAGAGGCCTTTTTTGGCGGCGACAGCGGAGGTGAAGGCCCCGCGTTCGTGACCGAAGAGTGTGGATTCCAGGAGTTCCGAAGGGACTGCACCGGTATTGACCGGGATGAACGCTCGATCCTTGCGAGGCGAATAGATGTGAATAGCCTTCGCGATCAGTTCTTTGCCGGTGCCGCTTTCGCCTTGAATTAGTACGGTGGAGCGGCTGGGGGCGACCTGCTCCACGAGTTCGAAGAGCTGCAGCATCGGTTCGCTTTTGCCGACGATGTTTTCGAAAGAGGAGCGTTGCTTCAGCGTCCGTTTGAGCTGCAGTACCTCCTGCTCGGCACGGCTGCGTCCGATGGCGGCGCGGATGTCGGCGAGCAGCTTCTCGTTATCCCAGGGTTTTTGGATGAAATTGGCAGCCCCGGCCTGGATCGCATCGACGACGTTGCCGACCGTACCATAAGCGGTGATCATGATGACCGGCAGTGTGGGAGCGACGGCCTTAATGCGTGGCAGCAGATCGATGCCGCTTTCCCCGGGCAGGGCCAGATCGAGCAGAAGGAGATCATACGGGGAGCGGGTCAGGGCATCGAGACCGGAGCGGCCATCGACGGTGAGGTCTACCTGAAAGCCCTCGAGCGTGAGCAGCGTTTCGAGGGAATCGCGGATACCGGCTTCATCGTCGATGATGAGGATGCGCAGGCTGCTCGCAGGAGTACCGCGTGGGTCTTCCGGGGAGGCGCTCGGCGTTGGGATCGGTGCTGGGACCGGTGCTGGGATTGACGCTGGGGAGAGAAGCTCAGGCATGGACAATTGTTCCTTCTTCCTGAGACGTCACCGCAGGAAGAGTGCTGCGAGTCGTGGCGTCCCGCGACGTGGGGATGCGGGGCGGGTCGAGAGCGGGAAAGAGCAGTCGGAAGGTGGTGCCCTGGCCGACTTCGCTGGTCGCCTCCACGGTGCCGCTGTGCTCCTGCATGATGCCGTAGGAGACCGCGAGGCCCAGACCGGTGCCTTTGCGCTGCCCTTCTTTGACGTGCACCTTTGTGGTGAAGAACGGGTCGTAAATTTTGCGCAGCACGTCGGGCGGCATGCCGATGCCCGTATCCGTGACGCGCAACTCGATTTGCTGGGCGGAACACCGGGTTTCCAAGGTGATGCGGGCCTCGGGGCATTCGGCAAGCGCATCTTTGGCGTTCAGCATGAGGTTTACCAGCACCTGCTGTAGTTTGCCGCGGTTACCGGAGATGGCCGGCAGATCGGGTTCCAGTTCAACCGCAACGGCTACGCCCGAGGAGCGCATCTGGTGCTCGAGGAGGAGAACCGTCTCGCGGACCACCTGATTGAGATCGATGCGCGCGAACTCGACGGTTCCCATCCTGGAAAAATTGAGCAGGCCGTTCACGATTTCAGAAGCACGGAAGGTTTGTTGCGTGATCTTCTCAATCACTGGGCCGAGCCTGGATTGGGCACCCTCGTCCAGCCGCAGCTGTTTGCCCAACATTTGCGTGTAGCTCGAAATGACCGCCAGCGGTGTGTTGACTTCGTGCGCAACGCCGGCAGCCAGCAAGCCGATGGAGGAGAGCTTTTCCGCCTGCGTAAGCTGGGCTTCCATGCTGACACGGTCGGAGATGTCGTCGACGATGACAATGCGGCCAACATCTTCGAGTTCGCGGTTTAGCAGGGGCGCAACGGTGATGTTGGCGGTACGCAGTTCGCCGTCCGGTAACGGTAGGCGGAACTTGTATAGCGTGTGCACGCCGTGTTCGCTGCGCAGATGGTCGAGTTCGTCGGCGAACTCAGGCGAGAAGACGGAGCGTACGGGACGGCGCAGGGCTTCGCTGCGCGGGGTGCCGTGCATGGCCTCCATCTGCGCATTCCAGCTTTCGATGCGGTCTTCCGGATCGAGCGCGAAGACGCCGACGTTGATGGACTCGACGATATTTTCATTGAAGTCACGCAAGCGTTCGAAGTCGAGGATTTTTTGCTCCAAGCGCCGGTAGAGCTGGGCGTTCTGGATCGCGATGCCGATATAACCGGCAAGTGACTCCAGCAGTTCCATGTCTTCGCTGGAAAGGAAATCACCGTCGCGGGTGCGCCCGAGACCGAGCATGGCTACGGTGCCCTGGCCGCCGCCCTCGTAGCGAGCGGCACGGCAAGGAACGAAGTAGTTCAGGTCGAGCGTGGCGGCGGCGGCGCGCTGCGGTTCGGGTAGGCGGAGAACGGATTGCGGGGTTTCGAAGAAGAGATGCGAGGAAGGCTCGCCGGGGGCGGAGGAAAGAAAACCAAGATCGAGCGGGGTGTCGTTCACCGAGGGCGCGAGACCATACGAGGCAACAAGGGTGAAACGCGGCCGTCGCACGGAATAGCCCTCATCCGCGAGGAAGACGGCCACGCGGGTTACCAGCAGGGTGCCATGCAGGCGCTCGACGACGGAGTTGACCAGAGTATTTAGATCGGTCTGCGCGTTGAGCTGGCGTCCAAAGTCGATGAGCGTTTCACGGTAGTTGACCCGTTTTTGATCGAATAGCCGGTCGACCCGTCCTTGAATGGCACGCTTTAAGGGATCGAAGACGAGGCCGGTGACGATGACCGCGATCATTAAGCCCCAGATACGGAGGTTCTGCAGGCGCTGGATGTGTTCGTGCACCAGTTCGGCCGAGATGGCGATGACGCTGAAGTAGAGACCCACCAGGGCGGCGGTGGCCAGGGTATAGGCCACGCCGCGCTTGAAGATGAGGTCTACGTCCATGAGGCGATAGCGAACGATGGCCCAGCTGAAGGTAAGCGGCAGCAGAAGCAAGGAAATGACCGCAACCTTGCTAAGAAATGCCGGGACATTCCAGTCCGCCAGGAACGGGACGACGTAAAGGACTGTGAAGGGCGTAATGGTGAGCAGGGTGCCGCGGGAAAGCCACTTGAGCTGCTGGCGTTCGAGGGGTTGCGCTTCCTTCCGGTAGCGTATCCAGAAGACCGCGGCGGCGAGGACATAAAAGAGTGCCAGATAGGTGAAGTCGATCTGGTCAAGCCGATGCATGAGCAGGCCTGTGACGGACCAGTGCGTTAACGAACGGTAACGCAACCACACCAGGGCCGCGCCCGGCAGGTAGGCGGCTAGATACAGCCAGCGGCGGTAACGGGAGCGGGGAGAACCGCCTGTGAAGCTGAGTGCAAAGTGGAGAAACAGCGCCGGTTGCAGGGCACGTGCAACGATATTGCCGGTGAGGATCACGCGGTCCAGCGCATCAAAGACGCCGGTGTAGTGGAAGCCGTACAGGATGAACGAGGTTAGACAGAAGACGAAAAAGTGTGTGGATTGCGGCGCGGTCCAGCGCCGGAAGAGTACATACAAGCCGATGGCAAGGTACACCAGCGCGATGACCCGGAGGAGCTGAAAATCCGTGCGATCCGCAGGTTCGAGATAGACCCCGATTTCAAGTTGCGCGGCATGAGCGGCGGCGGGCGGGCCGGAAGCAGATCGCAAGAGGGTGTAGGTGGCGTGGGACCAAACGCCGCTCTGATCGATTGCGCGTTCCGCGGGTGCCAGCCGCGGGGTGGGCGTCTCGTTGATGGCGGTGAGCACGTCGCCGGTGTGGATGCCGGCACGGGCGGCGGGGGTATCGGCGGGAACAATGACGGCGCGGAGGCCGCCCGTGGTTTCGGTCCAGGTGACGCCATCGGTTGGCGTCTCGAAGCCGGTCTCCTGGGCGAGATTCGCGATGGCGAGCGCAATGGCCGCAAGGGTCAGCACGGCCAGAAGCACAGCTACCAGCCGAGTTTGGGCAGAAGTCTTCATGTAC
>CAXTNA010000075.1:11975-12239 GCA_964245535.1 uncultured Acidobacteriaceae bacterium | reverse complement strand
GACCTGGCGTGTGGGGCATGAGCTGCCGGGCAGTCACCTGGAAACGCTCGCGGTCGACCGGCAAGGGACGGCCTGGGTGGGGACCAATCGTGGGCTGTTTACGCTGACGGCAGGTTCGGCGCACGTGACAAGTGTCGATGCGTTGCGAGCGGAGGCTGTCCTGTCCGTTCTGGAGGACCGCGAAGGCAACATTTGGGTGGGCACGGAAACTTCCGGCTTGCATGTGTTGCGGCCACGTAGCTTTCGGAGTGAAGCTGCGGCGTT
>CAXTNA010000075.1:0-11965 GCA_964245535.1 uncultured Acidobacteriaceae bacterium | reverse complement strand
GTCTCGAGTGTGGTCGAGGCGAGCGATGGCGCGATGTGGTTTGGCACCCGCGATGATGGCGTTCGGCGCATCTCGCATAACAGAGTGGAAACGCCGGTACCTGCGTCGGCGCTGACCAGTCCGGTGGTGCTTTCCATGGCGCCGGGGCTTGCGGGGGATTTGTGGGTCGGCACGCCTGATGGTTTGAATCACATTCAGGGTAGCGCCGTGCGCAAATACAGCGCAGCGGATGGGCTGCCGGATGACTTTGTACGTTCGGTCTTGGTGGACCGGCGTGGCACGGTGTGGGTGGGTACTCGGTATGGTTTAGGCAGGATTGCCAAGGGCAAAATTGCTGTATTGACGCAGGCCAATGGCTTAGGCAGTGATGCTGTCGGCTCGCTGCTGTTGCGGCATGGGCCAAGCGCGGCAGAGGATGAGCTTTGGGTCGCGACCGCGGCAGGCTTGTCACGCATTCACAATGGAAGAATTGTCACCTTTCCAGATGAACGCCCAGGAGCGAGCGAGATCATTACGGCGCTCGCGGAGGATGCTTCCGGCGTGCTCTGGGTGGGGGTGCACGGGCAAGGATTGAGCTATTTCAACGGTGAGAAATTTCGACGAGTTGAGGCTTCAGAGCTGCCGCGAGAGATGAGTGCACTGGCAGTCGATGGGCAGAACCAGCTTTGGGTGTTGGCGAATCATCGCTTGTCGCGCGTGCCGGTGGCGGCGCTTGATGCGTGTGCGAGAGGTCACAAACCCTGTGCGGTCAAAGTGAAGCAGTACGGTGTGTTGGATGGCATGCCTACCGATGAGATTTTGCCGCAGGGCTTTCCGTACATCGCGCAAACAACACAAAATGAGCTTTGGTTTGCGACACGGAAGGGGATTGCCGTTGCGGAGCCGGGGCATCTTGCGAACAATTCACTACCGCCGCCCGTTGCTCTTGAGCGGTTTGCCGTCGATGACGTCGCGCAACCATTGATGGGAAAGATACAGGTAGCGGCGAAGCATCAGCGGTACACCTTTGATTATGTCGGCTTGACTTATACGATGCCGTCCCGAACGCGGTACCGGTACATGCTGGAGGGTTTGGATCGGGATTGGATCGATGCGGAAAATCGGCGCACGGCGTACTACACAAGCCTGCCGGCTCGTGCCTACAGATTTCGTGTGCTGGCGGCCAACAACGATGGTGTTTGGAACGAGGCAGGCGCGGAGATTCGTTTTGCGGTGTTGCCGCCGTTTTATCAACGGCTGTGGTTTTACGCGCTGCTGGCGTTCACAATCGCGGCTGCCATGCTGTTGCTGTTGCGCTTGCGGGTGCAACGGATCGAGCACCGTTTCGCGTTGGTATTGCAGGAGCGTACTCGTGTGGCACGGGAAATTCACGACACGCTGGCGCAGGATTTTGTGAGTGTGTCCCTGCAGTTGCAGTTGATTTCACAATTCGTAACGGGTGAGCATCTATTGCAGGCGGCACAGCAGCTGGAAGAGACGCGTTCGCTGGTGAGAAAAGGTCTGGAATCGGCACGGCAAAGTATATGGAACTTGCGCGCCAACACGACCGAGGACGATCTGCCGGCTCGTCTGCAGTCGGCGGCGAAGCGTTATGCACAAAGGCACGCGGCGCCGGGGTTGAAGATCGGTGGGGCGTTTCGCAAGTTGCCGGGGAGCTTGGAGGATGAGGTCATGCGCATTGCGGAGGAGAGCTTATCGAACATTGACCGGCATGCCGCGGCGGAGCAGGTCTTTGTGGAGCTGCGATACGATCGCGATACGCTGAGATTGACGGTGCGCGATGATGGTCGCGGCTTCACTTACGACGGTGCAAGGGAGCTCGATGGACACTATGGCCTTCGCGGCATGCGGGAAAGAGCGGCGACCCTGCACGCGGAAATTACGATTACAAGCAGGCCGGGCGAGGGGACATGTGTGACACTCACGGTTCCGCTTGCAGCGGGGGAAAGCGCGGTGAAGAAAGGCGTGGCGACATGGTGAATAGGATTCGCGTGATGATCGTGGAGGATCATCATTTGGTGCGGCAGGGATTAGCGGCTTTGCTGGCAAGTGCCCCCGATCTTGAGGTGGTCGGCACGGCGAGCGATGGTGTAGAAGCGCTGCGATTCTTTGCGGAGTGCAAGCCGGATGTGACGTTGATGGATCTGCAGATGCCGAAGATGGGCGGCGTGGAGACGATTGTGCGGCTGCGTGCCGGGCAGCCGGGCGCTCGGTTTGTGGTGTTGACTACCTTTGACGGCGACGAGGATATCTTTCGAGCGATGCAGGCAGGGGCAAAGGCGTATCTGCTGAAGGGCATGGAGGCACAGGAACTGTTTGAGACCATTCGCTCCGTGCATGCCGGCCGAGGGTGTATCCCCGCGTCGATTGCGGAGAAGCTGGCGCAGCGGGTGAGCCGCGAAGAGTTGACGGGCAGGGAAGTGGGTGTGCTGGAGCGGATCGTGGCGGGGCGTGCCAACAAGGAGATTGCGGCAGACTTGCATATTTCGGAGGCAACGGTGAAGTCGCATGTGAACAGCCTGCTAGGCAAGCTCGGCGTGGGCGACCGCACGCACGCGGCCGTGGTGGCGTTGCAACGCGGGATCGTGCACCTGCCGTGAGGCTTGCCATGGAACGACATGTTGGGATGTTGCCAAAAATGGTGAGGTGGTTTCTTGGCCTGATGCTTGGGCTTTGCATCGGCGTCTCGGCTGCAGTGCCGCAGTCGAAGACGGCGTGGCGGTCGGCAACAATGCGTGAACTGGAAGAGGCGCTGCCGGCGCGGGCTCCTGTGGGGAAAGAGCGGATTGAAACGGAGATGCGGACGGCCTCAGGGATTGTTGATCAGAAGGGGCACATCGTGGCGGCGGTGGTGCTCATCACGGCCGGTTATGCGGCCGATGGTAAGTACTCGCACTTCTTTCTCGTGCAGTCTCCGATTTTGATTGCAGGCCGTTTAGAGCTTGGAGCCGGATCGTATGTGATTGGGTGGAAGCGCGAGGAAAGTGGACTACTCGTACATTTTTTTGATGCCGCATCGGGCACCGAACGAGGCGCTGTTTCCGCGCGGCCGATCGGACAACCCGGACGCGTGGAAAGCTTCCGCATCTGGCCGCCGGCGGAACGGTCGATGATTCAGATTGGGCGATTTATGCTGCCGTACAGCTTTGAGTGAACCGAGTGCCTGCGGCATGTGGTGCGAATAGCGGCTGTTCGACATCGAATGCGCACGCAGGCTTTCCGGTAGGAGTCTGCAGGACGAGGACACTTGCGTGCAAATAGGGATTGACAGCTTCATCGCATCGAACCTGACAGCGGACCCGGACAGCCGTTTCGATAGCGCCCGCACGGCTGCGGACACCATGCGCGAATTTTTGGATCGCATCGCGTTTGCCGATGAGGTGGGGCTCGCTGTATTTGGCGTGGGTGAGCACCATCGACGCGACTTCCTTGACTCCGCGCCGGCGGTGGTGTTGGCTGCAGCGGCCGCCCGGACGCGGCAGATACGCTTGACAAGTGCCGTGACGGTGCTGAGCGCCATCGATCCGGTGCGGGCCTTTCAGAACTTTGCCACGTTGGACTTGATTACCAATGGGCGTGCAGAGATGGTCGTGGGCCGGGGATCGTTTACGGAGGCTTTTCCGCTGTTCGGGCTCAAGCTTAACGATTACGATTCGCTGTTTGCTGAAAACCTCGATCTGCTGCTGCAACTGCGGGAAACGCCGGATCTGCACTGGTTGGGAAAGCACCGTGCGGCTTTGCATGGAGAAGGCGTGTACCCACGGCCAGTGCAGGCGAAGCTGCCGATCTGGCTGGGGGTGGGCGGTACACCGCAGTCCTTTGCCAGAGCAGGCACACTTGGATTGCCGCTGATGATTGCGATCATCGGTGGCGAGACGCATCGCTTCCGGCCGCATGTTGACCTGTACTGGGAGGCGGCGCGCCGGGCTGGGCACGATCTGAGTGAGATGAAGGTGGGGTTGCACTGCTTCGGGTATGTGGCGAAGACGACGAAGATGGCAGCGGATACGTTTTACCCGGGCTATGCACGATCAATCCGCAAAATCGGCATGGAGCGTGGCTGGCCGCCGCCTTCGCGAGCGCAATTCGAGGCACAGATGGGGCCGCTGGGGGCCTACCTGATCGGAAGCCCACAGGAGGTGATCGAGAAGCTGGCACGGCATAGCGAAGCGCTTGGCGGCGTGGCACGCGTGACGTTTCAGATGGATATGGCGGAGTTGTCGCATGCGGAGTTAATGGATTCGATCGAACTGCTGGGGCGTGACGTGGCTCCGGCCATGCGGGATGTGGTTGCAGCGTGAGATGTAACCTCTCCTTGTCATTCTGAGCGCAGCGAGGCATTCTGAGCGCAGCGAGGGTTCTCAGGATCGTTCCGGAGCCCCGAAGTGATCCTGGCAAAACACAGCGGTCTTTCGCTGCGCTCAGGATGACACCGCGATATGCCGTGTCACTAGAGGTGAATCGTTTGGTTGGCCACGGGCAGGCTGAAGGTGAAGACGGAGCCGTGATCGGGTTGGCTGGTGACAGTGAGCGTGCCGTGATGCGACTCAATGATGGCGCGGCTGATGGCGAGCCCCATGCCGGTTCCCGCAACGCTGCCTGACTGGGAGCGGGAACGGTATAGCCGGTCGAAGATGAGGCTTTGTTCGGAAGGGTCGATACCGATGCCGCGGTCGGCGACGCTGGTCAGCACTTTGCCGTCCCTTTGTTCGGCTGAGATAAAGATCGGCGATGTCGGCTTGGAGTACTTTGCTGCGTTTTCAAGCAGATTGCAAAGGACTTTACCGATCATTTCAGGATCGGCAGAGACTTTGGGAAGATCCGGCAGGTGAATCGTAATTGGGTGTGTGCCGGCAATGGTGGCACAACTTTCCTGGGCACTTTGAACCAGGTCCGGCACGGCGGTGGGAACGAAATTCATGTGGATTTCTTGCGCTTCCAGCTGCGCCATCTCCACGGCTTGCCCGACGAGGCGGTTCAGCCGGTCGGCTTCCTCATCGACGATGGTGAGTAACTCACGGCGATCTTCCAGAGTGACGTCTTCGGTACACAAAAGCGTGCTGGCAGCGCCTTTGATGGAAGTGAGGGGTGTACGCAGCTCGTGAGTGATGGAATCCAGAATGAGGGTACGCAGACGTTCGCTTTCCTTGTTGGCTTCGCCGATAGCCACGTCTTCCAGCGCCTGCGCACGATCGAGCGCGATCGAGACAAGGCCTCCGATGGCTTGAAAAGTTTCCGTGGACAGGCGGAGACCTGTGAGTACCAGCATGCCACGTGGACGCACGCCTGCATGCAAGGGGATGCGCGTTTCACCGTCGGGAGTGGTTTCCGTCTCCGGAAGGCCAAGAGCCAACTGGCGGAGGTGGGGTAGCTCAATGTGCGAGCGTGCGTGCACGCCTGCCTGGTAAAGGTGGTTGCCGGCGAGCAGATACAGCACCACCGATTGCGCGCGAGAAACGCGATGGATCATCTCCGGAACGGCATGAACGAGTTCAGCGACATTTTCCGTTTGCAAAAGTTCACGGCTGAGCTGAAAGAGCAGTTCGACCTCACGCTGACGGCGGCGGGCCTGTTCTGCTTCGTCGCGGGCCTGCTTGGCCAGGCGGCTGCCGATGACACTGGTAGCCAGAAAGGCGAAGAGCGCGAGCCAATTCTGCGGATCCGCGATGAAAAAAGTACCGACCGGCGGCAGGAAGTAGAAGTTGTAACAGGCGGTGGCAAAGAGTGAGATGACGACGGCATAGCGAAGGCTCCAACGAGCAGCAAGGAGCAGAATGTATAAAAGCAGCGTTAACGCGACGGTGGTCGGATTCACGCGAAGCCAAACGTGATAGGCGACTACAATCGCAGCCAGCGCGCTGAATGCAAGAAGCCACTTGGTGGCAGCAAGAAAGCGCCGCGAGTTCATAGGGAGTATCTTACGGCGTGACCCACGCAAAAGAGCAGATACGGAAATCACCGGAAGATTGGCTGCAAACCAGCGATGCGGAAAAACAGCTCGGCCGGTTCAAATTGTTTTTGGGGTACGCACCGGGCGTCGGCAAAACCTTCAGCATGCTAAGTGAAGGGCTGCGCCGACGAAGCCGAGGCGAAGATGTGGTGATAGGCATCGTGGAGACGCATGGCCGGCGTGGCACGGCGGAGTTGGCGGCGAAGCTGGAGCAGGTGCAACGCCGCGAGGTGGAGTACAAGGGCACGCTGTTTTCAGAGATGGATGTAGATGCCGTGCTGGCCCGTGCTCCGCAGATTGCTCTCATCGACGAACTGGCCCATACGAACATTGAGGGCAGCCGGTTTCCGAAGCGGTATGAGGATGTTCTGCTGCTGCTCGAGAACAAAATCGATGTATTGAGTACGATCAACATTCAGCATGTGGAAAGCCTGGCGCCGCGTGTGCAGGCTTTGACCGGTGTGAGTGTGCGCGAACAGGTGCCGGATTGGGTGCTCGATCGTGCAGATGAGATCGTGATCAGCGACTTGACGCCGGAAGCGCTGGTCACGCGCATGCGGCGCGGGGATGTGTACCCTCAAGAACGGATCGAGCGTTCCTTGTCGAACTTTTTCCGGCGTGGAAATCTGATTGCCTTGCGCGAGATGGCATTGCAGCGCGTGACGCGCGCCGTCGACCGCACACTGGATGATTACGTAAAGCGTAAGCGGCTGGGATCGCAATGGACTGTGGCGGAGAAAATTGCAGTTTGCATCAGCTCCAACGCGCAGGCGCGCGATCTGATTGCGCGCGGTGCAAGGCTCGCGGAGGCGCTGAGCGCGGAGCTTTTTGTTCTGCATGTGGCCAGCGATCGCGATACCGATGTGGAACGGAGGCGTGCGTTGGAGGCGAGTTTGCAGCTTGCGGCGAATCTGGGGGCGCAGATAGTCTCCTTGACGGGTAAGGACACGGCGCGCACGACGGCTTCCTACATCCGGGAGCACCGCATTACCCAAGCAATTGTGGGGCGCTCGGCGACGCATGGGATGCGCTCGTACCTGTACTTCTACGCGCTGCAAAAGTTCATGGCAGAGGCGCCGCATGTGGATCTGCACATAGTGACACAGGAGCTCTCGTGAAGCGCATTCTGGTGGTGGACGATGAGCGGCAGATTACTCGCATGCTGCGCGCGGCTTTGCAAAGCAGCGGCTACGAAGTGGTGACGGCCCAGGATGGCCTGGAAGCCTTGGAGCGGATCAAGGAGCAGGCGCCGGACCTCATCATTACAGACCTGGCCATGCCCGAGTTGAATGGAGTGGAGTTGACGCAGAATGTGCGACGGTCGTCAGAGACCCCGATCATCGTACTTAGCGTGCGCGACGGCGATGCAATGAAAATTCGTGCTTTGGATGTGGGTGCGGACGATTACATCACCAAACCTTTCAGCATGCCCGAACTGCTGGCGCGTGTGCGGGCGCAGCTGCGGCGGGTGCCGGATGGCAAGCAGGTGACGCATATCGAAGAGGGTGATTTTGTTGTTGATACGGAGCTGCATGCGGTGCAGGTGCGCGGGCAACGGGTACACCTTACGCCGAAAGAGTTCGATCTACTGATGATGTTTATGCGCAACCCGCGCCGCGTGCTGACACACAAGTTGTTACTGCGCGCGGTTTGGGGTTTGGCCGGAGAAGATCAGCCGGAATATCTACGTGTGCTGATTGCGCAGCTGCGTAAAAAGATCGAGAGCTCACCGGCGACGCGCTACCTGCATAGCGAACCATGGGTGGGGTATCGCTTTGAGCCTGAGGGCGAGGAGATGAATGCGCCCTCACTTACAACTTCTTAACGGCTTCCCAACGGATTTTCTACAGGTATCGGCCTTCCACTAGAAGGGAGGTTGGACGGAATGTCTTCGAGTCGTTGTACGCGCTTTGCCGGTTTCACTGTTCTGTGTTCTTTATTTTCAGGTTCCACGCTTTTCGCGCAATCGTCGCAAAACAGCAGCGGCAGCACAAGCAATAATCCGGCAGCACCGGCTGCGGCGGCCACACCGCAAGGAAACTTTTTCGAGCGATTAGGCGCTGCGTATAAGGCTGATTGGACGCCTGCGCTAACGCCTCCGCCGTCGACGTCGGAGCCGACGACGCCTTCCGCAACCGCTGCTGCGGAGCCGACGACGCCAGTGCGGCGCGGGTATCCGGCACCGCTCGATTCACCGCCCTTTCCGGGGTCGGATTTTTCGGTAGGTGGGACACCGACCATTGGCGCGCCGGATACGCAAACCTACATCCTGATGCAGGCGATCAATGAGAACAAGAGCCGCACCAAAATCTACGGCTGGTTTAATGCAGGCTTTGACGTCAGCACCTCGAATAAGGGTGACTACGCCAACGCGCCCGCGGCTTACTACGTCAATCCCAACCGCATCATCCCTGACCAACAGGTACTCTACGTCGAGCGCTTGCCCGACACTGTGCAAACGGATCACGTCGACTGGGGATTCCGGCTGGCACAGCTTTGGGGGCAGGATTATCGGTATACGACCAGTAAAGGCATTTTTTCGCAGCAACTCCTCGCGCGCAATCATGAGTACGGCTATGACCCGGTGATGTTTTACGTGGATGTGTACACGCCGCATGTGGCTAAGGGCATGAACATTCGCATGGGACGATACATCTCCTTGCCGGACATTGAAGCGCAGCTCGCGCCCAACAATTACACCTACTCGCATTCGTTGTTGTACACGGTCGACCCGTATACGCAGACCGGCATTGTGGCGAGCATCAAGTTGTCCGATCATTGGCTGCTGCAGCTCGGCTTTTCGGGCGGAAACGATGTTGCGCCTTGGACGAAGGATGTGAAGCCAACCGGCACGGTGGGTGTGGATTACACCTGGCATAACGGTAAGGATGCGCTGTACACGGTGGCGAACTCATTCAACAACGGTAAGTATGCGTACAACAACGTCCAGAGCTATTACGAGACGTGGTATCACGTGTTTAACTCGCGGTGGCATACCGATACGGAGACCTGGTACATGTATGAACGCGATGTGCCCAGCGTCGCGCCCGGTTTAGTAAATCCTGTGCCGACAGAAACCGGCGCCAATGGCGCTTTCTGCGCCTTTGGCAAGCAAACCTGCTTTGCTCCGGAAGTAGCGGTCGTGAACTACGTTGAAGACAAGATCAACACGCATAATTACATCTCAATCCGCAATGAATTTGTGGACGACATCAGGGGCCAACGGACCGGGTATGCCACGAAATATTCGGAACACCTGCTCAGCTATGGTCACTGGATCGGATCGACGGTGCTGTTCCGCCCGGAGTTGCGATTGGAGCACTCGTACAACTTAGCCGCCTACGATCTTGGGACGAAGAAAACACAATTTGTCGTTGCGGGTGACCTTACCTACCATTTCTAGATTGTTCTCGGGATATTCCTATGCTTGATGCTGTTTCGGTAATCGTGACGGCGGCCGTGTTTGGGCTGGCCCTGCTGTATGTGAACGGGTGCGACCACTTGAAAGGAGCACGCTCATGATCCTTAACGCCGTGCTTCTGATTTTGTCAGCCCTGTTGATGATTTACCTCGTGTATGCCCTGCTTCGGCCGGAGAAGTTTTAAGCTATGACGCTGAATGGATGGTTACAGATCGCTGTGTTCATGGGCGCGGTGCTTCTGCTCGCGAAGCCAATGGGCACCTATTTGACGCTTGTGTTTGAGCGTCGCAGAACCTTCCTCGATCCGGTGCTGGCGCCCTGTGAACGTCTGCTGTATCGCCTTACCGGCGTCAACGCGCAAGACGAGATGCGATGGACTGAATACGTCATCGCGATGCTGGTATTTAGTGCGGCAACATTGCTGCTGACGTATGCCGTGGAGCGGTTGCAGGGCGTGCTGCCGCTCAACCCGCAGCACCTCGCGGGTGTGGAACCCGGGCTGGCCCTGAACACGGCAATCTCGTTTACGACCAACACGAATTGGCAGTCGTATGTGCCCGAATCTACGATGAGCTACCTGACGCAGATGCTCGGTCTGGCGACGCACAACTTCTGGTCGGCAGCTGTTGGTCTGGCATTGGCCATTGCGTTTGTACGAGGCATTGCCCGCCGTGAAATGAAGACGCTGGGCAACTTCTGGGTGGATCTGACGCGTGGTTCGCTTTGGGTTTTGTTGCCGATCTCTGTTGTTTTTGCGCTTGCGCTGATCTCGCAGGGCGTGGTGCAGAATTTCAAAGCGTATGACACGGTCAAGCTGGTAGAACCGCAACACGTCACGGGAAGTGATGGCAAGCCTGCAACGGTGACGACACAGACGATCGCACAAGGGCCGGTGGCCTCGCAGGAAGCAATCAAGATGCTGGGAACCAACGGCGGCGGCTTCTTTAATACAAACAGCGCGCACCCGTTCGAAAATCCGACGCCGCTTTCAAACTTTCTGCAAATGCTTTCGATCTTTTTAATTCCGGCCGGTCTTTGTGTGACGTTGGGCCAGATGGTCGGCTCACCGAAGCATGGATGGGCGGTGCTGGCGGCCATGGTGGTGCTTTGGTTTGCCGGCACGTTGACGACATACTGGGCTGAATCGCAAGCGAATCCATTGATGCACAACGTAGATGAGCGAACCTCGCTGACCCAGGCTGGCGGCAACATGGAGGGTAAAGAAGTACGCTTCGGCATCGCTAATTCTGCACTCTTTGCCACGGTGACCACCGATGCCAGCTGCGGTGCAGTGAATGGCATGCACGACAGCTTTACCCCGCTCGGCGGCATGGTGCCGATGGTAAACATCCTGCTCGGTGAGGTGGTGTTTGGCGGTGTGGGTTCCGGTCTTTACGGCATGCTGGTGTTTGTAGTAATGGCGGTATTCATCGCAGGCCTGATGGTGGGCCGCACGCCGGAGTACCTCGGTAAAAAGATCGAATCCTATGACGTGCAAATGGCGATGCTGTATCTGCTGATCTTTCCGTTATTGATTCTCGGTTTTGCCGCGGTGACCGTGCTGATGCCGAAGCTTGGACTCAGCAGCCTGGCCAACCATGGACCGCATGGCCTGAGCGAGATCCTGTATGCCTACACCTCCGCAACGGGCAATAACGGTTCCGCCTTTGCAGGGTTGAATGCAAACACGCATTGGTACAACTATTCGCTCGCTCTGGCGATGTTTTTCGGCAGATTTATGATGATCGTGCCGATGCTGGCGATCGCCGGCAATCTGGCAGGGAAGAAGATTGTGCCTGCATCTTCAGGTACGTTCCCGGTGACCACGCCTTTGTTCACGCTGCTGCTGACTGGCGTGATTGTGATTGTGGGTGCACTGACGTTTTTTCCTGTGTTGTCCCTTGGCCCGGTGCTGGAACATCTCCTCATGCGAGCCGGCCAACTCTTCTAACTGAGCGCACCGACGAAAGAGAACTTATGGCAAATCAAGCAAAGAAGCGCTCACTTTTTGATTCGAAAATCGTGCGCCGCGCGTCTGTGGACGCGCTGGCAAAGCTGAACCCGCGTGTGATGATGCGCAATCCTGTGATGTTTGTTGTCGAGATCGGCAGTGTGCTCACGACGGTACTGCTGCTGTTGAATCTCGCAACGCATCATGGACACTTTCGCTTTGACCTGCAGATCACACTTTGGCTCTGGTTTACCGTGCTCTTCGCCAATTTTGCCGAGGCAATGGCAGAGGGGCGTGGCAAGGCTCAAGCTGACGCATTGCGGCAAGCAAAGTCGGAGACGACAGCATATCGCGTGACGAATAACGCAGTCGAAGAAGTGTCAAGCGCCGAGTTGCGTGTCGGAGACCTGGTGCGCGTCGCCGCTGGACAGATGATTCCGGGTGACGGAGAGGTGATTGAAGGTGTGGCCTCAGTGGATGAATCAGCCATCACGGGGGAGTCGGCCCCGGTCATCCGCGAGGCCGGCGGTGATCGTTCGGCGGTGACGGGCGGCACGCGCGTGCTTTCGGATGTGATCACGCTGCGCATCACCTCAAACCCTGGTGAAACCTTTCTTGACCGCATGATTGCACTGGTGGAAGG
>CAXTNA010000074.1:0-12252 GCA_964245535.1 uncultured Acidobacteriaceae bacterium | reverse complement strand
GGGCGGTTGGACGGCGGGGGTGGCGATGCCGAGCCAGCTGGCCTGGAGGTCCATCATGGCGACGAGGGGCAGGTCGGCTTCGCGGTAGAGAACGGGCGCCCCGGTGGCTTCTTTGAGGGCGAGCGCGCCGGCGATGTGGTCGATGTGCGCGTGGGTGACGCCGATTTGCTGCATGTGGAGGTTATGCCTGGCGAGGGTGCCGAGGATGCGGGCGATGTCGGCGCCGGGGTCGACCACGGTGGCGAGGCGAGAGATGGGGTCGCCGAGGATGGTGCAGTTGCACCCGAGCGGACCGACGGGAAAGGTTTCGCGGATCATGCGATAAGGGTTCCTGTTGTGTTTTGCGCATAGGAAAGCGCAGGCCAAAGCCTGCGCTGGTTTTGAGAGTCCGGGAGCTACTTCTTCGCGGGGCTGGTGACGCCGGTGGGTGTGCCGGACAGCACGGACTTGTTCGCGGTGGAGCGGGCCAGGGCGACGGTGAGCCCGATGGCGGTACACATAAAAACGATCGCCGACCAAGTGGTGAGTTTGGTGAGCAGGTTGGCCGCGCCACGAGGGCCGAAGGCGGTTTGCGAGCCGGATCCACCGAAAGCGCCGGCGAGATCGGCGGATTTGCCCTGCTGTAACAGAACGACGCCGATGAGGAACAGGCAAACGATGACGTGCACGATGACAAGCAGGACAACCATGACCGGAATACACCTTTACCGCGAGGGCGGAACAGAATGGGGAGATCAAGGGCTGACGATTGGAGGGGTACTGCGCCCTGTGCGGGCATGTTCAGCGATCGATTTCAACGCTCATATTATCACGATGATGGTTGCTTCTCGCGGCGTTGCCGGACGCTTTACACCTCACGCACACCGACATCTAGCGTCATCCCACTGTGTCGCGGAAGCATCCGGCGGAGGCCGCCAGTGCGCGCTTTTAAGGTGCTCCCCTTGGCGTTCCTGGCCTCCTTACGCCTGTGGCGCTCTTTCCGCGGTCGGCGACGGTCCGTGTTCCATGGGACGTTTGACGATCTCCCATCTACGAGCCCAGACCAAATCCTTTGCCGTGCGCCCATTACAGCCACGGACATCCGGGCACGGTTCCGCTGGTTCCATCCATTGCATGAGGGTGAGTTTCAGTCCATTAGCTACGTTCAGTGCGGCTATCAGGGGACAGTGCGCGTCGGGGATCGGACGTTCACCTGGAACAGCTATGAGGGGGAGTACATGGAGACGACGTACCCGGATGGCAAGCCGCACCGACTTGCGGGTAAGGAGACAAATAAGACTGATGGCATGTCCATTTGAGAACACTGCAACCGATCCACTCTGCTTTCGTGCAGACGGTCGCACGACTTTGGTCATTCGTCCCACACTTTCGGGCAAGTAGCTGGTATAGGTGAGTAGAATCGGGGACGTAGGAGAAGAGGTACTCGTAATGAGGGAGAGCGGCGGCTAGCAGGGAGATGGTTCTTTTGTGTCATTCCTTTAACGCTTTTGCGGGGTAGGCTCGTGGCAGCGCCATTGCGCTCAGGAGCTTTCTCATGAAGAAGTCGATGCTTTCCGTTGCTGCCGTTGTGGTTCTTTCCGTGTCCTCCGCCGCTGCTTCCGCACAATCCGGGGTGATCTCGCAAGGGATGAGCGGAGCAAATCCACGGCCGCGGATCAGCGCAGCAAATACCCAATCGCAAACCCTACTTGAGACTATCGTTTCGGTAGTTTCAATTTTGGTGATGTACACCTTTTAAAAGCTGTCAGAAAATAAGGCAAGTTCCTGTACACGGGGTGAACGGTGAACCTGACCTTAATAGAAAGAGTACTGTGGGCGGTAGGCTTTGTGTTGCTAGCCGCCCTTCTTTTCGTACTGCTCTACAAACGGCGCTACAGGGAAGTGCCGTGGTTTACGGCATTCATCGCCGGCGGTTGCATTTACACCATTGCTCTTTTCTTGGGGTACCGGTTGGGCTCGAAGCATGCATATGCCGTTATTTATTGGATTTGTGATTTTGTCGATTTATTCATGCAAGTTGCTGTGGTGCTGGAGATCGCAAAAATTGTCATGCAACGGAGCGGGCGCTGGGTGGAAGGCGCTCGCATGCGTTTGGCCCTGATGAGCGCGGTTGCTCCATTGATTGCTGTCTCCATGGCCTTGTTGATGAAATCGGCTGCTGATACGCGGCTAGACCAGATATATGCGCGTTCGAGTCTGTTCACCACTATTTTGATCTTTCTGCTGTTTGTAGCTGTAGTAGCCGTTTCCTATCAACTCGGTCTGGGGTGGCAAACCTATGTCATGAGGGAAGGCTACGGGCTAATTCTTTGGGTCTCAGTAAACTTCCTGACAGATACTCTGCACGCATATTGGAGAACTTTCGGCTATTTTTCGCTGCTCGAAAACATTCACAACGCTACATTCCAGATTGTGTCGCTGTATTGGATAATCGCGTTTTGGGTTCCGGAGCGGGCTTTCGTGCCTAAAAATCTGAGCGAAAGTGAGATTTTGCGGCTCGAGTCAGTGAAAAGGCGTTTAGAATACGGCCAACGGTAGGACCGCGCTTTTTGGAGTTTCGCGACCATGGTGTTTTTACTAGCTCTGCTTACGCTTCTGCTTTCGGGCCTCGGCTTTGTGCTGCATGTCGCTTTAAAACGACGCCGGCTGCTGGCGCAGAGTTGGGAAAGCGTGCTGGCGCGGGCAGAGTATGTGGACGTGGAAGGGTTGCGCAAGGTGGCGGCGTGTTACCTGCAGCCGGACAAAAACCAGTTGCGCATCGAGACCAATGAGATGTGGCACCTGCTGGGCGGCCTGGAAGGCATGAACCGGCTGTACCAGAATGCGGGCGCGATGCTAGATCTGGCGATCTATGCCGAGCGTTGGAACGATACGGAAGGCCCGGTGATTGCGGAGATGATTCGGCGGGATGCGGCGCGGGTGCAACGTGCGGTGACGCGAGTTCAGCTGACGTTCTTTTTGGGCATGGGCTTTTTAAAAGCCCCGTTTTATGTGCAGGAGGCGGCCGCAACCTACTACCTAATGCGCTGCCGGCTGCTGGGCATGTACGAGAATTGCCACATAGCGTTGGTGCCGCGGTTGGAAGCAGCGTTGTAGCCGGATAGGACGATTAGAGTTTGCTAACGAGGAAGAAGGCTGGTTTTTCGGTGGGCGATGTAGATACTTCAGCCATACCTAAATAATCCAGAACTCTCTCCACTGCTGCTATGCTTCCGGTCGAAATGACACCTCATCCCGCAGCCCGCGAGTTGTACCGCCGCTCTTCATTCCGATCGCGCTTATGGCCGAAACGACACCGCGCAGCTCCTGTGAATGGCTTTTGTGTGGGTTTTACATGAGGAGACTGGACATTTACAATCACGCCCACATCAGCCAGCATCACTTGGTATGGTCAGGCCGCACCTTTGTGCCACTAGGCTTGCCTGGCGTCTTTAGCACAGGGGATTTGTGGTGAGCGGGCTGGGGTTCGAACCCAGGACCAACGCCTTAAAAGGGCGATGCTCTACCAACTGAGCTACCCGCTCACTCCCTCATAGGGTAGCACAGCGAGCCGGCACCTTTCGATGTGCAGATTTGAAACACAGCGCCGGATGTTCGTGCCCTCAATGGGTGGCCAGATCACCTGCGGGTGGTTCGGCCGTGACGTTGGTTGCATTGCCCAGTTGGAAGACGGGGCGGTAGATTCCATACAGTACTCGCTGCACCTGAATGGGATGTAACGGCGTGGGTGCGGAAAGGATGCCAAGGCGCATGGAAGAGTCTACCGGGGCAGACGAGGGGAAAAATGCGGCGCCGAAAGATTCGGCAAGGCATGGGGAAGGCATGTTGCCGGAGCGGTTTCCCGGGCGACGGCGAGCGAATCCTCAGGCCGCTACGCCGGTTGTTGATATGGATTTGGAGAGACACGCGCGGGAGGGTGAGAACACGGCGCGCAAGCTCACCGCACTCGACAGGCGCAGGACGGACCGGCGTGGCGCCGACCGCCGGAATGCAGATCGGCGTGCCACAGACCGGAGTATTACAAGCCGGGGCATCACAGACCGGGGCCTTACAAACGAGTCAACAAGCGTCGGTCGCAGCGCGGTTGGTTCTGTGGATAAGGCCGACGCCCAGGATCGACGTGCCACGGTGTGGATGGCCGAGCTACGGGCCGAAAAGCCGCCATCATTTGCGCATGCAACCGAGCAGGAATCGTGTTTGCCTTCCTGGCTTTGCGGCGAAAACGGGACATGGGTGACTCTTTGAGAGATGAAATGAAGGGTTCGTCGCGAGCTCGGGATGAACTCCGCTTTAGAGTAGGTCTGAATTTTGCACCCGCGCAGGCCGTATTACGCCGTTATGTAAGGCGAAGTAACACGAAATGCAGTTACGTCTGGTCAGTTAGAAAGCGGATGGAGCCTTTCTGAAGGTGCTCAGCCAAGTACAATAGCAGTATGTTCCCTAGCGACTGCTTTGCCGTGCGACTGGGGCCGAGGTGTGTACAGAAAGCATGAGCGAAGTTTCACAAGAGGGTCGGCTGAAGCTGCTGAAGACGCTACCCGGGTTTGCGATCAGCGCATTTTTTCTGTGGCGGACCTTTCGTGGTTTTCACTTCGGCGCATTTCGCACGGTACGCCTGGTGGCGCCGCTGTGGATTTTGGGCGTCGTGGCATTCAGCGTTCTCGGATACGGAACGCGGTGTTTTCGTTGGTGGCTGATGCTGCGCAGCGTGGGTTCGCGGTTTTCGGTGTGTTCTCGAGTATTTCTTACGTCTTTGGCTGCAAACAATTTCCTCCCCTTTCGCATCGGCGATGTGATGCGCATTTTCACCTACGCCGACGACCTCGGAGCAACGCCCTCGATTGTGCTGAGTACGGTGTTGCTGGAGAAATTTTTAGAGGTGTTTTCTTTGGCTGCAATGTTTGTCCTAACGATGAACACAGGTCGCGTAGTTTCCCCGCACCTGCGCACGGCGGCTGAGGTAGGGCTGGCGATTTCCACAGCCGGATTGCTGGTAATGGTTTTCGGAGCGCGTACGCTGGAGGCGCCGATCAAACGCGCGTTCGCGAAGACCAGGAATGTGCGCTTGGCGAAGGTCGAACACTGGTTACTGCTGGCGCTTGATTGCATACGACAGATTGGGATTGCCGGCACGTTGCTGCTGGTGTTGGTAAGCTTTGTTGCTTGGGGTTTTGAAGGGCTGCTATATGTGTCTGCCGTGCGCCTAGTAGGGTTAGGAACCGATTGGGCCGGCCCGTGGCAGGCAGTTTCGCAAGCAAATCTGTCTTATCTGATTCCCAGTTCTCCGGGGGGAATCGGACCTTTTGAATGGGCTTGCAAGGATGCGCTCGAGCGGCACGGGGCGTCAGGGGCAGACGCGGCTATCTTCGGCCTGCTGATCCATGGCTGGCTTTGGTTGGCGATTACTGCAGTGGGTGGGGCCTGGTTTTTTGCGCACCGGTTGCACCGTTCCCGCCGCGTTGGCTTCGCGAAAGAGCTGGAAACCTTACCGGCACATCTGCCGTAGGGGCGAGGAGCGCATGTATAAGACTTTGCAGGAACAGCTGCAACGACGCGTAGCCGACTTGCTGAAAGAACGCTACGACCTTCAATTGGATGCCTTTGCGGTAGAGTTGCCACCCAAAATTGAGATGGGTGAAATGGCGCTGCCAGTCGCCTTTGAGCTTGCGCGCAAGCTGAAGAAGGCGCCGCGCGCGATCGCGGCTGAGTTGCAACCGGCGCTGGCGACGATGCCAGGGGTGGACACTGTCGAGATCGCCGGCGCCGGCTACCTTAATGTTAAGTGGGATCGTGGGGTCACGGTGCGCCGCATCGCCGCCGATGAACATGCCGTTGTGGGTGGACCGGGTTTCCGGCTGCTGGAACACACCAGCATCAATCCGAACAAAGCTGCGCATGTCGGTCATTTGCGTAATGCTGTGCTTGGCGACAGCCTGGCTCGCATGCTCCGCCGTGGCACGGATGGTGAGGCGGGCTGGAAGCGCGGCTTCGCGCTTGGGGTGCAGAACTATATCGATAACACCGGTGTGCAGGTCGCTGACATTGTGGTGGCGGTGACGCAGCTGAAAAAGTTGTCGCTGGCGCAGGTGCGCGAGTGGTTGACTGAATTGCTGGAGACCAACGAGCGGCTGGATTACGCTTGCTGGGATCTTTACGCCCAGGTTTCGCAATGGTACGAGGCTGAACCGGCCGAAGTGGCCGCCCGTAAGCAGATACGGCTGGAAACACTGCACAAGCTCGAGGCCGGCGGCAACGAGACGGCAGAAATTGCCGATTTGATCGCCACGGGAGTCTTGCGGCGGCATTTGGAGACGATGGAGCGATTGGGTGTGGAGTATGACTTTCTGCCGCGTGAGAGCGAGATTCTGCGTTTGCACTTTTGGGATGCGGCGCGGCAACTGATGGTGGAAAAAGGTGTGCTGTACTTTGAGTCCGCCGGCAAGAATGCAGGCTGCTGGGTGATGCGCCGGGCGTCTACCTCGGATGGATGCGGCGCTTTACTTGCTGCTGCCGAAGCGGATGAGGACGCAAAGATTGTTGTGCGCTCGAACGGCACAGTGACCTATGTGGGCAAAGACATCGCTTATCACCTATGGAAGTTTGGGTTACTTGGGCTTGATTTTGGCTATGCGCGGTTTCGGGAGTACGGGGATCATACGTGTTGGATTTCTACGGAGCAGGGCGAGCATCCGCACCCGAGTTTTGGGCACGCGAATGCGGTGTACAACGTCATCGATTCGCGCCAGGACGACCCGCAGACGCAGGTGAAAGAAGCGCTTCGGGCGCTGGGCTATGTCGCTGAAAGCGAAGCATACACGCACTTGAACTATGCGATGGTGGCGCTGACGCCGCGTTGCGCGGAGGAGCTTGGGTATACGCTGCGCGAGGAAGACAAGGGTCGGGCGTACATCGAGGTCAGCGGCCGCAAGGGTTTTGGGGTGAAGGCGGACGATCTGCTGGATCGGATGATTGCGGCGGCGCAGGAAGAGGTTGACCGGCGGCATCCGGAGTTGGGGTTGGCCGAGCGTGTGGCGATTGCGGAGGCGATCGGTGTGGGTGCGCTGCGCTTTTTTCTGCTGCGCTTCACGCGGAACACGGTGATTGCGTTCGATTTTCGTGATGCTTTGAGTTTCGAGGGGGAGACGGGGCCGTATGTGCAGTACGCCGCGGTTCGTGCGGCGAATATCTTTCGGAAGGCGGGTGTGGCGGAGGGGGAGGCGCTGGCGGCGGTCGCTGACCTGGATCTCGCTCCGCTGCTGGCTGCCGAGGATGATATTTGGGAGTTATGGTTGCAGGCTTCGCGGCTGACGTTGGTGTTGGAGCAGGGGATTGCGGCGGCGGAGCCGGCGATCTTGTCCAAGTATGCGTTTACGCTGGCGCAGGGCTTTAATAACTTCTATCACCGGCACAACATCTTGAAAGAGGATGATCCGCTGCGCAAGGCGTTGTTGCTGGCCACGGCGGCGGTGGCGCGGCGGGAGTTGGTGCGGGTGTTGGGTTGGTTGGGGATTGCGGTGCCGAGTGCGATGTGAGCCGTGCGGGGTACCCTCCCCCGTGCTTTTCTGGGTAAAGTCTTCGAAAAATGGGAGTTAGGTCTGGACTTCCAGAGTGGGTCGGCTTTGCATGTGGTGGGCGGCTTGCTCTGGATTGTTCGGTGCCGAACAGCTTGCTCAAGTTCTTGATCCAGAGTAGCGGATGTAGGGAAATGCTGTGCAGTTTCGGATTGAGATTTGTAGGTCGTAACTCATTCTGTGGTTCGGCAGGTATTTCCGTCTTTTCTGTCGTCGCTGATCCCGTTTTGGCAGCCTGGAACGTCCACATCGCACGGTGAAGCTGTGCAGTGAGTGGGCACCCAGCACCCGGTTCGCGACAAAGACAAGTCTAGGCTTGACGCCGCACCTTTTAGGTGTCTGCTCCTCGCATAGCACGACGTCGGTTTTGAATGATTCGAGATGTTCCCTTCTGTACCCGTTTCTTGTACGTGTCTACGCACCGGATTTGTTGCATTCATTTCGGTGATCGCTACTTCACTATCAGCCCAAACGCTTTCATCTGATCCGCACACATTTCTAGCTCATCCTCGCTACGGAGCAGCTGAGCCAACCCCGACCGATCCCATGCCGCTTGTGGCTCCGGTCTTTCTTCAAACCGACCAGATTGACAGCAGCATCACGGTGGTCAATGCTCTTGTCGCGGCGGTTCAGGGCACGATCACGCTGCGCAGCCAAGCGGGAAACATCCTTGGTAAGCAGATGCTGTCTTTTCCGGCGCACAGCAGTACGCCTGTTGCTATGAGGTCCATTCTTGCTGCGGTCGGTTCCCAGGCGCACTCGGGATCGGTGACGCTGGAGCAGGACTCAAATGTGAAGGCTCCTGCTCTCATCGCTCAACTCTCAATGGTTATGCATGCTGGGAGCCAAGCCTCTTACCTGGAAGAAGAGTTTGGCATGCCCAGCATGCACGGCTCCGCCGTTTTGAGAGGCGTTGCCAGCCAAAGTCGGAATCTGCCGCTGGTGGCCGTTACGAGCGTTTCAGAAGCCGCTTAAACCATACACGCGACCTGCGTTGGAGAGAATGAGGCCGGTACAAGCATCGAGTTACCGCCGTACGGCACGGCCGTTGTACAAGCGTGCTCATGGAAGCCGACCAGATGCTTCGTTGAATTTCAGCTCCAGCTTGCTATCGGAGGGGAGCACAAATAAAGCGGATCACGCCATCTCACTACAAACGGATAACGTTCCGGGAGCTTTTTACGCCTTTGGCTTTGCGCTCAATGAAGACTTGGGACAGCCGAACCTGCAGCCTTTGGACTTTACGATCCGGGCATGCTGGCTTCCAACAACATCGTCTATGTAGGCGTGCCGATTGGCATCAATCCAATGGAGGAACTTACAATTGGACGATCACCAAAGGAGGAGCTCAGGTCAGCTTCAGTCCAAACTCATCTCTTGCGAGTACATCAACGAGCACAAACTCGGTCGCAGTGTACAGTGCTGGCGCCAGCAAAACGCCGACAGATGTCACAGTTCAACTATCATGGGTTTCACCATCTTTCGGCACCATCCCATCGAGTACAAGTTTTGGCGTAGATGCTCCTTATAGCCTAGTATCAGGAGGACGTACAAGTAATTACAGCGTAGCTCTTTGCTACACCTTCAATACGACAAGGCCGACTCAGGGAAATAACGGCTGGCAGAGCGATGTTCCTTACAGCGCTGTTAGTGTATTTAAGCGGTCTATCTCGAACATGGACTTCAACGAGAGTTTGGGCGGAGTGACGGCCGTCTACAAAGGGGAGAACTGGCGCTGGCGACCGCCTCAGGCAGCACTACTGATGGGAGTGGTAATTTCATAGATAGCTTGTGCGCAACGACAGCTCCTGGGAGTTCTCCCTTAACACCTCCAGTTCTCACTCCTCAGAACGGATCGACTCTGATTTACACACGTGCGCAAAGTTGGTACATAGGCACGAAACAGCCAAGTACAGGAGTGTTTGTACATGCAGATACGCAAAACTACTATGAGGACCATGGCACGGCACAGTAATCTTTGTAGCAAGCCTAAGGGGTATTTCATGCGTTACGCGTTTTGGCTGTATCTCCTGTGCGTCTCGGCCAGTGCAGAAGTTCAATCGTCACCGGGCCCTAGAGATGTTCTCAACCTGTTCAACAAAAGCGGTACAGTGCTGCTGGCACAGCTGTCCAGCACACCGGAAGTGCTTCAAGGAAGTACCAATGCTACGGAATTTAGCGTGAAAGTGTTACGCACATACAAAGGAGTGCCCAACTCGCAGGTCGATCTTCTGGCGGCACCTGAGCTCCTGCAAGCTCTAGAGGGTCAGGCAAAAGATCAAAAGTTCTTCATGTTTTTGGACGAGACAACAAACGTCCAGCCTATCTTGGGCGTCGATAGGCGCGGTATCTTCCGAACCAGAGGGATGCTGTCCCGAGAATCCAGTTCTGGTCTTACGCAACTTGAGCATGATAGTGTAAGTTCTCTCGACGGCTCTTTGGGAGATATCGATGATCTCGAGTTTCTGCTGCTGTGCCCCTCCGTGGATACCTACTCTGAAGCTCTGCTAGATAAAGATGCGCAAGCAGGGCCGCTCACAATAAGAGCCCTAGCACTTGCCGTGCTGATGACAACAGGTAGGGAAAAGTATTTCACAGCAGCCTACGATCTGTTAACTATGCATGGTGTGGAGGTGCCTTCGGATATTACCATGGCAATTGCCGGAAAGATCCGGCAAGAGGCAGATCAAATCCCTGTAGATACGTTAAATTCTTTTAGTTCGATACCAATGATTTCTATCAAACTGAGCAGCATGGAGGCTATTCGCAAGATTAAATCTTCGCGAAGTATCCCAATACTGGTGGAGCATCTAGATGATTCTCATCCTTTCATTCGCTATCTGGCGGTTTCTTCGCTTTCCGAAATCGTGCAGGGAGCGGGTATTGCGGAGCCTACAGTTCCAGATTTCGAGCAAGACCCATCTCGATATACGAATGAGTGGAAAGCCTGGTGGGCCAGCAAAGGGAAGACCACGTATGGTCAGGCTTCTGTCCCGTCGTCTTGAATATGCGCTGCCCCCCGCAGGTCAGGAGTTGTAGGCGTGGATTAGTTCGTTGATGAGGTCTTGGGGTAGGTTGGCTATGGCGTTGGCTAGGGATTTTACGCCGATGATGCCGCCGAGGATGATGATGCCGAAGAGGAGGGCGTATTCGACCATGTCCTGGCCGGCGTCGGCGGTGAGGAAGCTTGGGGTGGGGACGGGGGTGAGGGATGGCATGGCGTTCTCCTGTCTTCTTATCGGCAGGATGAGGGGAAACTTTAGGGTTGGGTTGGTTTTTTGTTGTAGAGGGAAGCGTGACCGGTAGGTGAGTCATCTTCCAAAACATCGTCCATGCCAGCAGGGCTGCAGGTTTCTCCACTGCGGCTGCGCCTCCGGTCGAGATGACACGGCGTTGAAGCATCTGCTCGAAACCCTTCAGGCCACCCCGAGCATCGATCGAGTCGAGTCGCAGCTGCTGCTTTTTCCGTCACTGAATGTACCGCCGTCAGAACCCGATAAGGATCGAAATGGGTGCCGGCGCAGGCGCGAGGGTGAATGCCCGATTACGGGTACCTTGAATGGCTATGTACCGGGCTTTCAGCTCTTCTCTGCATCGTCGTGGGTAGACCTGGGCCTTCGGCCCAGGCTGTAATGTAGCGCGCTTTTGGCGCTGGGACTTCGCGGCGCTTCCGTCGAAGGCGGCCGTTGCTGATTGGTGCAGGCCGGTCCTGTAACGTGCATTTCTGGATGGCGTGAAGAACAGGCAAAAGCAAGAACAAACGCAGATTTCCTTTTCCACCCCATCGAGCCACAGCGCTCGCTGGGGACCCCGGCTTTCCACCCCATCGAGCCAAGGACGCTCGCTGGGTCCCGGCTGCGCTCAGGATGACAGTAAGTTGCTTATGTGTTTCAACCATTGCCCTGAAAAGCAAAGCGAAACGCAGATCCCCTTCGGGGATGACAACTGAAAGCCGAATGCAGAGCCCTTTCGGGAATGACAACCCAACGGCAAATTGCGGGAAGGGGATGCGCTGAGAAAAGGGTTCGGGGCTTACTGGGTGTAGGTGCGGGCCCACTCGGTGATTGTGCGGACGGCGATGCCGCTGGGGCCTTTGGATTGCCAGGCTTTGTCGGCGTCGATCCAGGCGGTGCCGGCGATGTCAAGGTGGAGCCAGGGGGTGATAGGGGCAAGGGGAGTTTCGGCGATGAATTCTTTGAGAAACATGGCGGCGGTGATGGAGCCGCCGTAGCGGCTGTTGCCGGTGTTTTGGATGTCGGCGATGGCGCTTTTGATCTGGTCGCGGTAGTCGTCGGTGCAGGGGAGACGCCAGAACTTTTCGCCGGTGGCGGCGGCCGCGGCGAGGAAGCGGTTGGCGGTGACGTCGTCGTTGGAGAAGAGGCCGGCGTTGAGCTGGCCGAGGGCGATGCTGATGGCGCCGGTGAGGGTGGCGGCGTCGATGAGGTGGGTGGCGCCGAGTTGTTGGGCGTAGTGAAGGCCGTCGGCGAGAACGAGGCGGCCTTCGGCGTCGGTGTTGAGGACTTCGATGGTTTTGCCGGACATGGCGGTGAGGACGTCGCCGGGTTTGTAGGCGCGGGCATCGGGCATGTTTTCAGCGGAGCAGACGACGCAAAGGATGCGCACGGCGGGCTTGAGGCGCGCGAGGGCGTGCATGGCGCCGAGCATGGCGGCGGCGCCATGC
>CAXTNA010000073.1:3941-12271 GCA_964245535.1 uncultured Acidobacteriaceae bacterium | reverse complement strand
GTCCGGTTTCGAATTCCGCAGTTGGAGCGCACGGTGGCTCCGAAGTTCTTTATGCTGGCATGGCAGGGGTCGTGGTTGGCGGCTGCTCCCTGGGTGGGCATGTTTTTGTGATAAAACATGCGGACGTGGCCGACAGCACAACGTCCTGGGCCGACACCGCTTATAACCCGGTGTTGAACAGCAGCCTTCCTTTTAACTCTGGAGGCTTCGACATATCTTCCGTAGTACCGGACGCGCACGATCCGACGGGTGGCACGGTGTACACCACGGTGATGGGTTTTGGCCCGAGTCCCCATGTGTATCGTTCGGTCGACTTTGGGGCGCATTGGGCCGATATAACAGAAAATCTGCCGGAAGATCCCGCGAACAGCCTGATCGTAGATCCAAACGATGCTAATACGGTATATGTCGCGCTCGACTCGGGTGTCTGGGTTACGAGAGCTGTTGCCGCCTGCGCTACAGCAAACTCCAAATGCTGGAGTCCCCTAGGCACTGCTCTGCCGAATGCTCCCGTTACGGAACTGTTGGCCGGCTCGCAGTTATCCACAGGCGATGGCCGCTTGGGCATGTTGCGCGCTGCGACGTATGGCCGCGGGATTTGGCAAACACCCTTGCTGAGTGCCGTTCCCTTGCTTCAGCCGAAGCTTGTCGCGAGTCCGCAAGCGCTGCAGTTCCCCTTGCAGCCAGCAGCCACGGAAAGCTCCGCACAGATCGTTACATTGACGAGCAGTGGCAGCTCACCTGCGGTCATTAGCTCCGTTGTGACAAGCGGAGATTTTGTGAAAGCAGACACGTGTTCCGGCCAAACCCTGGCTGTTGGAGCGACCTGTAGCCTTTCCATACAATTTGCCCCGACGGTGGCGGGTGCTCGTACGGGACTTCTCACCATTTACGCAAACGTCGTGGGTGGACAGGTCACGGTTTCGCTTAATGGGACAGCAACGGCGGCAGCGGCTATTGTTCTTACGCCATTGACCCTAAACTTCCCGAACACGCTTGTAAATCAGACTGCGCCCACGCAGATCATTACGGTTTCCAACACTGGCGGCAATCCGGCGACCTTGCAATCTCCCTCGGTCACTGGAGACTTCGTGATAGTGCAGAACACCTGCGGCACCTCGCTTCCATCGCAGACCGGATGTTCGTTGGGGATTGCATTCACGCCCACAGCCAGCGGTGTGCGCCATGGGGTGCTTACCATGACGGACAGCGCTGGCATTCAGACGGCGCAACTCAGCGGAACGGGAGAGGCGCCGGCAACGGACACATTGTCACCGGTCGCGCTTAGTTTTGGGGTGCAACAGGTCGGCACAACGAGTGCGGCACAACAGGTCACTTTGACCAATGCCGGGGATGTTGCCCTGACCTTGATCATGGCATCCATCACGGATGGCGACTTCACGGCGGCGAACGGGTGCGGCAGCTCGCTTGCGCCCCATAGCACATGCGCCGTGAACGTTTCTTTTGTGCCGACGGCAACGGGACCACGTACCGGTACCCTGCGCATCACAGACGGTGTACGTTTCCAAATGGTCGTGCTGTCTGGAACGGGCGTTGCGCCTCCCGGAGTTTCCCTCACTCCACGTTTGCTTACCTTTCCGGATACCGGCGTCGGGCTCAACTCACCCGTTCAAAATATAACGCTGACCAACAACGGAGGTCTGCCTTTAGCGATCACATCCTCCGCTGTAAGCGGCGATTTTGTAGTCGCTTCCTCGACCTGCGGAGCCAATCTGGCGGTTGGTGGATCATGCACCTTTGTGCTGTTCTTCGCGCCATCTACAGCGGGTATGCGTACCGGTGCGCTGACCCTGACCGACAATGCCCCAAGCGGGACGCAGATTGTCTCACTGGCGGGAACGGGCATTGATTTCAGCCTGGTCCCGAACGGCACCACCAGTGTCACGATTGCTAGCGGCGGTACAGCCACCTTTCCCCTTGGCCTTAGTTCGCTGACTGGCCTTAGCGGCAATGTTGCTTTGAGTTGCACCGGTGTTCCGGCACATAGCCTCTGCACTGTCAGCCCATCGATTGCACCACTAGGGAACTCTGTTTTAGTTTCGGTCGTTGTGCAAACCGGCATGAGCAAGGCGGACCTGCAACCTTGGCGGTTGTGGCCCAAACACAACGAGAAACTTCTGTTTGCGGCTGCACCCCTGGCGTGGTTCGGTCGGCGACGTCGACGGAGGCTGCATCGACGAAAGCTGCATCGAGGGGGAAAACGCGACCTGAGCTTTACGACCGCTGTTGGTTTTTGCCTCGCTGTAAGCATAGCTGTGAGTGGCTTGAGTGCCTTAGGAGGGTGCGGTGCCGCGCGGATTATTCCCCTCGACGGCAGCGGCGGGGCGGGGTCAACGACCCCGGCGACTCCCACTCCATCCGGTACGTATAACGTCGTGGTGACAGGGACAGCGGCTGGCGTAAACCATATGGTGAACCTCACCTTAACGGTGCAATGAGCGAGGTTCGTGCTTTCGAGAAGGGTTTAGAACAGTGATTACAAGCTGCGCCCGCATGCGGCGGCGCTCGCCCAGGCCCATTGGAAGTTGTAGCCGCCTAGCCATCCGGTCACATCGACGACCTCGCCGATGAAATGCAGTCCCGGCACGCGCAGACTTTCCATGGTCCGGGCATTTAGTTCGCGCGTGTCGACCCCGCCCGCGGTGACCTCCGCTTTCGCGAACCCCTCCGTACCGCCGGGGCGCAACTGCCAGGCGTGCAGGGCGGCTTCGGTACGGTCGAGGCCGGTGTTGCTCCAATCCGGGCTGTGGCGCAGGTGCACGTCCACCCACCGTTCAGCGAAACGCGTCGGCAGAACACGTTTCAGCCCCGCAAGCAAGGCACCGCGATCGCGGCCGCTGCTCTTAGCCTTCAAGAGGGCGGTAATTTGGAGCCCCGGCGCGAGATCGATCTGTATGTTGCTTCCGGGTTGCCAGTAAGAGGACACCTGCAACATGGCAGGTCCACTCAGTCCACGATGCGTAAGCAGAAGCTTTTCCCGGAAGCAGGGCAGGGTGGACGCTGCACTACTGCGACTTCGCGCGCTTCGGACAGCGTTTCGCTTTTCCTCGCTCTTCTTCACTTTGCCGGATGTTGTGTTTGGTTCGGAGGACATGGTTGGCAGAGGTGCTGCTCGCGCGACGACCTCTGTCGAGATGCCGGCAAGGTCGGCCCAATCCGCCAAGGTCTCGGGGCCAAGCACGAAGGGTACGAGTGCAGGTCGCGGATCCACGACACGATGACCGAACTGTCGTGCGAGTTCGTACCCGATGCCAGTTGCGCCCATTTTGGGAATCGACAGACCACCGCTTGCAACGATCAAGGTGCGGCAGCGAAACGAGCCGGCGCTGGTTTCCAACTGAAATCTTGTCACGGCCGCATCTGTGGCGCCAGCGTGTAGTGCCGAAAGCGCGGAAACCCCGAGAACGCGCGTGCCGCACCGCGTCGTTACCCCAGCTTCGCCGCATTCCTGCTCCAGCAAGGTGACTATGCGGCGTGCGGAATCATCGCAGAACAGTTGCCCAAGCGTCTTTTCGTGGTGACCAATGCCGTGCTTTTCCACGAGCGCGACCATGTCTGCCGGTGTGAAGGTGGCGAGAGCCGAATGGGCAAAATGCGGGTTTTCGCTGAGGAAATGCTCAGCCCGTGTGCCCAGGTTAGTAAAGTTACAGCGGCCTCCACCGGAGATGAGGATTTTGCGGCCGGGACGTTCACCGTAATCGAGCAGCAACACCCGCCGCCCACGCCGTCCCGCCTCAAAGGCACAAAACATGCCCGCGGCCCCGGCCCCGAGGACGATGACATCGGCGATTTGTGTGTGGGGCGACATGCCCTTTCAGTGTCGCAGACAGGACGGATTACTGCGGCAGGCAGCACATGCGGGTGAACGGGATGCGAGTTCAGGTGTCCGTAGATGCTGTCCGGCGACCACGAAAGCATGGTGCTGTAAAGAAGAATCGTCAGCTTTGATTAGGAGCCGGTTAAGAACCCTTCAATTCGTAATCGCAAAGGGAACAGGAGGCGGGTAACCTCCTGGTTCCTTAGCTGCCAGGCGTTACTCTCCCTCGACCACGAATCCAAATGAGAGTACTACTCCTTCCAGCCTCACAGCATTGGGCGTTTCGGGTTTGATCAAGTGACCTCATGATCGTGATGTGACTTGTGCCGGGTTACTCCGCGAAGGCACAGCAGTACCGTTGATTCAAAATCGTTCAGCTCGGTACAGCGAGGGGGTAGTCCCGAATGCGCATTTGAAAGAACGTGAAAAGTGAGACTGGTTTGAAAAGCCACATTGCAAAGCTACGTCAGCCAACGCCACGTTTCGTTTACGAAGAAGCAATTCAGCCTTGCTCAGCCGTAATCGGCGCTGACATTCGCCGACGGTCTCGCCGTATGCCTTACGGAAAGCTTTAGCAAGGTGTACCGGATGCTTGTCCACATGGAGCGCCAAGGCTTCATGGGTAACTCCGAGTTCAGGGTGAGATTCCAGCATTTCGCGGCACTGTTTTATCCAGTTCGGAATCGCTTCTCGCCGGTTTCCGATTCCGTATATGCGCCCGAATGTTGCAACGAGTTCCAAAACGGAGCCCTCGATTACCATCGGCGAAAACGAGTCTGCCTTCCGCATCTCCCTTTCCACATGGTTGGCCAGCACCCTAATGGAGGTAGAACCGACGTGGGGAGCCTGTGGAAGCTGCACTTTTTCCTGAGTCAGAAGTTCCAGGCAAGATACGCTGGGGCGAAAGATCAACTTGTGCGACCCGTGGCGACCAAAGTGCTGTGAGTGCTGCTCGCCTGCGGGATAGAAGAGCATGGAACCGGGCTGATGTTCGACGCTTCGGCCCAAAATCCGCTCGCGGTATGAGCCCCGTAGAACGATGGTGAACGAGCTTTCCTCATGAGCGTGAGGAGCCATCGTTCCCCCGGCTGTGTAGGTTCCCAATCGGAGATCATGCATGGCGACTCCCTCACCTCTAGATCAATGCTAATTCTGTGCAACGAAGCTAAGTTAAGGAAAGACTTTCCCAGCTCCATTTGTAACTATGTCCTATGGAATACACGAATAAAAGTGCTCGAACAGAAACACCGCTCATAGAGACGTGTAGCCGTGTGCCGGGAACTTACCCTGCGATCTTTGCGCTTGTGGCGTGCCTGTCCGCCACGCTGGTCTCCCGTGCTCAATCTAGATTGGAGGCTGCGCATATCTCGCCCACCTTGTACTTCCGCTCCGATGTTGACGAGTCATCCAGCCGTGCCAGGTTACACGCCAAAGTCTCTTCTGAGACCAAGGCATTGACCTCTGCAACCCTCCGAACTCTACCCAACGAGCTTGACCGCTGCGAATCGCTCATTGCCGCTCTCCAGACGCATGATGCTTTTCTCAAGATACGAACGCTGGAAGACACGCAGGACCAGCCTGCAAAAAAGGCGAAAGACGAAGTGGATACAGACCAGTCCGTTCTAGAAGCAGCCATGAACGACCGGCTACGCCGGCTGACCCCGAGCCAAATGAACTCACTTGGTCGTTATGCGTTTCTTGCGAGAAATGCACAGCGGGACGCAGCCCACGCACTCTCCCCGGATGCCGAGCAATACCGAGGTGTTGTTGTTGCTCCCTCCCTCAATAGCTTCGCGGACGCATATCACCGCATTCAGTCACATCTGGCGCGTCCGAAGGAGGTGAGTTCCACAGATACTGCGGCCCGACGGAAAGCTCTCGCGTTGTGGAATGACGCTTACGATACAGCGGCTCCGGAGGAGGCGACCCTGCTAGGAGCCATCATCGAGCTGGAAAACAGGGATGCCATCGCCCAAGGTTACAAGAACGCAGCGGATCGAAAGTACCAGGTTCGTGGGCTGAGCGATACGCTGGTGACTCAAACCCTTGCAGCCGTCCAGGCCGAGGCTCCCGCATACCGGCACTATCAGGAAGTGCTCGCCCAACATACCGCACGAGTCTTGAGCATCTCACCAGTCGTCTCAGGAGAGGTGGACCTGGCTTCCGCCAAAGTTCCTGTTATTCCTTTACCGGATGCAAAGCGGCTGATCCTTTCCGCGCTTCAGCCGCTCGGAACGGATTACACGAACCGCTTCGCCGCACTCCTCGACCCTGCGAACGGCAGGCTAGACCTTGCCGGAGGTGCACACCGGGCAAACACAGGAACTTCGATCCACGTTTACGACGCTCCGACCGCGTTGTACTACGGGGGCTACGACGGGTCTCTACGAGAGGTGAGCACGATCGCGCATGAGGGCGGTCACGCGATACACCAAGAGCTGATGAATGCTGGCGGCGCTCCTATTTACGAACATTCTGGGCCAAACTACTTTTCCGAAGGTTTCGCTATCTTCAATGAGCTGCTGCTGCTCGATCACGCCACGGCGGTGGCTAAAACCCCGACGGAGAAGGAATATGCGCTGGAACGGCTGCTTTGGAAGCTATCTGTGGAGCTTTTCGTCTCAGCCGAGGAGACTGGGTTCGAGCGCAGCCTCTACACGCAAACCATCGGACAGCCTCTGCTTGACCGAGCAAAGATTGATTCCCTGTATCAGGCTTCCATCGCTCCTTACGAGTATTGGACCGTTGCCGATGTAGGCCGGTCGCGCGGCTGGATGCGTAAGGCGCTTATTTTCGAAGACCCTCTCTACCTCGTCAATTATCTATACGCCTCGGTGATCGCCGTAGCCCTATTCGACAAAAGCCACACCGATCCTCGATTTGCCACCAAATACGAAGCCTTATTGCGTCGCGGCTTCGACTCAGAACCGCAGGCCATCCTGGCCTCAATCGGGATTCGGCTTGACGACCCCTTGCTTATTCGGCCCGCAGCCCACCTGCTGACAGAAAAGACCGACGAGCTGCAAAGATTGTATGGTCAGGAATCGAACCGATAAGCCCCGTTCTGCGTAGCCTCGCCTATGGCGCGATCACGTTCTTTCCCAAGCCCTATTCAATGAGCTTGTTGGAAGTTGGGTACATTTCTTTGTCATAAAGATTGTTGAGGTGACTTGCGTCGTTGGGGTGGATGTTCGTGCAGAGCCGTTGTGGCACCGCACGATGCCGGTGAACGCCGATTGCGCGGCAGGGGAGCTTTCAGGTGTTTTTTTGCTTTTAAACGCTTCGCGCGCTCTTTGAAAGGGGCGAGTTAAAGCCTTTTCTCTGTTGAGAAAGTTCGGCCTTTGTGTCGGGCTTTCAGTCCTTTATCAGATCTTCGCTTGTGACCTAGGCCTGCGGCCTAGGCTGTGGTATGTCGCACTTTCAGCCCGAGAAGCGGGTCCGGCTGGCTATGTTGACGGGAGACAAGCTTTACCTTGCTGCAAAGCGCTTGGGACGGCGCGCTTTCGTGCTTGGTAGTCCGCCAGCCAGCGGTGGAAGCGTGCCCGGGCTGTGGTTCGCCGCTCGAGGTTATGCCAGGCCTGGCCGCAGCAGCTGTCGCGGTGCCAGCGGTAGCGGGCGACACAGTCCCGATTGACCGCGACGGGGTAGTCGAGCATCACTTTGGCGTAAAAAGCCTGATCGTCATACAGGCCTTCGAAGGCTTCCACAAAGCCACCCACGGCGCGGGCAACGGATGTGCGCACCAGCACGGTGCAGGTACAGGGGACGGTGGTTTCGTCTGCAAGAAACCATGCGAGAGCTTGGGGCGGTTCCAAAAGCCCAGAACGCAGCCCAGAATGAGCCAAGGGCGGCAGGAGGGGTGGCAGATGGTTGGGGCCGAGCGGGCCTTGGGCCGGGTCGCAGGGAAGCGACATGTCCCAGGTGCGCTCCGCATTGGCGTACACCAGAGCGGCCTCGGGGTGGCGGCTGAGCAGGGCGAGTTGGACCCGCAACATCCCCGGTAGCCACACGTCATCAGCGTCGAGGAAGGCCGTAATGGGTGCCCTGGCGTAATGCAGGGCGAGATTGCGCGCGGCGCTGGTGCCCCGGTTCCCGCCGTTCTGGTGCTGCAAAATGCGGATCCGGTCCGGCAGGCAGGAAGCGTATCGCTGGGCGATGGAAAGGCTGTTGTCTGTCGAGCCGTCGTCCACCAGCAGCAGTTCCCATGCTAAAGGGACGTCCTGAGCCTGGACACTGGCGATCGCCTCGGGCAGAAAGCGGGCGGCGTTATAGATCGGCATG
Organism: uncultured Acidobacteriaceae bacterium; assembly: GCA_964245535.1. Lineage (GTDB taxonomy): Bacteria > Acidobacteriota > Terriglobia > Terriglobales > Acidobacteriaceae > Granulicella. The sequence continues at coordinate 4,152 of CAXTNA010000073.1, read as the reverse complement.
ATGATGGAAACGGCCGGCCAGCTGCCCATTGCCAATACATGCTTCGAAACGTACCTGTCGTGCATAGGGGCAAGCGGAGCCGGAAGAATCCGGAACCATCCATACGGGAAGAGAGCCTGCTCATACGGAAGATGAACAGGACTGACTGCAAAGGAAATGGAGGCTTTTCAGCCTCCATTTCGATGGATTTCAGATTGTGAGGCGTTATTTC
>CAXTNA010000073.1:1741-3845 GCA_964245535.1 uncultured Acidobacteriaceae bacterium | reverse complement strand
GCTGTGGGGGGCGTGGCACGGCGAGCACGGCAGGGAGCGGAAGGCGGCGGCGGCGCGATGCCGGAGCTGGCGTTATATGCGTTTACCACGGCCTGGGTGACATCAGTGGACGGCTGGGCCCAAAGGACCGGGTCCGGTGCCTGTTGGCTGGCGCCCACGTTCATCAACAGCGTGAAGCCATTGTCCTGAACATATTTGACGGCTGTTTGGCCGACTTTTTGCGCCACCTTGCCGTAGGCCTGTTGGAGTTCGCCCTGGTAGGCGTTGGATGCGTCTTCCTCATCGCGCTGCAGGGTTTTTTCTTTGGCGTCGATGGCCCGTTCGCGGGTGGCCCGTTCCTCATCCGAGGTGCTGGGGGGAAGCGCCTGCAGCTGTTGCCGAAGCGAAGTGATTTCGGCGCCTTCGCTGTCGATCTTTCCCTTTTGCGGTTCGTATTTTTTCTGGAGGTCCGCTAAAGCACGCTGGCCTTCGTTGGTGGCGACAACTGCCTGTTGGAAGGCGATGATGGCGATTTTTGCCGGCACCGCCTGGGGAACAACAGCAGTGGGGGCAGTGGCAGCGGGAGCGGTGGCGCGCGCGGCCGGGGCGGCGGAGGTTGCCGTTTGGGCAAAGAGACCGGGAGCGGCAAGGGTTGCAGCCAGCGCCAGGCTAAGGGGCAGGGAACGGTTCATGCGGGGTGTTGAACTCCTTACAGCTTCAGTGGGAAGGGGATATGGCCGCACGGCACGGTGTCTGTCCCAACCAGATGGCGGCAGACCCGCATGCCCACGCGCAACACAGAGAGTGCCTCGCCAGCCAGGTCGAACGCGACGAACAGGACCACTAGGCCGCGGGCGCAAGCTCCACGTCTGGCTCCATCAATTATACAGAGCCGAAACGCCCCAAAGTCAAACCACTGCCGGCTCTCCTGAAAAACGGAGGTGGGCTGCTGCGGTTCTACCGATTTTAGAGAGGCGGTCGAAGGGCTTGCAAGGAGTTCTGCGAGTTCTGCAGGAAAGAAGGGACAAAGCAAGATCGTGGTTTGGCACAGCACTTGCATAGCTAGAGGGTGCTTGAGTGCCGTGTCGCGGAAGCGGCCCCGCACTCAACGCCCGGATCAGGAAATGAGACGTCCGTCACGGGACGCCATCCGCCGGAGCGGGCTTATCAAAGGAAGCCATTTTGCGAGGCCAGTGATGGTCCTTCGAAGCTACAAGCCATTTCTCGGGGAGGGGGAATGGCTTGTGTTTCTTTGGCATGCGGCGTTTCGGAGGCCGGAGGTAATCGAAAAGAAAACATTGCGCTCTGTGCCTTCTTGAAGTAGGATAAGGTCGTCCCGGCAGAGCCGCTGCCATGAGCGCGAAGGGTCGCCGCTCTTGTGCAGGTTGTCGACACGGCCGGACAATCAGTGTCTCAGGCGGGTTTCTTTCCGAGGACATAGCGCCGTGCGGCCAAACCGCTCCATGGAGCCTTGCCGGTCATAACGAAAGGGACGCGCCGGGCCAAATCACATTGTGAAGGAAGCTGGCCTCCGGTGACGTGCTGCCGGTGATTTTCCCCGAAATGCCATAGTTTTAGGGTGATAAGGGGCGCAAACGACGTTTGCCCGGGCGCACGCAGCGAGGCTTGCCGTGGAATGCGGCGAGTTCATCGGCAACGCCGGGACAAAGGTTGAGCGAGTACGGGCTTGACGTCCATCTCTCGTAAGGATCGTAAGGATTGTAAAAGTCGCTTCATCCGGCGTTCCCGGCAGGCCATTCACCCCATTTTGGTGTGCGTGCGCCTTTGCGGGGCGAAGGCAAGGGGTACCAAAGGCAAATGTCAGAGCAGAATGTAATGGAATCGTCGCCGGAGTTTGCGAGTGACGCCGCGGACAACGATTTCGGAAGTGATTTTGAAAGCGGCGCCGGGGACGAGGGTGCAGCGAATGGGCAGCCTGCTCCAGGTATGGGGCAAAGCAAAAGTAGCAAGCGCCGGCGGCGCAAGCGCAAGAAGCTCGCCACGGCAGGGGTGGGCACCGATGCGGGCGCGGGCGACGCGGGCGCAGCCGGGGATGGCGGGGCAGGTCCTTTCGGTTCTGCCGGCACCTTCGGGGCAGCCGTTGGGAATGGGCATGTGCCGATTG
>CAXTNA010000073.1:0-1731 GCA_964245535.1 uncultured Acidobacteriaceae bacterium | reverse complement strand
ATGCAGGGGGAAAGCCTGGCCTTGGCGGCTTCGGCCGCCACCGTGTCCGGACCGGCAGTGATGCCGAGCGGGTCGAGCGGGCCAGTTGGGACAATGCAGCGGCGTTCCAATCACACCGGTCACCATGGCCAAAACGGTGGGGCAAGCTCGAATGGCGGCAGCCAAAACAACTCAAACGGTCAAAACGGCCAAGCACAAGGCCAAACGCAAGGCCAGAGTCAGGGAAAGCGCTGGAAGAAGAAGTTTCGCGACCGCGAGCGGCGTACCGGGCGGGACGGTGCGCCCGTGGGCGATGCGCGTCCGGAGAGCGCTGGCGGGAGCTTCAGCGGAGAACGCGCGGCTGGGGCCGAGCGTTCGTATGAGCGGCCGCACCGGCGTGAGGGTGGCCGGCCGGACAACTTCGGCAATCTGGTGTCCACACAGCATCGAAAGGTGAAGACCGGCGGAGGTAAGGAGCGGGGGTTTGTGGGGCCTATGGACCACAGCTACCGGGAAGCCAGTCCAGAGTTTGGCGAAGCGCCTCCGTCCACGATCCAGTTGCGCGGGCGGCGCGGGCACCGGCAGTTCGGCGACAACCAGCCGATCGATCACAATGCGCCGCGCGCGGTGCCGATTGCCGACGATGCACAGACACATATTTATCTGTTCGTGGAAGACCTATTTATTACAGCCAAGGTGCAGGAGACAGCGCGCAAGCTTGGGGTAAAGGTTGCGTTTATTAAGAATGAGAAGGAAGCCATTGCCGAACTCACGAAGGGTGAGGAGCAGAACCGGCCGTCGCTGATTGTGTTCGATCTCAACAATGCCAATGCCAAGCCGTTGACGCTGATTCCGAAGTTGAAGACCAAGCTGAAGCGTTCCGCCTCAATCATCGGGTTCTTGTCTTCGATCCAAGGGGATTTGAAGGCCAAGGCGGTGGAGGCTGGATGCGATTCGGTGATGCCGAAGGCGGCGTTTTCGCAGAACCTACCGAATCTGCTGCGGCGTTACGGTGTGGACGAGGCGGAAGAGGTGAATTTTAACTACTAGGTGGGGGCCCTCCCTGTACTTCGCGTGCAAAGTCCTGATGAACAATGAGTTAGGTTTGGACTTTGAGTTTTGCAGCAAAGCAAGGCCCGGCCAATGCCGGGCTTTTTGCTGTGAGTAGCTTATACGAGGTGTCAAGTCTCGCGAGCTGGTTGCTTGGTCACGAAAGTGCGGAACGGTTGCGGCCCCGGTTATTGCGCCAGGCTGCGATGTGTCGGGCCTTCAGCCCTTAAATGCGGGGGATTTCTGTACCTAGGCCTTCGGCCTAGGCTGGGATGTGTCGGGCTTTCAGCCCTTAGATACGAAAGATTGCTGTGCCTAGAGCCATTTTCTTTTGGGTTTAGTTCCGGCGCGAGCCAAACTGCATGTCTCTCCACTGCGCAGACGATAAAACCGTCTGCTTCGGTCGAGAGGACACTCCTTTGAGGCGGTCCGATTTGAGGCGGTCCGGTTTTTTCTGAGGCGGTTCCGTTGTTACGTTTATTGGACGTTTGGGGCTGTGCCGCCGGTGACGACCTGATTCACGATTTCCTGGATGAAGATGACGCGGACGTGGATGTGGCGGGCGACATCCGGGAGGAACTCGGCGACCAGGGTGCCTGTGGGGTCGGTAGCCAGGCCGATACCGATACGGCGCGCGGTGGAGGGGGCGTTGGTGGCGATACCGGGAACATACAGGTTGGCGAGCTCGGCGCTGATGGGGTA
>CAXTNA010000072.1:9853-12377 GCA_964245535.1 uncultured Acidobacteriaceae bacterium | reverse complement strand
GCATATGCGCCTTCGATCATTGGACGATTGTGCGGGCCCCTCGTCACTCACACCTTTGCGTCAGATTCCTGTCTGATTTGCGGAACCACCTGTGCCTCCAGGCCGTACGCTTGGCCTAGGCTTCACTGCCGTAAGAATGCAGAAATGCACCTGATCGCCTTGCTTTGCTTAACGCTGATGACGGGCAACGAACTCTGCGTTGCAGCCTTCGTCGAACCTGTATTGCGCGGTCTTCCTCCCGGTCCTCAAGCGACGGCTGCGCCCCGCGTTGCTGCCCTGCTAGGCCGCGTTATGCCCTTCTGGTACGCCGGCTCGCTGGTTTTCACCATCGGCGATGTCGTGTTCCTGCACCGGCAGGCCGGTAACTGGCCGACCGGAGCGGCGATCTCTGTCGTGCTGCAAGGAGTGGTTCTTTTCCTAACCCTCGTGCTGCTTGTGCCAATCAATAACAAGCTTGCTCGCATGACGGAAGCCTACGAAGGTTGGCTCGCGGACGCGCAACGATGGGATCTTCTGCTTCGATCCGCGTCGGCCTGCTGTTGGCGGCATGCCTTGCACAGGCGCTGGCTAACCGCTACTGAGAAGCATTCACGATAGGAGACCCATAGCTGTTCTCGGTTGACTGTAGCTGTGTCATCTAGACCGCTGTGTCATCCGAACAGCTGTGTCATCTCGACTAGCTGTGCCATCTCGACTAGTTGTGTCATCTCGACCGAAGTAGACAGATTTATCGTCTGCGTAGTGGAGAGACCTGCAGTTCGCTATAGCTGTGTCATCTCGACCGAAGCAGACCGGGCCCCGCACGAGCTTGCTCGGGTGGGTGGTAGCAAACAGTTCTATCGTCTGCGCAGTGGAGGGACCTGCAGTTTCGCTCGCGCCGGAACTACACCCAAGGGGCAGCGGTTTAGCGTCCGGTCTCAATAAAGGTCACCTTGTTAATTTCTCGCAGCGTCGTGATGCCCGCGCGCACACGCTCCAGCGCCGAGTCGCGCAGGAAGTTCATCCCCTTTTCGCGCGCCTTTTTGCGAATCTCCGAACCGGGACGCTTTTCCAGCAGCATCTCGCGCACCTCGTCGTCGAGCTCCAGCAGCTCATGGATGGCGGAACGCCCACGGAATCCGGTGCCGCCGCACTCCATGCACCCCTTGCCCTCGCGAAAGCGGAAGCCCTGCCATGCTTCCGGTTCCAGGCCGTTTTCGATCAGTTGCGCGTCGGTGTAGGTCACCTCGTATGCGCAAAAATCGCAGATCTGCCGCACCAGCCGTTGCGCCAGGATGCAGTTCAGCGCGGAAACGAAGTTATACGGCTCGACACCCATATTCAGGAAACGCCCCAGCACATCGACGACATTGTTGGCGTGCACGGTCGTGAACACCAGATGGCCCGTCAGCGCGGAGTTGATGGCAATCTGCGCGGTTTCCGCATCGCGGATTTCGCCGACCAGAATCTTGTCCGGATCGTGCCGCAAAATCGACCGGAGACCGCGCGCAAAGGTCAGCCCCTTCTTCTCATTTACCGGAATCTGCGTGATACCACGAATCTGGTACTCGACCGGATCCTCGATCGTGATGATCTTGTCTTCTTCGCTTTTGATCTCGTTCAACGCAGCATACAGCGTGGTCGTTTTGCCCGAACCAGTCGGCCCGGTGACCAGCACCATGCCGTACGGCTCCTTGATATACCGCCGAAACCGGCGCAAATCTTCGTCCGCAAAGCCCACCACATCGAGCGAAAGCTTTTGGAACTTTTCCGACATCGACTCTTTATCGAGCACGCGCAGCACGGCATTCTCGCCATGCACGGTCGGCATGATGCTCACACGAAAGTCGATCAGCCGGCCCTTATACCGCACCCGAAAGCGGCCATCCTGCGGCACGCGGCGCTCGGCAATATCGAGCTCGCTCATCACCTTGATGCGGCTTAGAATCGTCTGGTGGTGTTCGCGCGCAATCGGCGCCATCGCCTGCTGCAACACACCATCGATGCGGTATTTCACCAGCAGCGAATCATCGTAGGTTTCGAGATGGATATCCGACGCCCGGCGCTCGAGCGCCGTGTACACGGTCGTGTCGACCAGTCGGATGATCGGCGAGATATCGTCATCGCCGGTCAGCTTTTCGATCGAGATATTTTCCTCGGTGTTCTCATCCCCGAGCACATCGAAGGCCAGCCCCTCGGTTGCCTCATCCAGCACGCGCTGTGACTGTTCGGACTTTTTGAGCAGCTCTGTGATCTGCGTCAGGGTCGCCACGCGCGTGACGAGCCGCGTTCCCAGCAGCCCCGCAATCTCATCGAGCATCATCAGCTTCGAGGGATCGGCTACGGCAATCGCCAGACGGTTTCCGGCCTGCTCCAGCGGCACAAAGTTGTACCGAAACATCATGTCCACCGGCACGGTTTTGAACAAATCATGCTGGATCTTGAAGTTTTTCAGATCGACGAAGTCGGCATGGTACCGCCGCGCCAGCATCTGCGCGCGCTCGGTCTCGGTCATCTGGTCATTGTTGTACAGGTTGGCGACCGG
>CAXTNA010000072.1:0-9843 GCA_964245535.1 uncultured Acidobacteriaceae bacterium | reverse complement strand
AGTTGGACTCCTGAGATCGGTGTCGGTTTACCAGATGCAGGGCACTTCACCGGATTTGCGAATTGCTCTGTCAGAGGTGACAAGTTCCAGGCCATTAATCAAGGCTGTGGCCCCGATGATGCGATCGGCTGGATCTTTGGGGTATTTGCGTGTGAACTGGACTGAACGTTCTGCAATGGCAGCTGTGATCGGAAGAATGGCAAAGCTGCGCTCAATCGTGTGGAGAAACTCTCGCAAGGGACCTTGGACGTCGATCCGCTTAGCACTCGTCAGCGATGCTATCTCCCATAGCGTTTTATCCGAAACCCCTAGCCCATCCACCCGCCTCACCTCAGTAATGGCAGTTCGGGCACGGTTTGAGAGGAGTTCAGGCGCCTGAGCAAGCCAGATCACACTCTGGGTGTCCAACAATAACAAGGATTACTCCTCAATTCCCTGCACTTGGCGCGCAGAACGCTCTAAGAATTCCTCATACTCTTCGTCAGTATGGGTGGGTGACATAATGTCGCCCAAAATTTTGATCTTTCCCTTGTAGAAACCGAAGATCGGGTCCTCTGTTTCGAGGGGCATGGGAACCACTTTAGCCATTGCCACTCCATTTTTGGTCACGATCACCGGCTCACGTTTGGCAGCCACCTCGTCAAGCAATCCCAAAAACTGTGCCTTCGCCTTTGCCGCACCCATGGACCTCATCGCCCCACCTCACGTGACTACTCTAACATGGTCACGTCAGACATCATGCCCCACCCACCCCATTCAAACTGAAGATCGGCAGGTACAGCGCGATCAGAATGATAACCACGACCACGCCCATCACAATCAACATCGCCGGTTCAATCAGGCTCATGATGGCTCCCAGCGAGGTTTGGACATCCTCCTCGAAGAACTCCGCGACAGAGTTCAGCATCTGCGGTAAAGCCCCGGTCGATTCCCCTACTTCCACCATTTCGATGGACAACTCTGGAAAAACCCTGGTCGATTCAAGCGACTGCGAAAGCCGTTTGCCTTCCCGCACGCCTTCCACCGAGGTGCCCACGGCGCGGGCGATCTGGCGCGAGTCGATGGACCGGGCTGCCGTCTCCAGGCTTGGCACCAGCGGCAAACCGCCCGTCAGCAACGTCGAAAGTGTGCGCGAAAAGAGCCCCACCTGATATTTCAGCCAAACCGGGCCGATACCCGGGGTGGAGAGCCGAACACGGTCCACAAGCACGGCCCCGGCTTCGGTCTTGCTCCAGCGGTAAGCTCCATACACGGCACCCGCGAGCAGGATCGCCACCCACCAGCCGTCGTGCTGCGCATGCTGGCCCAGCGAAAGCAAAAACAGGGTCAGCCCAGGCAGCTGGGTCCCGAGCTGATCGTAAAGTTCCGCGAAACGTGGCACCACAAAGGTAATCAGGAAGAAGAAGAGCCCAAAGATCATCACCAGCAAAAATACGGGGTAGATCAGCGAAGCGCGCAGCTTTTTGCGAAAGGTCAATGAAACGCGCTGGAAATCGAGAAACCGTTGCAATACCTCTTCCAGGTTGCCGGAGCGCTCGCCGGCCAGCAGCGTCGTGGTGTACACGAGCGGCACATTGCCCTGGGCCTCAAAGGCCTCCGAAAGCGATTGCCCGGTGCGCACGCGATTGCCGACATCCTCCAGCTGCCCGCGAAAGGTGAGGTCCTTTTGCCGCTTGGCTAACAGGTCGAGTGAGCCCAGAATCGGCAGCCCGGCTTTGATCAGCGTAAGGAATTGCTGATTGAAGACCAGAAAAGTATCAAGCTTGATTTTCTTCTTGCCCGAACCGGCGAAGGTCGATCGCGGTTTGACCGAGTACACCAGGTACCCGGCTTGCGTAAAACGCGCCCGCAGCTCTTCCGCTGTCGCAGCCGCATGGCTCTGCTCTTGAATGCGGCCCCGTTCGTCGGCAAGTCGGATGAGGAATTCAGTCATAGCTGCAGCTTAGACTTGCTTGCGGCTGGATCGTACTTTCGGTGGCAAGGGAACGCAAATAGCTCCTCCAACATGCATGCCCCTTTCCATAAAGCATAAAGCCCCGCCGCAGCGAGGCTTTATGGAAAATCTGCCACAAACGTACTACACGCTGAAGCTTGATCCACAACCGCAGGTAGACTTTACTTGCGGATTTTCGAACTTGAAGCCGGCAGCCTCGAGCGTTTCAACATAGTCCACAGTGCAGCCATTCAGGTACATGGCGCTGGTTGCGTCTACGAAAACCTTAAGATCCTCGAACCGGACAACTTTGTCCATCATGCCGGCAGCATTTTCAAAGCTCATCGAATACTGAAAACCCGAGCATCCGCCACCGACGACACCGATGCGCAGACCGGCCGGCAACGGATCCTGAGTCGCCATGATCTCCTTGACCTTCACAATCGCAGCGTCAGTCAGGTTCACGGGATTTGTCTTCACGGGCGCGGGGCCGGTGACAACCTCAACAGTGGGCATTGCAGCAGTAGCCATTTTGTTTCGCTCCTTCGGCCGCTCAACAGCTCGCCGACTATGCAATTTCAGTTTATGCCGGGCAGGTCGCAGCGGCAAGCACCACCAGCGTTGGCGACAGGTACTCATACGATGCGCCGGCAACGCGCGGGATGCAGTGCTTCCGTACACTGGAATCTGTGTACCTTCTCGAAGCGCTTGCGGCAGCCTTCATCAACACCTTCGGCATCACGCAGCCGACGGATGCAACCCGACGCCGCGCGGCCTGGTTCATTCTTGCGCTCTTGATTATCATGCTGATCGCGGTCTTCGCGGTAGGATATGCCCTGTATCTTGCAATGCATCGCTGACGAACACCAGACGAGCACCGGTACGCTTGCGCCAGGTTGCCTAGATCACAGAGGAAAGCCACACAAAAGTGGCATGCATACAACACGGACGGTGTCTTCCCTTGCCACTGCCGAGCAAGCTACCTTTTGCTTCAAGGCCAAGCACCCTTTGTGACCCCCTCGTGGGGGATGGAGGCTCCAGGCCAACGCAAAACATAAAGGGAATCTATGCACATTTATTCGGGTTTGACTGTGATTTGGGGTGTTCTGCTGTCGATAACGGTGCTGGTGATGGTTTGCCGCGGCACCATCACGCAGCACGAGATGGATCAGTTGTGGCTTACCGATGAAAACTCGCCGAGCCTGAACAATCGAGAACACCATCGGCTGCTGAAGCTTGTGCGTTTTTTGAAACCGGTTTATCTGCTGTGCGGATTCGGCACAGCTGTTGTCTCAACGATCATCGCCGGCAACTACATCGTGGAAGTCTGGCCCTACGTACACTTCCTGCCTCAACACTGAAGCAACGACACCAAGGAGTAGGTGGGTTCTCCGGTGGGAACCCACCACCAGCAAGAAGCGGCAACGCCCCAGCAAATTGCTCAACCATCCAGTTCGCAGCATGCCACTGCGTTTGTTGGTGCCTGTCAGGCCGCAAGGTAACGCCCAAGTTCCTTGAGCATGCTGCAGTGGGTCCGCAGCGCATGTAGAACGGCCCCAGCCATTGCACCGCCTGTGAACCGTAGATCTACGAAAAACACATACTCCCATGGCCTGCCGGGCACGGGCCGCGATTCGATTTTGGTCAGGTTGGCACCAGCTTGCGCCAAAGCCTCCAGTGCTTGAACGAGTGCGCCGGGGCGATGCTCCACGCGGAACGCGAGGCTTAGCTTATCTTCAGAGGAGTCCGAACCCGCCGCTGCCAATCTGGGCGCGTCTGCCCGACGGAGCAGATGAAAGCGGGTGATGTTTTCCGCGTGGTCCTCGACGTTGGGGAGCAGCACCACGCCACCATAGATCTCGGCAGCCAAACGCGGCGCGATGGCAGCGGTATCCGGCAACTTCGCTTCCACAACATGGCGCACCGCGCCAGCTGTATCGAAGAATGGCGCTGCTTTGCCTTGCGAACCAGCCAGAAAACGACGGCACTGCGAAAGTGCTACCGGATGGGATAGCAGCACACGCACATCCGCCAGCGCCACCCCCGGCGCGGCAATTACATTGTGCTCTACCCGCAGCAGCCCTTCCGCGTCGATACGCAACGGATTTTCGAGCAGCAAATCATAGTGCTCCGCCACCGAGCCGTGCAGGCTGTTTTCTATCGGCAAAACAGCGCCATCGGCTGCACCGGACACCACGGCAGCGACAACCTCCGCCGAAAGGCCACACGGAAGAATCGTGATCGCGGAGCCCAGCATCCTGCGTGCAGCGATGTGGCTATTGGAGCCCAGTTCTCCCTGAACTGCTATGTTTCGCAAATGCGCCGGCCCGACCTCCCCTGGTATGTTTCTCGTCGTGAATAAAGGTAAGCAGGAGGACAACCTCGTTCCTACCCTCAGCAATCTACCTTAACAAATGCTATGAAGAAATCGTGGCATTTTTATCGTCTCGCGCATCGCTACGGCTGCGCACCTCGGGAGAACGCTCATGCTTTGGACTGTCACCATCATCCTCATCATCCTCTGGGCCGTTGGTTTTGTTGGCTTTCACCTTGTTGCCTGGTGGATTCACCTTTTGCTGGTGCTGGCCGTCGTTTTCCTGATCTTCAGCCTGCTCGGTGGGCGTCGCGTCTGATACCTCCATTCTCGCGAACGACACGTTTCGCAGCCCCGAGTTGACATCTCACAGCGGACTACCTGAGACATACTGGGTACGATACGAAAGGTTTCTATGAGCATTAGCGATAGCACCATCAAGGGCAAGTTCGACGAACTCGCCGGAAAAGCCAAGCAGGCCGTCGGCGATGCGACCGGCGATCAATCTGTTGCACATAAAGGGGCCGCGCAACAGGTGAAGGGCGATGCGGAACAGTCCTGGGGCTCAGTAAAGGAAGCCGTTCACGATACCAGCACCCAGAACAGGCCGGTGGAAAATACCCAGGCGCATGATCTTCGCCAGGATGTTTCAAATGCGGCCACCAGCGTGAAGACCCACATACAACAGGCAGCGAACGACTTTAAAAGGTAGGGTTGATTTTCGCCTACCCTGCATCATTTTCGGAAGCAGAGCAAAGCGGATTGCTTCGGCGATCCGCTTTGCTTGTCCGTCACGTCGTATGTCAGCCAACGGTGCCTATCGCCGAAGCATCACGGCCAGCGTCACGGAAAAGAAGAACACCACCGAGATGACCCCATTGAGAGTGAAGAAAGCAGCATTCATACGCCGTAGATCGTCCGGTCTGATGATGGAGTGCTCGTAAGCGAGTAGGCCAATCACGATGCCCATGCCGGTCAACGCAATCGGGCCGAGGCCAAAAAGATGTGTAAAGACCACCAAAAGGACCGCAGTCGCCAGATGCATGCCACGCGCAATCCAGAATGCTCCCGACAGGCCAAAGGCCTGTGGAATGCTGTGCAGCCCGACGGTTCTGTCGTGCGCAAAGTCCTGACAGGCATACAGTACGTCGAACCCACCAACCCACAGCAGTACGATGAGCGTTAACAGCAGGATGCGCGGGTCGAGCCGGCCCTCGACAGCGATCCAGGCCGCAGCCGGTGCAATGCCAAGGGCCAGGCCGAGCACCAGGTGGGACCAGCGTGTGATCCGCTTCATGTAGCTGTACAACAGCACAACTGCGAGCGCCACGGGGGCCAGTAATAAGGTGAGGCGATTCAGCATCGCGGCGCCAAGAAGAAAAATCACCGCGGAGATCACAGTGAATACCGCGACAAAGCCGCGGCTCAGACTTCCGGCAGGCAAAGCGCGCGTCGCGGTTCGCGGATTGGCTGCGTCCAGGTCCGCATCGACGAGCCGGTTAAAAGCCATAGCCGCAGAGCGCGCGCTCACCATGCACACGATAATCCAGAGCAAAACCCGCACGGATGGCCAGCCATGCGAGGCGAGCACTGCCGCCGTGAGGGCGAAGGGCAACGCAAAGATCGAGTGTTCCCACTTGATCATTTCCAGGGTGGTACGCGTATTGTGCAGCACTCTTTCCATACCGTTGTCCGCTCGCTCGGGTACTAGACCGCAAGTGCCGTCATCCCCGATTAGACGCGATCGCTTGCATGGAGACGCAAAGGCCTCGTACTCCGGACGATCTAGCGATAGCGCTTCCGGAGCTTGTACACGATCGAGAACACGCCCGATTCGTCCCGCGTGGCGACTAAAGACGTATTTTCGCTGATCTGGTATTGCACTTGAATCAGCTGCTGAGCAGATTCATTCACGTTGGTGGCAAACACCAGCGTGAGTTGCTTGCTGAGCGGCTCCTGTACCGTGATCCGCGCCGTCGAGTTCCCGAGCGTGCCCACAAACGCGGGGTCGATTTTCACCGAGCCGGCTCCGAACAGTTTGCCGACCCGGCTGGAAACCGTGGCATTCAGTGCTCCGCTCAGGATGGCGCTGGTCGTCGGATCGGTACCCGCCTGCGTTGCCTGCTGGGTTGAAAGCTGCGACTCTTCCTGGGTTTTACCGAGTGCCAGCAGATTGAAGATATCGGCTTCGGTGAGCGGGGGAGAGGACCGGTACGTCGGCTTCAGGTTTGTTGTATCGCCGTGCACGCCTACCGTGATGTCGTAGTTTTCGATATGCGTGGTCACATCCAAGTCAATGGTCGGATTGATCCGTACCGGATTCGAGAAGTAGATGACACCCCGTTCCAGCTCATAATTTGTACCGGCAAAAGTGGCGCTGCCGTCTGTGATGCGGATCGTGCCCAGAACACTGGGAATGGCTAGCGTACCGCGAACATTCAGATCCACCGTACCCGCGATTTTTGCGTAGGAGTTTTGGAAATCCAGCTGCGGCGCGCTGGTCACGTGGATGTCCATGCGGATTTTATTCAGGATTGACGTGGGATCGGGCGGAACGGAAACGCCCCCGGCACCGGCGAACTGCGCGAAATCGACATCGGCACCGACACCGAAACGGGTAATCTGCACATTACCGGAGAGGAACAGAGCCTGCTGCCCGCCTTGCAGCCGAATGGTCGCGTTCGTCGTTGTGCTCAGCCCGGCGTAGCGGATGCGCACCGTATCTACCGAGGCGGTCAGGTCCGAGAACAGCCCTTTTTGGTAGCCGACATATCCCTTCAGCGTCACCTTACCACCGCCGGAGGTGCCGGTGATGTTTTCCACTTCCAAGCGGTTTTCGTTAAAGACCATGGCGCCGGTGATGTTGCTCAACCCGTTTGGAATGCCGTCAATGGCCAGGTTTGCATTTTCGAAGTTCACCCTACCCTGGAAGGCCGGTTGCTTCAGTCTTCCTTCAACGCCGACTCGGAAGGAAACTTTGCCGGAAGTGATGAGCTGCGGGTCGACCAGATGGGCGATGGCAAGATTGATATCGCCATCGGCGCGAAGATGCAACGCACCACCGAGCGGATTGTTGTCGCCGAAGAGGACGGCATCGCCGCGGGCGCGCAGGTCTGTGTCAGGGCCCGCGATGTGCAGCGAATCCACGGTAGCTGTCCCGTTCCGCAGGCTTACCCGAATCGGCTCGGTTTCTTTCAGCGTCACCCCTTGTGCGGTAACGGTGAAGCTTGAAAAATCTCCGTTCGCTGTAAGCAATTGCGGTTTCGCGACGGGTCCATTCACCGTAATCGTGCCGGCGATATTGGAGCTTGCATTCGTCGCTCCCGGCGCGAATAGAGCGACTGCCTTTGCGACATCGACACCGGAAAGCGTTAGCCTGGCTTGGGTCTGGTAGTCGCCCGTGAGCACCGTTTGCCCATTCGCGGCGATCTCCGCACCAACCAGCGCCGAATGCACATCGTAGAACACCGTAGATCCGGTGCTGTAGGCAGTCGCGTTCAGCTGCCCGAGCGGCTTGCCTTCCACGCTGATATCCGCAAGATTCAGCTGCGCCTTCAGGTTTGGCTGTTCTGCCGTTCCGTTCGCACTGGCGTTGAAGCTCAGTACGGCATCAGCGCCGGGATCGGCTTTTTGAACAAGGTCGAATTTGGACAACCGTAGATTCTGTCCTGAAAGCTGTGCCTGGATCCGTTTGCTCGTCAGGTTATAGCCGCCCGAACCTGTAACCTGCATGCCGTGTGCCTGCACCAGCAGCCGCGTCGCATTGATCTGCTGCCCTTGCACATTCGCGTCGACCGCAATGGTCTGGTAGCCCTCCCCGTAGGCAATGCCGTTGGTCAAAGTTACGTTGCCGGCTCCGCTGAGGTTGCCGAGCGTTCCCACGGCATGGGCGTTGATGTTGGCAGTGCCGGTAAGCTGCACATTGTTCTGCTGACCGGCGATCTGCAACAGATCGGGAATTTGTGCGTTTGCCAGCTTCACTGTCGCATTGACGGCTGTGTCGTTATCCCAGTTGTAAGCGACAGCGCCGCGGCGCGAAACGACCCGGTGTGGCCGGAAGCTTCCAGCTACGTTCAGCACAGCCGTTCCGCGCGTGATGGTCGACCCCGCAACGGCAATGCCCTGGCTGGGCGCGTATTCCGCATCGGCAACGACAGAGTCGAGTTGAACGTCCGTCGTGGTACCGAGCTTGACTTCAACTGCGTTGGCAGCGACGTGACCTTTGACGTCGATATTGCGAATGGCGCCTTTCGCGGTGCCGTTGAACGCCAAAGCCCCATGCAACACCACCGGCAGCGCAGCGGTGCCCTTTTTGCCGTTCGCCGAAACACCCAGTTCCTGCAATGTGCGGTCGAACTCGCTAAGGTCCCGTGCCTGGAGATTGAGTGCGAGGTTGGTCAGCGGGTCGCCGCTGTTCATTCCCAGTACACCGCTGGCTACCAGCGTAGTCCCTGGAGTGTGCAGGTCAACCTGCTGCAGGTTGACGACCTGCGTATGCCCATCGTAGTGCGCCACCAGGCGTCCGCTCACCGGTACGTCCCTGGTGTTGCGACGGCGTTCGCCAGAGGGCGCCAGGGCAAGATCGGCGCCGACCTGCACCGAGCCGGCGAGGTTTGCGACAGGGCCGCCCCATTCGGCCGTGAGTGGGCCACTTACCTGTGTATCCAGGCCCAAGTCCCCCATCTTTTTCGGAGCGGCAATCTCCAAAATCGTACGCAGCGTGATGCCTTTCAACGTGACCTTGGCGACGGCATGCGCGCGCTGGACCGGCGTGATGGTCACGGACTGCACCGGAGGCGCGGCCCCGACATTTGTGGCTGCGTTGTTCGCCGTCTTCGCTGCGGCAACGGTGGTCGGGGATGCCGCAGGCGCACTTGGCGGTACTTCGCCCAGCCAGTTCTCGATTTTGAGTTCACCGGCCAGCGAGCCGCCTCCGGGCAGGTAGCCCGTAAGCGTGCTGAAGAGCAACTCGGTCGGCGTCACCCGCAGCTGTGCCCCGGCATTGACATCGTGAAGATGCACGTCGGCGGTGCTGTAGCCCGCGTCCTGCGCCTTTACGTTTCCCACCAGTAGATAACCGGCAGTACAGTTCGGGTCCGGCGACAGCTGAGCACTTCCCGCTGTGGGCGATGGTTTTTTCGGGGCAGCCGCTCCCGGTGCTGTTTGCGCGGCCTGTGGCGTCAGCCCGCAGTTGCGGCCATGGATGTCGAGCCCCACGGTTCCCGAGGTAAAACCTTCAACACCGGCGAGATACCCAAGCTGCTTCAGATTGATGCCACCGTTCACGGCAGCCTGCCACTCCGGATGTGCGAAGTTCTGGATCAACGCATTGGCGGCGAGGTGCGTATTTCCCCCGGAGTAAAAATCAAAATTCTGCAATGCCGCCATATTGCGGCCAAGCTCCAGCTGCAAATGCAGCTTGGATTGTTCCACGGGCTCCTTGGCCATGTGCGTTTCCAGATCTGCCAAGTCGACGGCGATGCCGTAACGATCGGTCGCAGGAAGGTACCGCACCTCTGCATTGAGGTTGCGGGCTGCCGCATCGAAGGGAATCGGTTTATTTTTTAATTTTACGTGGACATCGTAGATCTACACC
>CAXTNA010000071.1:9165-12400 GCA_964245535.1 uncultured Acidobacteriaceae bacterium | reverse complement strand
GGCCTGGATCGCCTATAGGTCGGGCTTTCAGCCCTGAAAGGTAAACCCCGCATGCCCAACCAGCCTTGCCGCTTAGGCTGGTCCACGGCCCGTTCTCTCGCACCTAGAACGGGTTGATCTTATCCACACCCTTCTTCTTTTTATGTTTGCTGGAACTTTCATCGTTCTTATCAAAGCTCGGTTTGGGGTTCTTCTTCTTGTTCGGATCCTTCTGCTCGGCCGCCGGCTGCTTCATCCCCGCCGCTTCGTTCACCGCATCCGGAGCCGGTGCCGCCGCTTCCGCCGCGGGCAGCGGCGCATTGTTCGGCCGTGCCGGCGCGGCGATCCCAAAATTCGCATCCGGCTTGCCGGTCGCCGCCGGTCGATCACTGGCACGATCTGAAATCGCCCCCCCGGTCATGCTGCCTGCCGTCACGCCGGGTGTCAGAATCTCCGCACCTAAACTCGCACCGCCATTACCCACCGCCGCGCCGCCGCCACTGCTCGTATCGCCGGCAGGCGTCATCTCCGTCACATTGCCCGTACTGCCATCGGCCGTCTTTACATCCGAAAGCGTCAACGGACTGCTCACACCAGGCGCATTTGACGGCTGTGCTGGGCCTTCCGAAGCCGAGGTCTCCGGGCTGGGCGCCGTGGGTGCCGCCGCATGCACCGCCGCCGGATTCAACGCGGCCTCGTAATCCGCCTGGATCTGCTTCACAATCGTTGGCGCCACTGTGGCCGGCGCATCTTCGAGCGGCGGCGCGCCCACCTGCGCGGCCATCACCGTATCCGGCTTGCGGATCAACAATAACTCCAGCCGCTTGCGCATCGTATACTGCGCCCGGCTGCCTTCGAGCGCTTCGCTCGCGGCTACCTGTTGCGCGGTCGGCGTCGGCAGCGGCAGGTTCATGCCTTGCAGCCGTTCCCGCGCATCTTCCGCATGCGGCGCGGCCGCGTGGTCCAGCACCACCGTGCGATACGCCGCCGCCGCTTTGCCGTCGTACTCTTCTTCAAGCCTGGCTTTGGGTGCCTCCGGCAAGCAGGGCACCGTCAAGCCCTTTTGGCACACCGGTTGCGCCCGCACATTGCGTGCATCGGTTTCATACGCATCGCCCAGCCCGATCAGCGTGTCGTCCATATGACTGAACAGCGGATACGTATCGATCACCGTCTGATACCGCGCAATCGCCGCGGGCATATTGTTCCGCAGTGCATAAAACTGCGCCAGATCGAACTCGCGCTGCGCCAGCACCTCCTGCACATCGCGCAACTTCTGCTCCGCTTCCTTGTGCACCGACGGCGGCGCATCCGGATAGGTCTTCATCATGATGCGGTACTGCGCTTCTGCCTTGATCGCCTTTGAATAATCGCGATCCGGCACATCCATCTGCTTCAGATAAATATCGCCCATGCGCATCTGCGCCTCGGCGGCTTCCGGAGCATTGGGGAAAAAGGTGATGAAATCACTGTATTCCTGCTCGGCTTGCGCCAGCGCCGCCGACCCACCCTCCTTGAACCAGCAATCCGCATACGCCAGCTTCGTCCGCATCAGGTATTGCGACTCCGGATAGGTGCTCAGCAAGGTCTGCATGTCCAGGCGCGCCACGTCGAAGTGCCCCTTCTTTTCCTCGCCCAGGGCCTTGTCATAAAGCTGCTTATCCGGCAACTCCGCATCCTTGCCCACCAGCGGGTTGTATTTCTTCTCCCGGCGCAGCTCGGCGACGGTGTCCTTGGTCGGCTTCACCCGCTCGTCTTTGGCGATGTGGAGCTTGTTTTTCTTCTCAGCCTTGGCAGCCGTTGTGTCATTCGCTGTCGCAGGTGATGAAGTCTGCTCGGCGGTTTGGCTTGGCTCTGTCGTTTGCTTCTTTTCCGCCGCCTGCGCCGCCTTGCTCCCCTTTGCAGGCTCATCCTTCTGGATGAACTTGCGCTTCTTCTTGGCCGGAGTCGGAGCCTGGGCAGCCTGTGGGGCTTGCGCGGTGGGCTGCGTGCCCTGGGCTGCCGATTGCGTCCCTTGCGCGGGCGCCGCCGCGTCCTGCGCGCGCATCCCGGGCGCACACAGTAGCAACGCCCCTACGGTAAGCCCGGAAATGCAAAGTCCGGAAGACTGGAACCCGGAAGTACGGAACAGGGAACGTGCCGAGCGATCGTAAAACGGAAGAAACGAAAAACGCATGCAAACTCCAAAACTCGAAAACTTCAATACTTTGCCAGACCGCGTACCGTGCCGTCGGTCTGCCCTCATTCTAACTGCCCGGTGCTTTTCTGAGCAGCCGCGGTCCTTCGGAGGCCAAGGGCAGCAGATGCGTGTTCGACGCCCGGCAACACCACAAGTCACCTGTCATCGAAAGCTAAAAGGCCGCGACACCGTCCGCAATGAATCAATGGTCACACCTATTCCGAAGTGTCGTCTCGACCGGAGCGAACAGTTTCACCGTTCGCGAAGTGGAAAGACCTGCACTTTTGCCTCATCTCAGCCATACCTTGAGGAGAAACGGATTACACCGCAGCCGACCGCGCAATCTCCAAAAACCGTCGCGCATTCTCTTCCGTCCTGCCCGGCTGAAAGATCGCCGAACCGGCCACCAGCATATCGGCCCCAGCCCCCACCACCGCCTGCACGGTGTCATCCGCGATCCCGCCATCCACCTCGATGCGGAAGTTCAACCCCAACGCCCGCCGCTGCTCGGCAAGCGCCGCAATTCGTTCGGCCGCCCGCGGCAGAAATTTCTGCCCCCCAAACCCCGGATTCACGCTCATCACGAGCACATGGTGCACCATCGGCAGCACCTCAAACACCATGTCCAACGGCGTCGCAGGGTTCAAGACCACCCCCGCCCCTACGCCATGCTCGGCAATCAGCTGCAGCGTCCGGTTCAGGTGCCGGCAAGCCTCCACATGCACCCCGATAAAATCAGCCCCAGCCTCTGCAAACGCCGGAATAAATCTGTCCGGGTCCTCGATCATCAAGTGGCAATCGAGCGGCAGCCGCGTCACCGGCCGAATCGCCTTCACCACCGGCGGCCCAAAGGTAATATTGGGCACAAAATGCCCATCCATCACATCCACATGCACAATCGTGCCACCCCCACGCTCCGCCGTGGCCATCTCCTCCGCAAGATGCGCAAAGTCCGCAGCCAAAATAGAAAAAGCAAGCTCAATCACAGATAAACGCTCCGCCGAATCATTCGCTCGTCAGAATAACAGCGTGGCCGGGGCGCGGGCGCCCTATCGAAGACATGCCTCGTCACAGAGC
>CAXTNA010000071.1:0-9155 GCA_964245535.1 uncultured Acidobacteriaceae bacterium | reverse complement strand
TTCCTTTGTGGCAAACTGCCAGCGCCAAGCAGCACCATCATGCGGATACGTCGCATCATCAACCTAAATATGTCCTCGGCATTTTAGGCTGGAAGCCGTTCACATTTGAAACCGTAGCTCGTTTGTACAACGCCGGAGATGGAAATTATGCAGACAAGTTGCAATATGCCTTCGACATCATTACGGGAAAAATTAAGCCAGTGGCGAAAAATGCAACCGGCCCTTCTCCGAAGGTGGATTAAGCTCTGTAGGTCCGTCGGCGCCACACTTTTAGGCGCAACCACGCTAGCAGCGCAACAGCCGTCTCGCGTACCACTTCCCGCTCTACGCCTTCCTTTTCACTTGAAAAGTGATGGCCATGCCTGCTCAGGGTATTTCCTCCTTACAAGGGAAAAGCTTGTCTGGAAATACGCTGGGGGGATCTGCCGCGGTGAGAACTGGAAGGCTTCCAAAGAAGGAGAGGAGTGGCTCGTCTCTTTCAGACAAACGCCTGCTGAAGCAAAAAGCTGCCAAATGGGCGCGGTTTCCATTCGATTGACTTTTCCAGAAACTACAGACAAGATTTGGGAGGTCACCGCGTACAAATCCCCCGCAGCATACTTCGACAAGCAAAATTCGCAGGATGCGGATTTGGATTGTAGTTCGATGTACTAGGGAGCCAAGAAGGGATCGCCTTGTATATGGATCATTCTCAATATGCGTTAGACGCTCGTGCGAAGGAAATCAAACCGACGATTAGAACGTATTCAGTTCTTCGCCGAAACTGGACTAGCCTGATCGTTCTGCTTTGCACCGCACTTTCAAGTAAGGTAGTGGCCGCGGCGCAAGAACCCGCCCACCAACCACCTCCCCTTTTGCACCTCCCCGTCCGTTTGACGAGTGATGGCCATGCCTGTTCAGGATACTTCCTTCTTACAAAGCGAACTCTTATTTGGAGATACTCATGGGGGGTCTGCCGGGGAGAAGATTGGAAGATCTCACAGGACGGTGACGCTTGGCTCATCTCTCTTAAGCAAACGCCTGCCGAAGAGAAAAACTGTCGGATGGGCGCAGTGACCATGCGGTTGAGCTTCTCCGAAACCACAGGCAAGATTTGGCAGATTACTGCTTACAAATCATTAGCAACGTACAAACAGCATCCGGACGATCCGGACTTGGGGTGTGGGTCGATGCAGTAGCGAGCTAAAGAACGGAACATCTCTGTACTCGGCATTCACAAGCAAAACTAGTTTGATAGCAAAGATGCACCCAACTCTCTTTCCAAAGCTCACTAGGAGAAACTGCGGCTGGCCCTACATGTACTATCGGATCAAACTCAAAGCTTACCGGCGACCCTAACGCCGGAGAACGAAGCGCCATGACCATGCTCGCCCGCCTGGAACTTTGGAAGGAACAAGGCTTGATATCGCCCGACCAGGAAGCTCACTTTGCAAGCGTCGTTCGCGAGGAACCTTTCTCACTTTCGCTTGAGCTTAACCTTCTCCTCTACACCGGCGTACTCGCGTTCGTTGCC
This sequence comes from uncultured Acidobacteriaceae bacterium, assembly GCA_964245535.1. Taxonomy (GTDB): domain Bacteria; phylum Acidobacteriota; class Terriglobia; order Terriglobales; family Acidobacteriaceae; genus Granulicella. The sequence continues at coordinate 7,642 of CAXTNA010000071.1, read as the reverse complement.
GGGCTTGGCTGGACGATCTCCACCTGGTCGCAACAACTGGGCGATGTCCTCGTTCTCGTCGCCGTCTCCATCCTCCTTGCCGCCTCTTTCTGGTACTGCTTCTCTCGCGCCTCGCCCTGGTCGCCTTCGGAGACTGCCGCCCCAACTCCGATTTTCGATTACGTGCTCTATTTCGGCAGCCTCGTCTGGTGTGCGGAACTGGCTTACCTGAAGAACCGCTTCCACGTCTTCTCCGGATCATGGGATCTGTATCTCCTGGCCACCGCCTTCTTCTTTTTCTTTCTCGCGTACCGTTTCGACAACCGCTTGGTCCTGTCGCTCGCTTTATCATCCCTCGCCGGATGGTTCGGATTTACCGTCTCCCGTTGGACATCTTCCGGAAACGGGGTCTACCGGCAATATGCGCTCCTGTATTGCCTTACCGTCGGCGTCAGCGGCGTCGTACTGGAGCGCCTGAAGCTGAAGCCGCACTTCTTTGCCACGTATCTCAACCTCGTGGCCAACGTCCTCTTTTGCACGATTCTTTCCGGCGTCTTCGCTCATGAAGGCTACGGCCTATGGGAACTCTGTCTGCTCGTCGCCTGTGCTGCGTCTCTAGGCTGGGGCCTGCAGCGGCGTCAATTTGCTTTTGTTGCGTACGCTGTTGTCTACGGCTACGTAGGGGTCAGCTCCATGCTCCTCCGCAACGCAAGCGACGACACCCTCATCCTGGCGTACTTTGTCCTCACCGCAACAGCAATGATCATTGCGCTGGTGCAGATCGCGCGGCGCTTCGGGAGACCGGCATGAGACTCTACGCGGAATCAAGCCAGGAGTCACTCCGCGCCCGCGACCTTCTCACGCAATGGAAGCACGAAGGTCTCCTCAGCCAAGAGCAGTATGAGCGGCTCGAAACGGCCACGATCTCTCCCCTGCGCACCACCAACATCTTTCTCCGGCTCGTGCTCTTGCTTTTCACTCTCCTCGCCGTAGCCGCTGCCGTAGCGCTCTTCGCGCTCGGAGGCATCCCGCCCTCCGGTTCAACGGCTGGCATTTGTTTTTTGGTCTTCGCTGTTCTTTCTTACACCGCCGCCGAGGTCGCCGCCGCGCAGGCTCATCTGTATCACCACGGCATCGAAGAAGCCCTCGCTATCTGTTCAGTTGCCCTCGTGTGCATCGGGTTGCAATTCATCCTTGTCAGCGGCGGCGACGGCGTGCAACCTGAGCATCATGCGCTGTTGCTCGTTTCTGCCACGGGTGCGGTGTCGTCGCTCTGGCTCTGGTATCGCTTTGGTTTTTGGTATGCCTTTCCCGCAGCCATGGTCTTCACCGCTTTTTGTTCAACGTACCTGACGCCCTCGCCCATTGCGCAGCGCTGCCTGATCTGCGCTCTGTATGCAGGCGGGCTCATAAGCATCGCTGCCATCCGTTCGCGTCACCGCTTCGATTACCTCAACCAGGAATACTCGCTGGCAGAAGCCTTCCTTTGGCTGGGCAGCTATCTGGTTCTCAACCTGAAACTCTCGGCCATCAGCGCGCCCTCCCAGTGGTGGAGCAACACGGGACACCCCTCAGGGGTCTCCGCGTCGTTCTACTGGACGACCTGGGTGCTGCTCTGGTGCCTGCCGCCCTTCATCCTCGCGCGCGCTGTCCGTCAGAAGGATCGCTTCATCCTTGCCGCCGGCATGATCACAACTGTCCTCACGTTAGCCACGAACAAGCCATACCTGGGCTGGCAGCGGCACAGCTGGGACCCCATGCTTCTTGGCATCGCGTTGATTGCCGTAGCCGTCCTTCTTTTCCGCTGGCTCGCCCGGGGTCCCGGCGGTGTGCAACACGGGTTCACCGCAGCGCGTACGTCAGGCAAACACAAACACACTTTGGAAGTCCCCTCATTTGTGATGGGTTTCGTCTCGCCCCACGTCGTCACGCCGGTGCCGCAGCCACGAAACCCGGAGTTTGACTCCGGCTTTGGAGGGGGATCAGGCGGCGGCGGTGCCAGCGGTGATTTCTGAAACTGACTCACCGCCGCTGGGGAGTCGTGACGATTAAGCCCTCACCTTCCACACGATCTTGCAGACAGGCTTGCAGCATCCACATTCTTCTGAAACCACTGCGGTTTCGCCGCGTAGGAGTGCGGACCCTGTTCCGCAACGAATGTTGTAAGGGGACCGTTGGCCGTTTTGTAAGCTGCTACAAAGCTTATGAATTGAGAATAGGGCACATCCTCATCAGCATCGCCGTGGCTGATGAAGATCGGCGGAAGTGCACCGTTCAGGTGGAACTGTGGGGACGCTTGCAAGCAAAGCTCTCGCTTCTCTGCACACGATCCGCCCAGGTAAGCAAGATCGAGGGATCGTTCTCAGAAAATCTGGTCAAGTCGAGATCGGAACTGTAAAGAACAGCCGCCTTCATGCTTGAGCTGAAGTTTTGGAATGCCCCGGTACCCTCATACTGACTCTCTCCATCGGTCAATGCGACCAGGGCGGCAAGCTCTCCTCCAGCGGAGCCGCCAGCCACCGCGATGCGTTTCGGATCAACGTGGTACTCGCTCGCATGAGCACGGAGCCAACGTACAGCTTCTTTACACTCTTGAAGAGCGGAAGGAAAACGGACTGCGGGGCTGAGATCATAGTCGATCGCCATGCCTACGTAGCCCTGCTGCGCGAACGGCGCAATGAGCTCATGCCAACCAGTCCGGCTACCCCCGACCCAGCCGCCGCCATGAATAAAAACGATCGCGGGACGCAGTCCCGACTCCCTTGGAAGATACATGTCCGCGAGCAGTGGGGCCGCTTTGCCTTGGGCGTACGGTACTCCATCAACTCGGACGTAACCCTTCGCCTGGATTGTGGAGAGGTTCTGCTGTGCGCTCAGACAGGGAACGCTGGACAGAAGAAAAAGGAAGGCGTGCCGGACTCCCGCAATCTTATTCAAAAACTGATGCATCGTAGAGAAACATCATCTCTATTCACTATGCGGAGTTGACCCTGGTAGATCGCATTGGCGGAAGCAACCTGCCTCCAGCAAACAGCAGAGCCATGAAATACCGCACCCGTGCAAAAGAAGGTCAGCTCACACATCATCAGCTCCGAGCCATACCTTCTTTACCGAACATGCAGACGAGAAGCGCCAAAGCACACGCCAGACCGCTCCCACTTCCGCGCACCTTGCGACCACCATCTCGACCTCACCCCGCACCGGCGTCTCACCATACATGAGTTGCCGCGAGCTCCGCCTCCTCGATGCTCCTCCCTGAGCTGGCACGAGCACATGCAGCCCGGCCAATACACCGTCCACCGTTCCCAGCAAGCCGGCGCCGCGCCCACCTGCGTGGTCGGCGACAGCCTGCCCGAAGCCGAAATCTACGCCCGCCAACAAATCGAGCAAGTGCCTACGCTGCGCTGCTGCATCTACGACCACCAGGACTTCATCAACGCGCCCGTGCAAGAGATCGCCGGCGCCAACTTCAAGGGCCGGCGCGACCTCAGCCCACGCGTTCGGCGTTGGTTGGGTCTTCTTCTACTTGGGTCGGCTCGCCCTGTGGCGCGCTCGATTGGAGCACCGGTTCCGCCTCAACTGGCCCGCCCTGGTCGGCTCCCGCCTGCTGATCCCAGGCCGTAGACATATCCGCGATCACTGGAGAGGTTGGAACACAGCGGTTTGCGACCTTGGAAAAATCAGAGCGCAAAAATCCACTCACAGCTTCTATGTGCGCCGCATCCACCTCAACCTGGCAATAACGCCAACCGTCGGAACCTCGTTTATAAACATAAAGAACCGCTTGTGACACTTCGATGGTGGGCGGCATGTCGGGTTGTGTAGCATGGCTCGCCGATTGAAGTGCCAAAAATGCAAACCGCCCTGTGCCGTCGGCATGCAGCGAGCGAACGCCCTCATCGAACAGCGCAGCCCTGCAGGGGTCATTCATCAAAGCGCACGTTTTCTTATCGGGCATTCGCTTCCGGTGTTCTCGGGCCAAGCGCGCACGCAATGGGTCGTTCTGCGGCGGGTAAAGCTCCACGGTCTTTCCGGTTGTTAAATCAGCGAGTTGCACGCGTTCCGGGTGCACTGGCGCGAAGTGGACCATGTCTTCGATAAGAATGACCTGGTTCGGTTCTACCTCCACCGGACCGAAGCCGTAGAAAGTATGTTGCACATGCAAGTTAGCTCCGATCACAAGCAGGCACTCGGCGGAAGGGGACATGCTGGTTGAAAGCAGGGTGAAGGAACCTAAAAAGCGGACACTTTCTATCGACCCCAGACATAGATCATTACCGGCTAACCCTGCATCGGAACGAACAACTGCACCCGTGCGCTTGTTGTATCTCAGCAGATGCAGCGGCCCGGCAAACAGCTCGCCGGTGAGTTGCCGGTAGGCAAGCAGTACCTGCTGAGCGTTACTGCTCCCATGACCCTCCACACTGGCTGAAAGCTCCAAAGGGCTGAATTGTTTTATTGGAACATCGTGGGAAAGGAGAAGCTCTTTCAACGTGCCCGCATGGCATTGCGCAAGGGCAAGCCACAAGATGATTAGGGTGAGGAAAGGTTGCCGAGTTCTCAAGCCTGGCTTAGATCGCATTGTTCACCTTTCTGCAGGGTCAGCATACGACCTAACTCTTCAAGCAAGATGTCGAGGAGATAGAAAATACTAGTCCACAAAGGAACACCTTCAAACGCGTTTAGCTTCCCGAACTCCAATCCGCACTCAGCTGCTATTTCACAACACCGCTTCACCCGGCAGCAGCGCCTTCCCGCGCCGTGCTCTTTTGGCTCGTTTCGGCAAGACCGGCACCGTCCTTTCCACACCTTCGCGCCCCGGATGCAGCACCAGCATCCTGGCTTCTTCCGTCCTGGCTCCTTCCGTCCTGGCTCCTTCCGTTCTGGCTTCTTCCGTCTTAGCTTCTTTATCGGCAGCTTCGGCCAAAACTTTAGCCCTTTCGCGATCCACAGGCGGCAACTCTGCCGGCGGCCCCAATACCACCCGTGCCGCCGCGTTCAGCAGCCGCCGCACGGGCCAGCTGCCGTCAGCATTCGGCAACAGCACCTCCCCGGCACGGCTTTTTTCCGGACGGTAGTACCACCGTTTGAACAGCGCCAGGGCATCGCCCCGGTCCGCAGGTTCCGGCTCGCCGAACGCGAGCACTTCGGCCTCCAATCGCTGCAACACCGCCACCGCCCGGTCCTCCGGCGAGAGCGCCGCGCCTGTGCTGCCCATATTGCCCGTGCGCGGCCCACCATCCGGCACCGCGCTCAACATCAGCGGCTGTGCAAACAGGCTCGACCCCACCGCCGTCTGCTCGCGCACCGCGCGCACCCCCAGCGTCGAAAGCCGCTCCGGCCCGACCAGCCGTCCGCCCTCGAACAGGAACACCGCCGCATCTTCCTTCCCACCTGCAGCCACAGTAGCGGTTCCCGCTTCCACATCCGGCCCATCGCCGGTCCCTGCTGCCACACCCGGCATCCCTGCACCTGCCAGGGCCAAGGGCGCCGCCGTCTGCACCACCAACGCCCGCACTTCACCCGCAGCCCGCACGAGCGGGTCGGCCGACCCCGCCACCGCCTTCGCCTTTTCCCATTGCCGATGCAGCGCCGCCGCCGCCTCAAAGTCCATCGCCTCGCTGGCCGCTTCGCGCTTGCGTGCAATCTCCGCCATCAGCGTTTCCCCACGCGACCGCAGATACGCAAACACCCCTTCTGCCTCCGCCGCATACGCCTCCGCCGAGCAAGCCGCCTTGCACGGCGCCATGCACCGTTTCATCTCCCCATACGCGCACCCCGGGTGGTCCGGATGCACGACGAGATCCTCATGGCAGCGCCGCAGTTGAAAAATCTCGCCCACCGCCTCGGCCATCCGCTCCGCCGCGGCTCTCGAGGCAAACGGCCCAAAGCTTTCCGCCAACCCACGCCGGCTCAGCCTGTTCGTCACATGTACGCGCGGATGCGCATGCGCCATCGTCACGCGCAAAAAGTTCGGCGGAAACAGCCGCATTCGCTTGCGCGCCTCCCCCTCACCGAAGTTCGCGCGCAGCGCATGGTATTGCAGCAACACGCCTTCAAATTCCGACCCCGTCTCGCTCCACTCCACCCAGCGAACGCGGTCGCGCAGGTTCAGCCGTTTCGACAGCACGGGCTTTCCCTCGGCAACCACCGTCTCGGGCGGCAGCAGCAATCGCCGCAACCGCCGCCGCAAATCCGCCGCGCGCATCAGGTAAGGCTGATCGGTTTCCCGCTCGCCGCGCAGGGCAAACACACCCGCACGCGCCGGCACCGCCCGCAACATCGCCTCGGCCCCCTCCGGATCAAAAGCCACACGATGCGCGAACTGAAACGGCTCCGCCATAAAAAGATTCTAGTGCGTCGCGCCGGGCATCGCTCCCCCTAGTTTGGGGGAGGGAGACCCTTCGGAGTGTCTGAAAATGGAGCAGCGGTGGGCGCTACCTTTCCCCAATGCCCATGGCGTCCTACTTCCTCTCGACACATAGACCAACCCACGGATATGTGGCTCACCACGGCGCTGTTGCCGCTTTTGCAATCAGCCGAGGTAACGCCCAGCCATCCGGCGGCCCTCAGACGCGAAGCGCGAAACTCTTGCCGGTTCAAAGCGTCAGCAGGAAAGAGATAAAGTGGACACAGCTTAGGGGTGTCGCATGAAGCAGATTCTTTCCATTACAGTCGCTGTCCTCCTCGCTCTCCCACCCCTCGCCTTGGCGCAGACGGCCGCGCCCACTGCGGACATCGTGCGTGCCGCTAATACCTTTCTGGCCACGCTCAGTGCGGAGCAGCGGCAAAAGGTGCTCTACAGGTTCGACGATGCGGCACAGAAAGCGCGGTGGTCCAACTTTCCTACAGGTGGCGTGCCCCGCGGCGGCGGCAGCCTGAAGCAGATGAGCGTTCCGCAGCGCGCAGCGGCCATGAAGCTGCTGGCGACCGTCCTCAGCCCCATGGGTCTCGAAAAGGTGAACGAGATTCGGGAGGCGGATGACGATTTCAAAGCCAACGGATCGAAGCGCAGACCCGGAAGTCGGGGAAACGGCCCGCCACCCAACCCACCGGCAGGGCAGAATGGTCCACCACCTGGTTTCGCTGGTCCCGGCGGTCCCGGCGGTCCCGGAGGTCCCGGAGGTTCTGGAGGTCCAAGGGGCCCGGGCGGCCCCGGTGGGCCTCCGCCGCTCTCGGGCGACCTGTTCGGAAGCGATCTCTACTACATCTCGTTTCTTGGCACCCCTTCCGCAACGCAGCCCTGGATGCTTCAGTTCGGCGGTCACCACCTCGCGCTGAACATCACCATCGTGGGCAGCCAAGGCGTCCTCACGCCGACGCTCACCGGCGCGCAGCCAGCCACCTTCAAGCTGAATGGCAAAACTATTCGGCCGGTCGGGCGGGAAAGCGACAAAGCGCTCGCGCTCCTGCAATCTCTCGACCAACGTCAGCGCCGGCAGGCCGTGCTCGGCTATCAGGTGGCCGATCTTGTGTTGGGGCCGGGGCAGGACGGCAAAAAGATCGTTCCCGACGGCCTGAAAGTTGCCGCGATGAACGCAAAGCAGCAAGCCATGCTGCTGGACCTGATTGCAGAATGGACCGGCATACTCAACGAGCCCTACGCGGCTGCCCGCCTGGCTCAGATGAAAGCAGACCTGAACGATACGTGGTTCGCCTGGAG
>CAXTNA010000070.1:6141-12609 GCA_964245535.1 uncultured Acidobacteriaceae bacterium | reverse complement strand
CTCCCCAGGCGTCGTCCATGTCGCCATCGCGAATGATTCGCATGCACCCTACGGCCAAGCCGCCACTGCTGCCATCCACGCCCTGAACCTCGACCAAATCCTTACCGGCAAGCTCGTGATCGGCGAAAACATTACCCAAACCGGCCAGTTCGCCCTCACCGGCAATGCCCAGGCCGCGTTTCTCTCACTCACGCTCGCCGCCAGCCCGCAATATCGCAATCTAGGTAACTTTGTTCAGATTCCCCCGGTCTACCCGCCCATCCGGCAGTGCGGCGTGGTTCTGCGCGGCAGCCTCAATGCAAACGCCGCGACGGCTTTCCTCCGCTGGCTCACCGGCGATTCCATCCAGAAAAAACTCCCGCAGTACGGTCTCGACCCCGCAAAATAGGGCCCGCCACTTAGGCCGCATGCAATCACCCAGCAAGGGTTGCCGTACCGCTACACTCACCCCATGGACCTCGAGGCCTTCAGCGTCACCCTCCGCCTCGCCGCGTTCACCACCCTTATTCTGCTCGTCCTCGCTACACCCCTCGCCTGGTGGCTTAGCCAGGAACCCACCTGGCCGCGCCGTCTCGTGCAAGCGCTTGCCATGCTCCCACTCGTCCTACCTCCAACCGTCCTGGGCTTCTACCTCCTTGAAGGCCTCGGCCCCGCGACCACGCTTGGCCGAGCCCTCATCACGGTCCTCGGCCACCCGCTCGCCTTCACCTTTCCCGGCCTTGTCTTTGGATCCGTGCTCTACAGCCTTACCTTCACCCTCGCGCCGCTCTCCGCCGCCTTCGCCGAGATCGACCCCCTGCTCCGCAGCACCGCCCGCGTTCTCGGCGCCGCCCCGCTACAAGTCTTTCGCCGCATCGTCCTTCCACTTTCCCGCCGCGCCTTCCTTACCGCTGCGGTGCTCACCTTTTGCCATACCGTCGGCGAGTTCGGCGTCGTGCTCATGCTTGGCGGCGACCTTCCCGGCAGTACCCGCACCCTTTCCATCTCCCTTTTCAATCAGGTGCAGGAAGGCAACTACCCCGCCGCCAACCGCACCGCCCTCTTGCTCGTCGCCCTATCCTTTGCCACCCTGCTCACCTTGCAATGGCGCCCCCGCCGCCCAGTGGCATCGCCATCGTCTGAGCCGTTCCGCTAATGAGACGCGTCGTCTTCTAAGCTCACACCCAGGTTGGTTCCGGGCCAAAAACACAAGAGGTGAAGGCCCGATCTATCAGCTGGCGGTAGCCACGTCTCGCGTTGCAGATCCAGCCGCAATCGGCGCTGCTTCAACCACTTTGTTATTGCGCATGACCACCATCATGCCCGCGCCCACAACCACACTTCCCAATGCCGCCACATGCGCGTTCGAAAGCCCCCAATACAGCCTGGGATTCACACGCACAAACTCTACAAAGAATCGCCCCAAACCGCTAAGCACCAGATACATCCCAGTTAGCCATCCCAAGGGCAGGGGCTTTGCCCCGCGCCGCCACAACCACCAGCCGATGGCCAGCGAATACAGCAGTTCATAGACCGGCGTCGGTTGCACGAGCGCATCGGGCGGCGTTGGCGGCACAAGCGCATTCCTGGCCATGTGCACGCCCCAGGGCAGCGTTGTGTTCATGCCATAATCGCCATCGCCCGAAGTCAGGCAGCCGATGCGGCCCACACCGTAGCCGATGGCCGCCGCCGGTGCCGCCAGATCCAGCATGCGCAAGGCTGCCCTGCTGTTTCGCAGCCCATTCAAACGCAGCGAAATGCCCTGAGCGGCCAAAGTGGCAATACCCGCGACCAATCCACCGAACCAGGCGAAACCAGCCTTGAACCAGGCAAAAAAACCAAGCAGCACCTCCAACGGATGTCCGCGCCCAGGTAGCAGGATCTGCCACCACGCCAACTCCAGCTCGGGAATATTTTGGAGTTCATGCCATAGCTTCGCGCCAATGATACCCGCGATCACCGTGAATACCACGATGTTCAACGCATCTGCATCCACACCGCTGCGCTGAAAGTTGCGATGCAGCACCCACGTGCCGCAAACGGCAGCAAACCAAAGCAGCAAGCCAAACGTGCCGATATGCGCAAAACCGAGGTTCAGGAACGGATACATCGCTTTTCCAGTATGCCATCCGCCACCATGCCGCCACCGCGCCACGAACCCTCCAGGACTGGCAGCCTGCGCCGGGGTGCTCTCTGCTTTCGTCCCGATTCTGCCATTTCTTTCGCGTGACCGCAGCTACGCCGAGGCTGCTTTCGCGTTACCCTACCGGCATGTCCGCTGTCGCCTCACCCCCGTTTGTCGCCCCGGAAACCATGGATGTGCTCTTCTCCAAACAGCAAATCACTGAACGCGTTCAACAACTCGGCGCGCAGATCAGCGCGGACTATGTGGGGGAGGAAGTCGTGCTCATTGGTGTACTCAAAGGGGCAGCTATCTTCCTCGCCGATCTTGCCCGCGCTCTTCATATCGAAAGTACCTTCGACTTCGTTTCAGTCTCCAGTTATGGCCGGGCCCGCGTTTCTTCCGGCGCGGTCAAGCTCCTCAAGGACATCGACAACCCGATCGAAGACAAAAATGTCATTCTCGTTGAAGACATTCTCGATACCGGACTCACGCTCAGCTACCTGCGCCAGCTCATGTTGCAGCACAAGCCCGCCAGCCTGAAAATTGCGACCTGTCTTGACAAGCCCGAACGTCGTCTCGTGCCCATCGAGGCCGATTACGTCGGCTTCAGCATCCCCAACCGTTTCGTCGTCGGCTATGGGCTGGACTTTGCGGAGCGCTACCGTGGACTGGAAGACATACGGCTGTACCCGGAAACGGCCGCCGGTCATTAACATAGGAATGGAGGGATGTCTGGAGATATTTTAGCGATTACCGGCCACTCGGGTCGTCTGTTGGAGTTCCGCCCAGCATTTTTTCCTTACCGTCCGGGTAGGTTGTCCATAACGTGTGCCCAGGACGTGTTTCAAATTGGTAGGTCCTACTACCTGATTTGATTTCGCCTTTGATTACGCATGGAGAATACGCATAAAAGTTATGCTCCTCACCTGGCCGGAGGAGATGGTAAGTAAGAAAACGGATCCGAATCTGATTTTCCGAAAGTCGGAAGTGGGAGCATGAAGCAGCCTCGGCACTCATCTCCTGCCCTTGATCCACCTCGGCCGCGTGCACCTGGAGAATTGCTTGGGACGGCAATGTAAATTTAGCCGGTTTACCATAAAACGCCAGAAGCAGAACCAAATTAGAACTTAGCACTTGCTGCCTCCATTAAGCTCTTGTGAGAGACCTGCGGATGTCGGTAAATGTCAGTTCTAGTTAATTTCAAGGCTATAAGTAGCTCTCCGATGATGAAGTCAAGGGACTGCTGTTGCTCTTTTGTTACCAACTCGAACGGGCTGTTGTCCTTCAATCCAAGCTTCTTGCCGACGATTTCGATCCCGATAGCTTCCTCATTAGTGGGGAAGCGAGCGGGATACTGCTTGGTCGCAACCTCATGCTTGTAGCTTGGAACCACGGTTTGGCTAAATGGCAGTTTGTGTAACTTCGAGTAAAATGCAGCTTCTTGCCCTACACAACTATGCTGTTCATAACACTTGGCCATGATCTTGCCAATGTGCCAGCAAATCTTTGTCAGGAGGGCAGTCTGATAGATCGTTCCATCTTTGTCAATCAATAGGTGAGCGCCATTACCACCTACGCCGTAGGAGTTGAGTGTCTGTGCGGCTGTCGATGAATCCGTTTGGTGCACAATGATCGCGCGGATCGCTTTCAGGGTGCCGTGCTCTATTCCCGGTTGCAGCTTCACCAGAACTCGTGGGCTTACGATGATGCCATTGTTGATTGAAATCATAAACGTGATCATAGAACGAAGCACTAAAGACGCTCGCTACTAGGCGTTATTTTTCCTTCTGTGGACCAGCCGGCACCGGTCCTGCATCCAATATTAAATGGCGATGAACGTCCAGCAGAAGCTCGAAATCCTGGCCGATGCCGCGAAGTACGATGCGTCATGCGCTTCCTCCGGCGCCAAGCGCGCGGGCAACGGCAAAGGCATCGGCCACTCCGATGGCGAGGGCATCTGCCATAGCTACACACCCGACGGCCGCTGCGTTTCGCTGCTGAAAATCCTGCTGACCAACTTCTGCACCTACGATTGTGTCTTTTGTGTCAACCGCGTCTCCTCCGATATTCGCCGCGCGCGATTCACACCCGACGAGGTTGTGAACCTCACCCTTGATTTTTATAAGCGCAACTACATCGAAGGGCTGTTCCTGTCGTCCGGCATCATCCAGTCGCCCGATTACACGATGGAGCAGCTCATTCTGGTGGCGAAAACCCTGCGTGGTGTGCATCATTTCGGCGGCTATATTCACCTGAAAACCATTCCCGGCTGCGACGAGCGGCTGATCGCCGAAGCGGGCCTTTGGGCCGATCGCCTTTCCGCCAACATCGAACTACCCACGCAGCAGGATTTGGTGCAGCTTGCGCCCGAGAAGAAGGCCACGGTCATCGAGACGACCATGGCGCAGATACAGGCCAAAAAAGATGAGTCCGACGAGGACCGCCAGCGCACGCGATTGAGCCGGGAGCAGGCCCCGAAGTTTGCACCCGCCGGCCAGTCCACACAACTGGTTGTCGGCGCCACCGCCACCACCGACCGCGAAATCATTGCCCGCGCCAGCAATCTGTACGGCAGCTACAAGCTGCGACGGGTCTACTACACCGGCTTTAGCCCTTATCCCGAGGCCGATGCGCGCTTGCCGCTCAAGCCCGCGCCGCTCATTCGCGAGCATCGTCTCTATCAGGCCGACTGGCTGATGCGCTTCTACGGCTTCGACGCCGCCGAGCTCACTTCTGAGGCCGAACCCGAGCTGTCACTTACCGAAGATCCGAAAAATGTTTGGGCGCGCCGCCATCCAGAGTTCTTTCCCATCGATGTCAACACGGCTCCCAAGGAAGCTCTCTACCGCGTACCTGGCATCGGCTATAAGAACGCTGATCGCATCGTGCGCATTCGCCGTTACCAAAAGCTCTCGCTCGATCACCTGCGCAAGCTACATGTTCAGGTCGGCAAGGCCTCCGCTTACATCACTGCATCGGACCATCTGCCGCGCCAGCCGCTGTTGAATCTTGCTGCCGCGGCTACGAGCCCTGCTTCCCCGCAAACCTGGACGTCGCCGCAGGTGATCGCACCGTCCGCGCAGATGGAGCTTTTCGCTGCCGCGAGTGCCTTTTCAGGAGTGCTCTAACGCATGCACCGCGTCGTGCTCCCTCCTGACTTCGATGCGTGGCGTGAGGCTGCGCGCAACGCGCTACGGCAGGGCTACACCCCCGAGCAGGTCGATCTTCAGGATGCTACCGAAGCTGCGCCGCTCGATCTGCTGACCATGGAGGAATCACCGGCCGGCACGCCCGTCGCCCAGCCGCACGTTCCCAAGACCTTCCTTGAAGCAGCGAAGGTCGCCGCTGTACATCGGGACCCACAGCGCTGGAATCTGCTCTACCGCTTGCTGTATCGGTTGCAGACGAATCGCGAACTGCTGCGTGCGGAGGTCGATGACGATGTCGCGCAACTGAAACGCATGGAAGCACAAATCCGCCGCGACCTGCACAAGATGCATGCGTTTGTGCGCTTTCGCAAGATCGAGTCCGCCGACGCAGACGGCGCGCCGCAAGAACACTTCATTGCGTGGTACCGGCCCGACCACCGCATCCTGCCCCTCGCCGCGCCTTTCTTTGCCGAGCGTTTTGCGCCCATGCGCTGGACGATCCTGACGCCCGATGCGTCGGTCTCCTGGGATCCTGCCACCCAACAGCTCGCCGAAAGCGCCGGCACCGGCAAAGAGGCCGCGCCGCAGGAAGACGAGCTCGAGGCGCTGTGGCGCTCCTACTACGCTTCCATCTTCAACCCGGCACGCCTGAACCCATCCGCCATGCGTTCGGAGATGCCCGTACGCTATTGGCAGAACCTGCCCGAGGTCGCGCTACTACCGGAATTGGTGGGGCGCGCCGGAACCCGAGTCATCGCTATGGTCACACAGCAAAGCAAACAGCCCACCGCCGCCCCGTTTGTTCCCGCCGAGCACACCATTCCGGTGCTGCAAGCGGCGATGCCCAGCTGCAAGGGCTGCGAACTCTACGAGCACGCCACCCAGGTCGTGCCCGGGGTCGGCAACCTGTCCGCCGCGCTGATGCTCGTGGGCGAACAGCCCGGCGACCAGGAAGACCGCCAGGGTGCGCCCTTCGTCGGCCCCGCAGGTCGCGTTCTGCGCGAGGCGCTTGAGGAGATCGGCATTACGCCGGAAGAGGTCTTTATGACCAATGCGGTTAAGCATTTCAAGTTCATTCAACGCGGCCGTCTGCGCCTGCACCAGAACCCGCGTATGAGCGAAATTACCGCCTGCAAACCGTGGCTTGCGGCTGAGATCGATGCCATTCAGCCGAAGGTCATTCTTTGTCTTGGGGCCTCAGCCGCAAAGTCGCTG
>CAXTNA010000070.1:5501-6131 GCA_964245535.1 uncultured Acidobacteriaceae bacterium | reverse complement strand
GATCTCCCTCATCGGCACCTTCGCGCTCATGAAGGAGCGCGGCGTCATCAAGCAAACTGCCTTCGCGGAGCGCGTCATGGCCACCGTGCACCCGTCAGCCGTGCTGCGAGCGGCCGACGACCAAATCCGCACGCAACTGACCCAGTTTCTGCGGGACGACCTCGCGCTCGCCTACACGACTGCCAGGCAAGCCACCTAGATTGCGCGGCAGCCGTCCTTCCGGTTCAGGACCGCGGTAGACCCGCCAAAAAAGCGTCCAAACCGAAAGCGAAGCCGGCACGCGGCTTTTTCGGACCGAAAGCCCCACCCTGGTCCAACGTGACAATCCCGTGGAGGAACGCCCAAAGCGCCACTGCCGCTTCGGGGGCTCTGGACGGGCCCGCTACCTTGCCCATCAGGTTGACCGTGAATGCCCACATGACCTCATGGGCCGAGCCTTCCACATCCGGCACCTGCGGCGTCATCAGAATTTTGTACAAAGCGGCATTTTCCTGAGCAAACAATAGATACGCCCTTGCCACACGCCGCACTGCCTGCTCCGCGTCCCTTTCCGCAGCTTGGGGCAGGGCGGCATGCGCCAAAGCAGCATACAGCCGCAAAAGTGCTTCATTGGCAATAGCCGCTTCAAGA
>CAXTNA010000070.1:0-5491 GCA_964245535.1 uncultured Acidobacteriaceae bacterium | reverse complement strand
GGGGCAGGGAGCGCACCGGCTGGCCGATCAAGCCGGCAAAATAGCGGTACAGCGCGTTGGTCGCTAGATTCAGCGAACCCGCCAACGAACGCAGCGAAAGCTTCCCCAAGCCGCCTTGTTCCACCTGCTGCATTGCAGCTTGGAGAATGGCTTCTCGGCTGGTTTTTGACGGATACGGCATCGTCTAGAACTGTATCGTCTAGGACGCTCCAACGCTCAAGATGTACGCCTTACACCATAAAGGTGTAATCTGTACATCATGAAGGAATCGTTCGGCAATCGGTTGCCGGACCGAGGAGAAGTATGAAAAGCATCGTCGTCACAGGCGTTTCATCCGGCATCGGCCGGGGTATCACCAGGGTGCTGGTCGAGAATGGGTTTCACGTGTTCGGCAGTGTGCGCAATGCAACTGACGCAACGCAGCTGCAGGCCGAGTTCGCCGAAGGCTTCACCCCGCTCGTGTTCGATGTCACCGACGAAGCCGCCGTGGTGCGTGCCGCGGCAGCGGTCGAGCAAGCGCTTGGCGGCAAAAGCCTTGCCGGGCTCGTAAACAATGCCGGCATCTCGTTCACCGGACCCCTCCTGTATCAGCCGCTTGAGGAGTTTCGGAAACAGATCGAGGTCAATCTCATCGGTGCCTTCATTGTCACCAAGGCCTTTGCGCCGCTGCTCCGTAACCAAGCGCCGCTGCTTCGTGACCAAGCGCCGCTGCTTCGTGACCAAGCGCCGCAAAATGCCGGTCGCATCGTAAACATCAGTTCTGTCGGCGGCAAGATAGGGCCACCCTTCCTGGGTGCGTACGCTGCGTCGAAACATGGATTAGAAGGTATGTCCGAATCGTTGCGCCGGGAACTGCAAATCTTTGGCATCCAGGTCATCGTGATTGGCCCAGGTTCCGTGGTAACCCCTATCTGGGACAAGGCCGAAGCTGCCGACGCGACCCGCTATGCGAACACGGTCTACGCCGAACCCCTCAACAAGTTCACGGTATTCATGCTGGAAGGGGGACGGAAAGGCTTGGCTCCGGAGCGGGTTGGCGAGGTGGTTCTGACGGCCCTGACAGTGCCCCGGCCTCGTTTGCGGTACGAAGCAATTCCGGACAAGCTGAAAAATTGGACTCTGCCCAACTTGCTGCCCCGCCGCTGGTTGGACCGCATCATCGGTAGCCAACTCGGTTTGCGGCCGGCACCCAAGCCGTTGTTAACGCGTTAGCTTTGGTGACTCCGCTAAACTCAAACCCATGGCCGCCGTCGCTTCCCCCGTTGCCCAAACCCGTGTCATCCAACCCGCCCGCGGCTGGCGCGGCTCCGTCGCTTTGCCGGGCGATAAGTCCATTTCACACCGCTATGCCCTTTTGGCGGGTTTTGCAGATGGCGTCTCGCATCTGTCCAACTTTTCCACCGGCGCAGACCCGCACTCCTCGCTCACCTGCATGCAGGCCCTGGGCGCCGGGGTCACCACGGAAGCCCGCACCGTCACCGTCACCGGCACCAGCGGTCGCCTGCAGTCACCCGCGGGCGACCTCGATTGCGGCAACTCCGGATCTACCATGCGCATGCTCGCCGGTCTTATTGCCGCGCAGCCGGGCACCTTCCGCTTCACCGGCGATGCTTCCCTCACGGCGCGGCCAATGGAGCGCATCCGCACCCCCCTAACCGCTATGGGCGCCCGTATCGACCTCACCGATGGTCACGCCCCGATGACCGTCCACGGCAACCCGCTGCGCGCCATCGATTTTGAAGCACCCATCGCCAGCGCGCAGGTAAAGACAGCCGTGCTCTTCGCCGGGCTGCGGGCCGAAGGCACCACGTCCCTGGCCGAGCGCATCCGCACTCGCGACCATACCGAACACGCCCTGCGTGCCTTTGGCGTCAACTTCGAACGCCGCTTGGGAGGTCACGAGGGTCGCCTCTTCCTTCCCGGGGGCCAGCAGCTCAAAGCCACGGACGTCGCCATCCCCGGCGACATCTCCTCGGCCGCCTTTTTCCTGTGCGCTGCCCTGCTCTTTCCCGACAGCAACCTCGTCCTCGACGGCATCGGCCTCAACCCCACGCGCGCCTCGCTGCTCGACGTCATCACAGCGATGGGTGGACAGATCAAAATGCTCGAGGTCACCGAAGTGCATGGCGAGATGGCCGGCACGATTCAGGTGCAAGCGAGACCCAAGGGTCTGGTTGGCGTCGATATTTCCGGCGCGCTCGCCACGCAACTCATTGATGAATTACCGGTACTCGCCGCCATCGCGCCCTACACGCCCAACGGCATGCGCTTCCGCGACGCCGGCGAGCTGCGCGTTAAGGAATCCGATCGCATCGCCCTCGTGGTCCGCAACCTGCGTGCGATGGGTGCGGAAGTTACCGAATATCCGGACGGCATAGACATCCCCGGCGGGCAGCACCTGCACGGTGCGTCGATCGATAGCGGCGGCGACCATCGCATCGCCATGGCCTTTTCCATCGCCGCCCTGCGCGCCGAAGGTGATACCGAGATACAGGGCGCCGAAGCCGCCAGCATCTCCTTTCCCGAGTTCTTCACCTTCCTCGACGACCTGGCTCAGCGCTGAGTTGCGCCTACCCCCTCTAACCCTGTCATCTCGACCAGAGCCCTGAGCGAAGCGAAGGGCATAGTGGAGAGACCTGCAGCTTCGCTTCCGTCAGCTATACACCTTTGGTAAACAGCTTCTATGGAAGATCAGTCAAGTTCACGCACTGTTCTAACATCCGCCATTCCACTCTTCATGTCCGAGATCGAAGCTCTTGGGGGCGCCGAGCGCAGCATGCTCGCGCTGGGGCGATGGCTACACCAACACGGTCATCCAGTCTACTTACTCACCTACCGAGACCGTATCGGCCTGGCGCAGCACGCGGCCTTCCCCTTACCGACGCTCGAACTTCGCCCAACTAACGGCGTCCTCGGCAAGGTGCAAGCCCTGCGCCGGCACTTCGCAACGCGGCCTGCCGACAGCCCAGCCCCGATCACCTCAGGCTACCAACCGGCCCTCCACACGGCCCTTGCCGGTATCGGCCGTTTTCACTGCCTTATGCATGACACGCCGTCGCTCTTTGACGATCCCGCGACGCGTACCTGGAAACAACGCCTGCGGTTTGCACTTTCCAATCGCGCTATCGCCCACGGCATACGCCGCGGCCATGGCTCAATGATCGTGACCAGTGAGTTTTTACAGCGGGAATGTGGCCGCGATTTCGGACTGCGAGCTGATATCGCCCGCATGGGTGGCCTCGGCGACCCGCACGCCTTTCACCCGCGATCCTTGGACGGCCGATTGCGGATGCTCTCCGTTTGCCGCATCGAACCAAACAAACGTGTCGACTGGATGGTCGACGCGTTAGCCTCACTGGAACATGCCGATGCGCCGCTCTCATCCCGTGTGGATTGGAGCCTGGTCCTCGCCGGCAAAGGCTCGCAGCTCGAGGCCATGCGGGCGCGGGTTCAACAGTTTGGTTTGACCGATCGCATCGAACTGCGCGGCTTCGTACCCGACGTTGAGCTCGAGCAACTTTACGCCGCTGCGCACCTGTTTTTGATGCCGGCCGTGCAGGGCTACGGCATCCCCGCCATCGAGGCCCTGCAGCGCGGCATTCCCGTGCTTCTTCATCGCGACTCCGGCGTCAGCGATATCCTGCTCGACACCCCCTGGGCCACGGTGCTGCACGGGGGCCAGGATGAGATGCAGGTCCGGCTGGCCGCAATCATCGACTGGCTGCTACGAGATGGCCCCATGCACACCCCCCCGCCTCAAAATCTACCCACAGAAGAGGGTTGGGCGGAACGCGTCGCCACACTTTGCGGCTACGTTTCGAGGTGACTCGTGAAATCAACCATGTTTGTCATCCCGCAGCGCAGCAGATCGATCTGCTTTCCAAATGTGGCGTCGACGCAGCGTGCCCCAGGGACATCAGAGCGGAAGCTACATCTTGTAACGCCCCATCTCATCGTCACCCAGATTCTCCAGCCACCGCCGCATGTCTTCCGCAGACACATTGCTTCCGCCGCTCGATGCCCGGCGCGCATGCTCGAAGACCTCACGGCTCACAAAGATCGGGCAATCCGCGCGCAGTGCCAGCGCGATGGCGTCGGAGGGCCGCGCGTCGAGCGCCACCGGTTCGCCGGCCTGCTCCATCCAAATCGTCGCGTGAAAGGTATCGCCACGCAGTGCGCCGACGACAACGCGGGTCACCCGCGCATTCAGTCCGGCAATTACGTTGCGCAGCAGATCATGTGTCAGCGGGCGCGGCGTGGTCGATTTTTCGATCTCCAGCAGGATTGCATTGGCTTCGAAGACACCGACCCAGATCGGCAGCACCACGTCACCGGAAAGGTCGTTGAGCACGACAATAGGCGAACGGTTGGATGGATCGAGCATAAGCCCGCGGATGCGGACCTCAATCTCGGTCACAGCAGTTTCCTCAACCTCGGACGAAAAACCTGGCAAATGCATCGCACTTCAGTCTAGCGCGAATCGCACGATGCACACCGAAACGGCATACGCTACCCCGCTCCTGCTGTGCATCCCGCTGAAAATGCCAGATCTAAGCATTTGCGGGCACGCGAGCACTCAGGGCCCGATGCGCCAGCAGCGACGCCGAGGGTGCCGTTGCCACCCCAACCGCCTCCCCCACAAGCGAGTTCGGAAACACCTGCGTCACCCGTACCTCCGCGTAGCTGCCCACCGCCGGCAAAACCTCCGCAGAAAAGTTGACCGTTTTATTCTGCGACGACCGCCCAATCACCTGCCCACGTGCAGCGTTGTGGCCCTCGACCATTACCGTCATCACCTCGCCGAGATGCCGCGCGTAGGCTATGCGTTGAATCTCGCGCTGGCGCGCATTCAGGATCGCCAAACGCTCCACCTTTACCGCTTCCGGAATCGAATCCGGCATGTGAATGGCCGGTGTATTTGGCCGCGGCGAGTACTTGAAGCCGAAGATCGCGTCATAGCGCACGGCTTCGAGCAGCGTAATCGTGTCTTCAAAGTCTCGGTCGGTTTCGCCCGGAAAGCCCACAATGATGTCTGAAGTGATCGCAATGTCGCGTCCGCCTGTTTGCGTTGCAGCCGCGTGCATCCAGGCAATCCGCTCCAGATACCACTCCCGCGTATACTCCCGCTGCATCGCGCGCAGTGTCGCCGTCGAACCCGACTGCACCGGCAGATGCACGTGATTGCACAGCTGCGGATAGGCGACGATCGCGTCAACAATGTCCTTGGTGAACTGCCGCGGATGCGATGTCGTAAAGCGCACCCGCTCAATGCCCGCGACCTCGCCTACGGAGATCAGCAACTCGGCAAAAGAGCGCTTGCCGCTCGGGTCAAGGTAGCTGTTCACATTCTGGCCAAGTAGCTGAATCTCCGTGTACCCAAGCGCGGCGATGCGCTGCGCCTCCGCCAGCACCGAGGCCGAAGTCCGCGAGCGCTCTTTGCCGCGCGTGTACGGCACCACGCAGTACGCGCAAAACTTGTCGCACCCCTCGA
>CAXTNA010000069.1:12532-12761 GCA_964245535.1 uncultured Acidobacteriaceae bacterium | reverse complement strand
CCCCCGGACTTGTCTACCAGGGTACGTACAGCGCGACTACGAATTATGGCAATGGTGATGTCGTGCTTTGGAACGGCTCCAGCTATGCGTCGCTGATTGCCGGCAATCACGGCAACACGCCTGGGCTGGTTCCCGGTACTTGGGGCTTGCTCACGGCCCAGGGGCCGATTGGTTTTACCGGCGCGACGGGAGCAGCTGGACCGGAGGGCGCCACCGGATCGCTGGGTCC
>CAXTNA010000069.1:0-12522 GCA_964245535.1 uncultured Acidobacteriaceae bacterium | reverse complement strand
GCGAAAAGGGCGATCAGGGAGCCCAGGGCATCGCCGGGCAGGCAGGCGCACAGGGCATTCCAGGGGTGACCGGCAGCACAGGACTGCAAGGGCCGATGGGTCCAATCGGCCCGGCAGGCCCAGTGGGGCTCAGCTTCCAGGGCGCGTACAGTTCCACGGTCAATTACAGCATCGGCCAAGGTGTGCTTTGGCAGGGAGCTGGCTGGGTTTCGCTGATCAATGGGAACCATGGCAATGCGCCCGACGCAAGCCCGGCGGCATGGACGATGTTTGCCGCCCAGGGAGCGATTGGCGCTACGGGGGCGACAGGGGTCGGCCTTACTGGAGCCACAGGGAGCACGGGAGCTGCAGGCACGGCCGGAGCAGCCGGGGCCACGGGTGCCACCGGAGCCACCGGTGCGGCTGGCTTGAATTTTCTCGGTACGTACGCTTCCGGCACTTCTTACAGTACGGGGGATGCGGTCAGCTATGCGGGGTCAAGCTACGTTTCGTTGGTAGGCAACAATCATGGGCAAACGCCGAATCAGTCGGCGAACTGGGCCGTGCTGGCCGCACAGGGCAACCAGGGCGCTGCGGGCGTCGCTGGAGTTACCGGTGCTACCGGAGCAGTCGGGCCGGCTGGCGCAACCGGCACAACCGGTGCTCAAGGACCGCCGATCACTTTTGCGGGTGCCTGGTCTACGGCAAATGCGTATAGCCTCGGCGCTGTTGTAAGCGATGGCGGAGCGAGTTACATCGCGCTTACCGCCAACGCAGGACGGGAACCGGCGGTTAGTCCAACCTACTGGGGCGTGCTGGTTCCGGCAGGGTCGCCGGGTGCGACAGGCGCTACGGGCGCGACCGGCTTTCAGTGACCAACAGGTTATCCGGGCCCTGCCGGCGCGCAAGGGGCCACCGGTTCGCAGGGAGTGCAAGGGGTACAAGGGATGGCAGGCCCCGCCGGTGCAACCGGAGCTGCCGGTCCGCAAGGGCCAACGGGAGCGACGGGAGCCACAGGGCTGGTGTTCACCGGAGCATATAGCGCTTCCACCAATTACGGCGTAGGCGCGGCGGTCAGTTACAACGGCTCCAGCTACCTTTCAGTAGCAGCCGGTAACCAGGGGCAGACGCCAGGGGCATCCCCTTCTTTCTGGCAGTTGCTTGCCCAGGCTGGGGCGACGGGCACTGCCGGTGCACAGGGCGCGACCGGCGCGCAGGGTTCTCAGGGGCCGCAGGGAATCGCTGGGGCAGCTGGACCTGCCGGTTCCACGGGAGCTGCGGGCGCACCGGGAATTAATTTCCGTGGTGCATGGGCAGCCGCGGTGAACTATGCGGTGAACGACGCTGTGACCTTCGGCGGGTCAAGCTACCTGGCCAGTGCGGCGAATCGAAACCAGGAGCCGGATCTCGCTCCCGGCACCTGGGCGGTACTGGCGCAGGCGGGCGGCACCGGAGCCGCTGGAGCCACGGGCGCGACCGGCAGTGCCGCCAGCGTCAGCGTGGGTACGGTCACCACGCTCACAGCCGGCAGCCAGGCGACCGTAACGAACTCCGGGACGACAACTGCGGCTGTGCTAAATTTCGGTATTCCGCAGGGTGCCGCGGGTACAGGCGGGAGCAGCGGAGGAACAGGCAGCAGCGGCAATCCTATGCCCACCGCCGTGTATCACGCGGTCAGCTTTAATACGAACTATTACTCGGTGAACACGCCCAATGCGAGTGCAACGGAGGCGGCTTCGGTGCTCTCGTGGATCCCACGCCATTGCACGCTTTCTCGGCTGGATGTGCTTTCACAGCAATCGGCGCTCATCACGGTGACGGTGCGTGCGGGCACCTCCGGAAGTATGACAGGAACCACCCTGAGTTGCTCAGCCTCAAGTGGTAGCAGCTGTTCGATCACTGGAACAAGCACCATCGCCGCAGGAGAATTTCTAGATCTGCAGATTACGGGTGCTTCGGGCACCGCGGCTGGTGTGTGGACGGCAGTAGAGTGTGATGTGCTGCCCTAGGGGCAAGCCTATTGTGCAAATCTCATTCTTTGCCGAACGTTCTACCAAAATTCCTGATGAGGTAGAACAGGTTGTGACTTCCGAGCACAACGAAGAACTTACGCATTCTGCCCAGACCACATAGTTGCCATGCAAGAATACCGAGGTTCTTCACTGCGCTCAGGATGACAATGTGGAGTGGCGTAGAACGACATAGGTCGCAGCAGACATCTGTGCGGACTTGCTGATCCAGAAATGGCTTATTCCCGTTTGATCGAGGGAGGCATCAGAGCGCAAGTTCTCTGTCCAACTGCGTTGTGAGCTCCTGGAAGTGGAGTGCAGAGACGGGTTCCTCACCATCCAGCAGCAGTTCCAGTGCCCGCGCGATCTCGGTGCCTTGCAGGTAGCCGAACATCCCTAACGAGCCCGCCAGTTTGTGCGCGATGTCGCCGGCTTCGCGGCGCGTGGAAGGGCTCATCTGATCGACGCTTGCTTGCCATGCGGCACTGCGCAGGCACTCCAAACGCTGGCGCACCAAGGGCAGGTTCCGCTGCCACACGGAGGCGAGTATCTGCTGCGGGTTCGCGGTGGGCACCGCTCGAATCATGGCGGACATGGGCATAGCCTATCCGAGCCTGGTTGAAACTGCGATAAAACTTTTTGAGTATAGAACCGAACGGCTGTGTCGCGAAACAGTTCAGTTCCAACCCAGCACGGCACACATTTGTTCCGCCAGGGTCAACGGATCAAACGGTTTGAAGAGGATGCCGCAGACACCGAGACCGGCGAAGCGGCGTTGGTCCACACCCTGCACCTTGGCAGTGAGCAGAAGTACGGGGATGTGCGCGATGCCGGGCGTCCGTTGCATCTCGCGAAAGGTCGTGGGGCCATCCATGGCGGGCATCATCACGTCCATCAAGATGGCGTCTGGTTGCTCCGCAACGGCCGCATGGATGCCTGCTGTTCCTGAGTTGGCTGTTAAAACATTCCAGCCGGCAACGGTTTCCAGTGAAAGCGCCGCGACTTCACGAATATCATCCTCATCATCAATAATCAAAATGCGACGCATAAGAGTGTCAGGTCTTCAGGGTGTTGCAAAGGTTCTTTGGAAGTTTCCACAAGTGTAAAGCGGAAAATGCCAACCGCGGTAAAGAATCAGAGTAACGATAGAGCTCTGGTTCCGTTTTGGTTCTTTCTACGCCTTCCGTCAAGAACTGTCCCGATCCGGAACAAGGCGGACGGAAGGGTTCAAGCCATTTTCGGTAAGAACACCGGTTCCGGCCAGAGCCGGTCTCGGATGCAGCAAGGGCGATGTTGTTTCCTCATAGTGAAGGCGTACAAAAAAAGTGGTGCCGGATTCATCGCCGGCGTCGCCGCCGCGCTCTCCCATCGCCGTACCCGGCAGCCGCGCATCGTTGCGCTCGGCCCAGATGTGGCCGCCATGCTGGTGCACGATGCTGCGGCAGATGGCCAGACCCAGTCCGGTGCCTCCTTTTTGCCGGGCATCGCCGGGATCAACCTGGTGAAAGCGTTCAAAAATACTTTCCAATTTGCCGGGCGGCACGCCACGTCCATGGTCCTGCACGGAGATAAGCAACTCACCGGGCCGGGTTTCCGCCCCAACATGAACCGCGGCCCCCGGCGGTGAAAACTTAATCGCATTCGAAAGCAGGTTGGTCAGCACCTGTTGTAAACGGTCCGGGTCGACCGCGCAAAGAAGCGCTGCGGCGTTGCCCGGCTCTGCAAGGATCTCCAGCCGCACTTGCGCTTGGGTCGCCATTGCGCTCATTGTGTCCGCAGATTGCAAAATCAACTCGCGCACTGAACACAAACGAACCTGCAACGGCGCACTTCCGGAGCTCATCCGCTCCAGGTCGAGGATGTCGTTGATCAAACGCACGAGACGGTCCGTGTTGGTGCTGGCGATGCGCAGCAGATTCGCGGCGCGCTCATCCACCTTGCCCATGAGCCCTGCCGAAAGCAGTCCCAGTGCACCGCGAATGCTGGTGAGCGGGGTGCGCAGTTCGTGGGACGCGGTCGAGATGAACTCGTCTTTCACAGAATCCAACTCCGTTCTTTGGCGAAGTTCAGCCTCTTTTTGCGAAGTTTCCTGACGTACGCGATCCAAGTCCGCCCGTAAAGCAGAACAAACCCGGCGCTGCCGCAGATACGCTGTGGCAGTGCCAGCAACAGCGACGGCGAGCAGAACAGCAACGGCAGCGAGGGCCAAACTCATAGGGAGTTTTCAGGGTAATCGAAATGGGGCCCAAAAGTAAGTTACTTTTGTCGTTAAGAGCCGAGGGCGTTAAGACCTTGGCGGTTTGAGGTGCCGGGTGATGACTCGAGCGTGCGGTTGGAGGGTGGACTGAGTTGCAGCATGGCCTCCCTGGCTTCTTCAACGGCCACCTTGCGATCGGCTATCGCTGCGGGGGAGAAGGCAATCGGCTGCGCGGCGAAGCGGACCTCGGCCTCGAAGGGATGGAGGCCAAGCAGATTCCAAATGTGCGCGGGCATGGTTTGTTCGCCCCAATGGACGTCTTCACGGGTGGTGCGACCGGCGGCGCGATCCTCAGCGGTCAACTGGTAACGGAGAAATCCAGGGGTGACAGGCGCGCCCGCCTCAATGGCCGTGGCGAGCAAACCGCTGCGCAGGGGCATCAAAGCCACATCGCCGACACTTGTACCGCCTTCAGGGAAGAAAACAACGGGCAGTCCGTCGTGAAATCCTTCCGACATGCCTCCCGCGGCTTTGGCGGCGCTTCCACCCGCGCCACGAACGACAAACACGGTACCTGCCATCTCACTGATCCAGCCGATCAGGGGCATGCGGCGAATCTCAATGGCCGAAACGAACACGCAGGGGCGCAACGCCGCGTGCACGAGGATGTCGATATAGGTGAGGTGGTTGGTGATGACTGCCCCGGCCTGTGGGATCGGTCCGGTTACACGCCAGGTAATGTCGACAGCGGCAAGGACGCGGCGGCAGAACTTCGTGAGCCAGGCCGCCCGGGCGCGTCGTGTCGGCGGGCGACGCACCACCAGTTCGGTAAGGGAAGTCGCAAAGGCCCAAACAATTTTGGAGCCTCGAAACGCTTTGTAGAAAAAGGACATTACTTATGTGTACGCGAGATGTGACCCGATGGATTTACGAAAGTCTAGGGGTGCGCATGAAATTCTGGAACCGGATCCGCGGAGTGCACCCAGGCTGAGTAAATCAGGTCGCGCAATTCCACGGCGCCGGCTGCTAAACGCTCCTCTGTGAAGGTCTTGGCCTCGGGCGTGCCGGCATCCTTGAAGCCGCCCATTTTTTCGAGCTGATAGGTTTTTTCCACAAGTGCATTGGAGCGGTGCAGATAGTCGAGGTACTGCGTCCATTCGTCGCCGATTACCTGCGGGCGGCTTTCTGCCACAAAGGGCGCCACCTCCGCCGGTTTCACATTCGCGGCAACGAAAACCGACTCGAACTGCGAATGGATGCCGTGTTCGGTGGTATAGCCGTTCGGATTCTCTTTGCCGACCCAGCCGTTGTAGTGGATGGTGGCGTGGAGGGGTTGCGCACCGTCAGCCACATAGTGGCTCAGCCAACCGGCCTCGAACAGGATAACGGTCTCGACCGGGCCGGTGTCGCCGTGCGTTGCGACGAGCTGGCGATAGTCGCGCATGTCGGACTTCAGCCGCTCCCAAACTTCCTCCACCTGCCAGGGCTGCATGCCGACCTTATCGGGCGCGAGCGGCAGCTCCGGATGAACCTTTTGCACGGCGTCGAGGGCGCGGATGTAGTCGTACCGGCCTTTGGGTAAGAGCGTGCCGGTGGCGCTGCAGCCTGCGGCGCCCTTGGCACAGGGGGCACCGGCGAGGTCGGCGTACTCCTCATCGAGAAAGTGGTCGGGGGCCTGTTCGGCGGCGAGCTCGGGCTCGGCCCGGCTGCGCCAGCGGTCCGGCTCGGGCCCGAGGTATTCCATCGTGGTGAGCGCGCGGGCATCGCGTAGAAACGCAGGGACGTCCGTGGGCAGATACTGGGCGGCGAGCCGGCTGATCATCCTGTGGCCGTCAGGCCCCCAGGCGTGGGCGGGGAACGTGACGAGAAGAAGCGGGAGCGTGATGGAGGCAACAGCAAGACGAAACGATGACATTGGCGAAAGTATACGGTTCGCTGGTTGCGAACCGGTCAAAGCACCACTTCATACCTAGTACAACAATTCTTCGAGCGCCGCCCAGTCCAGGAAACCAGGGGCGTTGATGAGACCGGTGCGCGGTTCCGTGCAGGGTTTGAGAGCGCCCTCGCGAAACTGGTAGAAGAGCGGTGTTTCGGGATCGATCACAAAGATATTCGCGACGCCCATGGCTTCATAGTCAGCGAGCTTGCGCAACACACGCGGCATGCGGTCCTCCGGCGACAGTACCTCAAAGACAGCCACGGGCGGTATGGTCAAGATTG
Organism: uncultured Acidobacteriaceae bacterium; assembly: GCA_964245535.1. Lineage (GTDB taxonomy): Bacteria > Acidobacteriota > Terriglobia > Terriglobales > Acidobacteriaceae > Granulicella. The sequence goes on along the minus strand of CAXTNA010000069.1, from coordinate 6,117 downwards.
GTTCGCTCGGCAAGGCCCGGTTCATGACCGTGACATCGGGGACGCGATACCGTGTGGGCGAAACTCGGACACGGTACTCGGGGCGGGCCCGCAGGTTCCACTCAGCGGCATGATTCCGAAACCAAGCTTGCAGAACTTCCTGCCAGCTTGCATGGTCGAACTCTCCCAAGGCACGCTCCTCAATGACTCCGTCAACGTACTCGGCATCCGGTTCGAAGTCGGCGCTGAGGTAAGCCTCGATCGACATAAGAGGTTGAACGGCTGCGGTGGACATCGTGTACCTCCTATACATCTAAGCTACAAGGTACGCTACCGCGCAGACGAAAGTAAGGACTCGCCAGGTACTTGGCGCCCGACTACACCAGCACCGGATGCGCGGCGAGTACCGGCGAACCGAAGACCCGTCGATAGCGGGCGACCTCCGCCGCCGGGCCGGTCGCTTTGCTCGGGTTGTCACTCAATTTCACCGTTGGGATGCCGTCTGCGGCGGTGATCTTGCAAACAAGCGAGATCGGCTCGAAGGTGAGCTCACCGCGTGGGTGGCAACCGCGGAAATCGTTGGTGAGCAGCGTGCCCCACCCGGCGGAAAAGCGGATGCGGTCGTTAAAATAGCGGTGCAGTCGCGCGATATCCGCGGCGTCCAGACCATCGGAGGCGATGAGCCGCTTCGTGCGGGGGTCTTCGCCGCGTGCGGTGAGCCAGGTGATGAACTCGTCACCGGCTTCGACAGGGTCTTTGGAATCGATACGTTCTCCGGTCCAGCGGGCCACCCAGGCTGGGGCGTGTTCTAAAAATTGAGTGGAACCAAAGGTGTCAGGAAGCATGATGAGCAGTTCACCGCCGTAGCTCTGCTGCCAAAGCTCGAGCACGTCATATTGCGACTGGCGCAGTGCTTCGTCGGGGTCGCTGGGACTGCGCGAGGCCAGCGCCGCCAGCACCATCGGCAGCTCATGCGCGTTGGTGCCGATAGCCTCCAGGCTGTGCTTGTAGGCGAGCGCGGTGTTGGAGGTGCCGGTGAGACAGTCACCCAGCGCCGAAGCCAGTGCCTCCACAGCGTACTCCTGCCACAGAAAACTGTGGCGGCGGCGGGTGCCGAAGTCCGACAACCGCAGACCCTCGACGCCGCGCAGCAATTCGATCTTGTTCCATAGCCGCGTCTTGGCGCGGGCGTACAACACGTCCAGTTCGAGTTCGCTTAACTCCGCCAATGCCGCGCGGGTCTTCATCTCGCTTACGATGGCCAGGGCATATACCTCCCACAGGGTGACTTCGGTCCAGAGCCCATGGAAGCACAAAGCAATCTGCCCATCATCCTCGCGAATCTCATATTGCGACAAGCGGAAGTCCCGCTCCAGCCATTCCAGAAACGCCGGTTCAAAGATTTGCCGATAGCCGTAGAACGTGTTGCCCGCCAGCCATACCAGCTCCGATCGCAGAAAGCGCAGCCCGCGTACGTGTTCCAGCTGTTCCCGCAGGGCGCCCGCCGAGATGCGCTCCGCAAGCCGTACTTTAACGGTGCGATTGTGCACCTCGCTGGTTACCGTTGTGCGCGGGAAGTTTTTCCAGATGAACTGCAGCATCAGCAGCTTGTAAAAATCCGTGTCGAGCAGGGAGCGCACGATCGGGTCGAGCTTCCAGTTGTGGTTGTGGGCGCGCTCGGCGAAGTTGACGTTCATGGCTGATTAGAAGGGTAGTCGAGATTGGGATAGACGGCTGCAACTTTCGTGTCAATGGTACTTGACATGACAAGTTTCCTTGTCGTAAGGTTTGCTTGTCTAAGACACAAGGAGGAGTGACGATGTTTGGGAACTGTCCAGGGGCGCGCAAACGGCTTCAGCAAAGAACCATGCGGACGCTTGGATGCTATGTTGTGGTTCTCTTCTGTACGGCGTACCTTGTGCGCAAAGAAGCCATGCACGGTTGGGCGCTGTACTTTTACTCCGTGCTGCCGGCCATTCCGATCATCATGATGATCGTCGGTGTGGGACGGTACCTACAGGAAGAGAGCGATGAATTTCAGCGAACGATGATGATCCGCTCCATTCTGGTGGGCACCGCGGCACTGCTGGGGACCTTGGCTGTGAATGATTTCGTGAGAGCGTTCACCGGGGCGGACGCATTTGCTCCATTCGTAAGTTTCGCGTTCTTCGGAGTCGGCATGGGCACAACGCAGCTTATACAAACGCTGACATACCGGGTGGGGAACCATGATGAACCACTTACGTGAGCTACGTGCAAAACGCGGCTGGTCGCAGGCCTTTTTAGCAGAGCAGTTGGAAGTTTCGCGGCAAAGCGTGAATGCGATCGAGACCGGGAAATATGACCCATCTTTACCGCTTGCCTTTCGAATTGCGCGTTTATTTGCTTTGCGGATTGAAGAAGTGTTTGAGGATGGCGGTTAGGGATAACAGCTCGGCAAGAGACGCGGGTGACAGATGTCATCCGCGAAGGCTGACAAGGGGCACTACCGGCAAGCATTGTGACCGGGGATGCTCGATAGAGTTCGCTTCAAATTGAAGCTGAAGGCAAAGTGATCGCCATGTCGAATCATTTCAGAAAACTTGCTGTTGTGTTGAGTCTTGCAGGAGCAACCCCAAACCTTACAGCGCAGATGCCAAAACCATTTACGCTAACGCATTTCACCGTGGTGGATGCGGGTACGGTGGGCAAGCCGGATGTATTGTTGCTGCCGGGACTTTCGAGTTCACGGGCCGTGTGGGATGCGGAGGCGGTGAAGCTTGCGCCCAACTTTCGGCTACACCTGGTACAGATGAACGGCTTTGCGGGCCAGCCTGCCGGCGCGAATGCCGGGGCGACAGATCTGCTGCCCTCGACCGTGGCTGAGTTGCATGCCTACCTCGCCGCACAGGGTATGCACCCGGCGGTGGTGGGGCACTCAATGGGCGGCTTGCTGACACTGATGCTTGCCGACAAGTACCCGAGGGATGTGCGCCAAATTGTCATTGTGGATACCTTGCCGTTTTACGCGCTGCTCTTCAATCCGGCAGCAACTGCAGAAAGCACCAAGCCACAGGCAGAAGCGATTCGCAAGCAGATGCTGGCCCTGCCGCCCGAGCAGTATGCCGCCATGCAGCCGATGATCGCGGCGCAGTTGGTGAAAAATCCAGATGGGCAAAAACTGGTAGCTGCCAACTCGGCCAGGAGTGATCGCTGCATAGTGGTGGAGGCCATGGTGGAAGACCTTGAGACCGATCTGCGGGGCGATTTGGCGTCCATCAAAACGCCGACGTTGGTACTGTATGAGCATGACCCAAGTCTGGCGCAGCCGGATGCAGCAAGCTATGAGAAAGCGATGCAAGCAGCCTATGCGCCGATGCCGAACGCGACGCTGGTGCGTGTCGACGACGCCCGGCACTTCATAATGTACGATCAGCCGGCAAGGTTCGATGCAATGCTGGAATCGTTTTTGCGATAAACGCGTCTCGTACCGCGTTCTATTCCGATCGATAGCCTTGGATTGCAAAGTCTGAGAGACGCCTTCAAGCTTGCTCATGAGTTCGGCGCTCGCACGGAGCCAACATTTTGCGCTTGCCCTGTTTTCCCTCTAGACTCTTCCATAAAGAGCGCTAAAGCCGCATGCAAGATCAATACGCCCGCGCCCAGACCGCCGCGCACCACATCCGCCGGCGGCATCCCGCCGGCACCGCTTTCCACCCCGCCCTCGGCATCATCCTTGGTTCCGGCCTCGGCAACTTTGCCGCGCAGATCGAAAACCCCACCACCCTTCCTTACGCCGACATTCCCCATTGGCCCCTGTCCACCGTCGAAGGACACGCCGGTCAACTCATTCTGGGCACCATGGCCGGTGTCGATATTGCCGTAATGGCCGGTCGCGTCCATGCCTATGAAGGCTACCCAATGGCCGAAGTCACTTTTCCGATCCGCGTCCTTGGCCTGCTCGGCTGCCAAGCGCTCATCCTTAGCAACGCCGCGGGCGGCATCAACACCAGCTATGCCGAAGGCGCGCTGGTGGCCGTCAGCGATCACATCAACCTCACCGGCACCAACGCCGCGCTCGGCCCCAATGAGCCTCGCTTTGCTACCCGCCCCGGCACCGGTCAGCGATTTTTTGATATGACCGCGGCCTACTCCCCCCGGCTACGCCAACTCGCACAAGCCGAGGCCGCCAGACAAGGCATGCCGCTGCCTGAAGGCGTTTACCTCGCCGTGCTCGGCCCGAGCTTTGAAACACCTGCGGAAATACGCGCGTTTCGCACGCTTGGTGCGGATCTTGTCGGCATGAGCACCGTGCAGGAAACCATCATCGCCCGTCATATGGGGCTGGAGGTTCTCGGTCTTTCCCTGGTCACGAATATGGCTGCAGGCGTGCTCGAGCGTCCTATCGATCACGAAGACGTGATGAAGATCGGCCTCCGCACGGAAAAGCAGTTTACCGCTCTACTCAAAGCTCTCATCCCGCAGATCGCGTCCCTTGTGATGCAGGAGCCTTGATACCGTGCAGATTGCCAAACCGATCGTCCTCGGCATCGCAGGCTGTTCCGGCTCCGGTAAAACCACGCTTGCCCGCAAGGTCGCAGCACAACTCAACGCCACCCTGTTTCCCCTCGATCTGTACTACCGCAATCTGTCCCAGTTTCCGCTGGACACACGCGAGAAACGCAATTTTGACCACCCGGATTCATTGGAAAGCGAACTCTTTACCGAGCACATACGGTTGCTTGCCCAGGGCCTTCCGATTCAACGACCGGTCTATGATTTCACCACCCACACGCGCGTTGCGGATGCTTTTGAGACCGTCATTCCCACGCGCTTCCTTCTTGTGGAAGGCATACTCGCGCTGCATTACTCCGCGCTTTTGCCCTTTTACGATCTGAGCGTCTACGTCCACGCTCCTCAGGAGCTCTGCCTCGCCCGCCGGATCCGACGTGACATGCGCGAGCGTGGCCGCACCGAAGCCTCTGTTCGCGAGCAGTTCGATGCCGCCGTGCGCCCCATGGCGGAGCAATACGTCATTCCTTCGCGGGCACACGCCATGCTGCAGGTTTCCGGCACCGGCTCGCTTGGCGTAGCCATCGAACAGGTGCTGCAAGCACTCAAGGAACGCCGTTTCCTCCCGTGAGGCGAAGACCGACGGTTCTCCTCAAAGAGCTTCCGTGTCGGCGGGTACCTTGCAGCGAATCCGGCAAGCAAACGGCAGAGCCGAAGCTCTGCCGTTGCGGCGCCAGTGAGCCCTAAGCCGTTACCGGCTCCAGCTTTTCCGCGAATTTCTTGCCGGTCCGCGCAGCTGCGGCACCCTTGTGCAGGGCATAGCCGGCGATCAGCGGAAACGCAATCGTGGCTTCGGAAAATACCATCTGCTCATGGGTCAAATCCACCTTACCCCAGCTTGACGCTTCCTTCAGTGTTGAGCCTGAAAGCGCACCATCCCGAGCATCCGCCACCGTGATCTGAATGGCGTATTTGTGCATGGAGGCTTCCACGCCGAGGATATCCGCCGCGACTACGATGTCCTGGGCAAAGTTCTTTGGCACACCGCCACCGATCATCAGCAGACCCGTGGTCGGATTCTGAATCTTGAACTGGGTCAGTTCATAAAAATCCTTGCCCGAATCAATCGAAACCATCGGCTTGCCTTGCCGTGCATGCTGGTGGGCGACCATGCCGAAGCCGAACGAGCAATCGGAAAAAGCCGGCACAAAGATGGGCACATGCTTCTCGTAGGCCGCAAAGGTGATCGAATCCGGATTGCCGTTCCTTGGCGTGCGTCCTGCACTCTCAAGGTAAGCGCCCAGTTCGCGGATGAGTTCCCGTGAGGAATAGGGCCGCGGTGGGAGTGAGTTGATGATCTTCTCTGTCGTTTCATCGCAGATGCGCAGCTCTTCTTCATCGATAAACGTGTCGTAAATGCGATCGATCATCAGCTCGCGGAGTTCGGCATCGTTTGCGCCGTACTTGTATTCATCACTTGCGATGTAATGCCGAAAGCCCAGAGCCTCAAAGAAGTCCTGATCGACGATGTTGGCGCCCGTCGAGACAATGGCATCCACCATATTGTTGCGGATCAGATCGACGATGACCTTTTGCAATCCAGCCGAAATGAGCGAGCCCGCGAGGCACAAAATCACCCCACATTCG
>CAXTNA010000068.1:0-12911 GCA_964245535.1 uncultured Acidobacteriaceae bacterium | reverse complement strand
CACGCATCATCCTCATTCTCGGAACCGTTGTTCTCGCTTGCGGGAGCTTGTCTTTAGGCATCCTGCGCCTGGCCAGCCCGAAGTTGCGTGGAACGGCGTGGCTCAGCGGTGCGTTTGCGGTGGGCGCTCTGGGTGCCGGTCTTCTGATGGTGCAGAATCATCGGCTACTCTCCATCTTTTTCGCCGACATTTTTCTGCTCTCGTCCTTTGTGCTGCTCCATGTCGCCGTGTTGGAGCTGATCCAGAACAAATCCGTTCCGTTCTGGCATGGGGGCCTTCTACTGGGCATGCAGGCACTGGTCGATGTGCTTCGTCTGAATGGCGCCATTAGTCTGCGTTCACGCATAGCCGTCCTTGGCCTGCTTGTGGCCGTTCAGAGCTTTGCCACTGCCCTGGTTCTTTGCCGGTTAGCGCGCCGGCAAATCCGCGCCCCGGCCGTTTTCAGCGCGGTTCTGCTGTTAGCCTTTGGGTGCTTCAACCTACTTCGTAGCGGGGCGATGATCTTTGCCTTCAGCAATCGCGTTCTGAATCAGCAGCTAAGTGTGTTGACCTTTCTGCTGTTTGTCGCCGTGGCTCTGGGGTTGGCCTTCGGCTTCTTCTGGTTGACCACCTCCATGATTACCGACGAGCTGGAGCACATGGCCAGCACGGACCCACTCACGCGTTTGTACAATCGCCGGGTCTTCCTGAAGTGGTGCGAGAAGGAACTTCTCCGCAGTCAGCGCTCCGGGATACCGTTCTCGTTGCTCATGGTCGATCTCGATCACTTCAAACGTGTCAACGACAATTTCGGGCATCAGACCGGTGACGAGGTGCTTTGTGCGGCCGTCGAGCAAATGCAGGACTCGGTCCGCGGCATCGACATTCTGTGCCGTTGGGGCGGGGAAGAGTTCGCCGTCCTGTTGCCGTCAGCCCCGCCTGAAGCCACGCTCCTCGTGGCTGAACGTATACGCGAAAATATTCAAAAAGTAACGCTGTCAGCCGCTCGCACCACAGTCCAGGTTACGGAGGCCTTCTCTTTGAGTGTCAGCATCGGTACCGCCACATACCGCGACTTGGATGATGGTTTGACGGCGATGCTGCAACGCGCAGATCGAGCTCTTTACAGCGCCAAAAGAGCAGGAAGGAACCGTGTACTCGTTGCTTCCTAGCGACGATCCAACCCAGAACACTTCAAAACGCTTCAGGCAAAAGTTGTTTGAGAGGTACAGGTTTACTATCTCGACTGGAGCAGGAGGCCTTATCGTTTGTGGAGAGAAGAGACCTGCAGTCATGTAGCGTAGGCACTACGCTCAAAGAAAACTGCTTGTTCATCCTGATCCTGATTGCCGCGAAGGAACCCTCATTCCGCTCAGACTATATAGGCGCTAGAAGGAGGAACAATGCCTTCTGCCATCAAGGAAAGCAAGACAGAGTCTGTCGCTTTCGGCTTCACGTATCGCCATGTGGTCTTCGCGTCGTCATCCTGAGCGCAGTGACGGACCTCCGTGTTCTTCCTAGACCATAGAGGCGCCGCAGCGAAATACCGAGGCCCATCGCTGCGCTCAGGATGACAGCATATTTTAAGTACTTTGCTTAGGAAGTCACGTGCTCCGAGCGCTAAAGGCCCAAAGTTAAAAGGAGCCAATCTGGCTCCTTTTAACTCCGATGTACCGATTCTTCAAGAACGCGGCGAGGAACTACTTCGCCGCGAGCTCCGCTTGGGCTCCCGCTTTTAACGCTTCCGCTTTGTCCGTCTGCTCCCACGTAAATGTGTCGCCGGTACGACCAAAGTGACCATGGGCGGCTGTCTTCTGAAACACCGGCCGGCGCAGGTTCAGGCTTTCGATAATGCCCTTGGGGGTAAGTTTGAAGTTTTCGCGCACAAGTTCGATCAAGCGCGATTCGGGAATCATTCCTGTGCCAAAGGTGTCCACGCGCACGCTGACAGGTTCGGCAACACCAATCGCATAAGCCAGTTGCACCTCGCACCGAGCTGCAAGCCCGGCGGCAACAATGTTTTTTGCCACATAACGCGCCATGTACGCGGCCGACCGGTCGACCTTTGTCGCATCCTTACCCGAAAACGCGCCGCCGCCATGCCGGCCCATGCCGCCGTAGGTATCCACGATGATCTTGCGGCCGGTGAGGCCGGTATCGCCCATGGGACCGCCGATGACAAAACGTCCCGTCGGATTGATGTGATACTTCGTGTTCTCGTCCATCAACTCAGCTGGAATCACGGCTTCGATTACGTGTTCCTGAATTTCGGCGCGCAGCTGATCGTTGCCCACCTCATCTGCATGCTGGCTGGAGATCACCACCGCATCGACGCGCACGGGCTTGCCTTCAGCCGAATATTCAACAGTCACCTGGGTCTTTCCATCCGGACGCAGATAGGGCAACTTGCCATTCTTGCGAACCTCGGTCAGCTTTTCGCTGAGCCGGTGCGCCAACGAGATCGGCGTGGGCATAAACTGCGGCGTTTCATTTGTGGCATAGCCGAACATCATGCCCTGATCGCCGGCGCCTCCGGTGTCCACACCCTGGGCGATATCGGGCGACTGTTTGTTGATTGCCGAAATCACGGAACAGGTATTGCAGTCGAAGCCTTTCAGCGCATCGTCGTACCCAATCTCGCGGATGGTCTCTCGAACCAGCGTTTGCACATCAAGATGCGCCTTGCTGGTGATCTCGCCGGCGACCACGACCAAACCGGTGCAGGTGAGCGTTTCACACGCGACACGGCTCATCGGGTCTTCCGCCAGACAGGCATCAAGAATGGCGTCGGAAATCTGGTCGGCGATTTTATCGGGATGGCCTTCGGTGACACTTTCGCTTGTAAACAGGTAGCGATCAGGAGCGGTAGGCAAAGCGGGAGTCCTCCAAATCATTTGCAGCAAGTCGTCTTGCGGCAAAAGTCTTGCAACGGCGGAAGTTGATCAGGCACACCATCCGGAGGTGCGTCAGATGCAACCCCCATAAGGGAACGACGGGGCGGGGTAACAGACTCTGCTTCCTTGTGCCGAGCGCATCCGTATTCTACCGTTCACCGGGGAATCCACCAAGGCCAGACGTTTTTGCGGCGTCGTATTGCCGTGTCAAGAGCGGCGGTGCAAGCAGGGTCGTCGAGGCGGGAATCTCAGGATAAGGGTGCCGAACGCCCACGCGTGGCTGCACCACGTAGTGCCAAAGCATGTAGCCGAGAACAGCAAGTACGCACAGGAGAACGGCAACACCCCACCATCGCTGCCGTACGGGAGCCATGGCCTCCAGGCGAGCGCGATGTACATTTTCAGCAAATTTTGCAAGATCCTGCTCTGGTTCCTCGAAACCACCATGATCGGCGATGCGCTTCAGCCAAGCCTCTTCATTTAAGCCGAGGTGCTGGCAATAACTACGCACGATCCCTTTGCGAAGGATTCCCCCGGGAAGCTCGTCAAAGAGATCGGCTTCGAGCGATTGCAGATGACGCATGGAGACTCGCGTCGCCCGGGCGACCTCCTCGACGGTGGCCCCTCGCCGTTCGCGCTCTTGTCGAAGCTCTCTCCCGATTCGGACTTGATCTTCTGCAGAAATCTGCACCGCTTGCCGACCCTCCGGGTTTATGCCGCCGTCAGTATTTCCGAAACCACCTGCTAACGATCACTTCGCCGATTCTCGACCTTCTACCGGCAACACCAGAATAAGGGCGTGCTCGGCCGGCAAAGCAAATGAGTGAATCGCTCCCAGTTGCCGCGCCAGCGTCTCCGGGCTTGCCGGCAAATCTTCGGTGTCCAGCATGACATGGGTTGCTTGAAATTCGTGGGCGGCTTGTGCAATAGCATGGAGACCGTTACTGGGCAGGGCGATCGTTGCAAATCCGGTCGTCACGGAAAATTGCACCGGATCGCTTGTAAGAACGACGGCAGACTGCGGGTGAGCTCCCGCGGCAAGCATCTGCCGAGCTTCCGCGCGATCCGCCTCGCCGATACGGTTGGCCGCCGCCACAGCCCGTCCATCGTCCATGCAGCCGCTCACAGCATTCGCGGTGACGACGGCGGTCGCCAGGGCCGCAGCCGTCCGCGGCGTGCGAGCCGCGCGGCGGATTGCCACCATGGTCAGTACCGCCACAAGTGGAAGCACAGCCGTAACCGAACGCAAAGCGGAAAATCCACCGATTGCCGGCAAAATAAGGGAGTAAACGAACAGGATTGTTACGAGAAAAGCGATATTGCCGGTGAGCTCCGGAAGTCGCTGCTCCGGGAATGGCTGCTCCGGAAGTCGCTGCTCTGGGAGCCGATGCTCCGGGGCGGCAATCCGATCTGGTGTGTAGGGGGTGTGGTTCTCCACCCGCCGTGGCGTTTGACGAAAGAGTCCAGGCAAAAACACCAGGGCTGGGTAGCCGATCATCAGAACAGCAATCCTGTATACCAGTGTTGCCAGGGTCGCGATACGGAATAGCAGCGAATGTTTCCACCCATGCGCCAGCAAAGTGTGAAGACTGACGGGTTCACCGTACCGCCCAAAATCGCTCAAATCATTAAGAAAGAACGCTTTGGCGGTGCCCGAGGGCAAGGCCGTGCCGAGCACTCGGCGGTACAACAGATGCATCGGCAGCAGCGCAACGGTAAGTCCTACCAGCATAGCTAGGCCGTATGCCGGCGAGCTGCCGGCGAACAAGGGTGCGGAACCGGGCTCCCCTGCCATCACGGAAGCTTGACGGTGCCGTTGCCAAAGCACAACCGTGAGCGGCACAAGCAGCAGCGCCGCATCATTCCGGATGAGATAGGCGAGGGAAACACAGCCGAGTGCGATGAGGTCCGCGCGCAATCCCTGGCGCCGGACCGTGAAGAGGGCCAGAAACCAGCCCACGGCTGCGCCGTAGTACAGGCCGGAGTCGGGTGAAAGCGATCCGACCCAAGCCGGGGAGGAGAGCAGGCACAGGGCGAAGCTGCCGAATGCGATTTGCCGGTCGGCGTACGCGCGCATGGCAATGTGCCAAGCCGCCGCTGCATACATGGTGCCGACCAGAATCGTAAAAACGATGCTGCTGCCCAGCGTGACGCCCCCAAACGGCTTTACGAGGAGTAAAAGCAGGCTGACGCCGGGTCGCCAGTACTCAATGCCGGTGTTGGGCAGGGTCAGGTGCGCTTGCTGGAAGTCGTATAGGAAACGTGCGTGAAACCCGCCCCCGTCGGCGAGGGTTTGGGCCATGCCTAGGTAGTAGCAGGCATCCGGCGTACCGCAAAAGGTGAGCGGCCGCGCAAGCTGGTAACGCACAGCGGCAACAGCCAAGGCAAGCGCAACGGCGGCCCGCCCCTCCCATGTGCGCCAGCCCGCGCCCTCTACCGCCACCTTGGGTCACCCATGTCGTACAATCTCGCTCATGCTATCAGGGTGTGAAGCTGTCATGGCGCTGCAGTCTTTCATGTGAGGACGAACTTGAGTCCTATCGGATCTCTAGTGGGGTAGTGGACGAGAAGGGACTCGAGACACAACTCACTGACCTGTCCGTTGTCTTTCAACGGAGAACACCGCCAAGCCACTGTGAACGCACCAATGTTTAGCCGTCCCGAAGATTCCTTGGGGCACGTACAAGAAGGTCTTTACAGTTCCCGCAAACGGCTGTTCGCGTATCGGCAGCCTTTCGCGACCAATTAGAAGCTCCTCGTGCTTTGCAGAGTGTCGCGTATTGGGACGGATACCCCGCATTCGATACACAATTTGTCGTAGCTGTTCGGAAGGGTAGAAACGCTACACTGAAGAGGTGATTCTTCCTTTTCCAACACGTATCCCGCTCTTTTACGCGGTGGTCTGCACCAGCCTTCTGGTATTGGTGCAGTTGTTGGAGGGAACCGATCCCAGATTTAGCGCGCTCACCTTTGCTTTTTTCATGCTGAGCACGTTTGCTTTCAATACTGCGAAAGGTTTTTCCCGACCGTCTGGGGCGTACATCTTCTTTTTCTCCGTGCTGGTGGTCGATATTGGCACTGTGTACAAGGCGCTTCTCGGCCAACCGGCACAGACCGGCCTGCAGCAGCCCCTTTTAACGATGGGCGCCTACGTGGGCACCATGGCCGCCATGCTGCTCGCGGCTTTTGGCACGCAAAAGATTGCAACCACCGAGGATGGCATGGCAGCCATCCTTCATGTACGGCAGATTAGTTTTACAGAATCTTCCCTGGGTTGTTTGGTGATCTACGCTCTGATCACGGTGGCGTTACAGGTGCTTCCCGGCGGTGGTGGTCAGGTTTTGCACGCCATCTCGATCATCAACCCGTTTCTGCCCCTGGGTTTGCTGTTGGCGACGATTGCGGCCGTGCGCAATAGCGGCGGCGCGCGCAGCACCAATGCGATCAGCCTGGTGGCGCTCGGCTACAGCCAGTATGCGGGTCTGCTCAGCTTCAGCAAGCAGGGTATGTTTACGCCATTTGTATGCTGGCTGCTTGGTTGCGCGTGGGCGCGTTTCCGGCTTCGTCCGGTGCACATTGCCTTAATCGGGATTTTTGCGGTGCTGGCGCAGAAGGTCTTCTTTCCGCTTTCTTCGTTACGGAACGAGGTCACGACCGGCACGCAGGAAGAGCGTTATACGATTGTCGAACACTACCTGACGCATCCCGCGGATCTTGAACGGCGCAGTCAGGAATGGGAACCGCCGTCCGATTTTGAATGGCGCACCTTGTACTACGGCCAGCCGCAAGGACTATGGGATCGGCTCACCATGATGCCGAATGATTCCATGTTGATCTCGTTTTCCGATCAGGGCCACTATTTTGGGTATAAGGCCGTGTTGTTTTACTTCGAAAATTGGGTTCCGCACATCATCAACTCCCACAAGCTCGAGGGCGTGTCCTTTGGCGGCAACGCATATTCGCATGAGATGGGCGGTCTGGCGGACGCCGATACCACGACGGGCATCTCGTTCAGCCCCACGGCCGAGGCCTTTCATATCGACGGTTGGCGAGGCATTCTTTTGGTGCAACCCCCCATCTTTCTACTGCTTTTTGTGACTACCAATGCCATGTGCGGCGATGTGCGCCGGCAACCCTGGGGGTTGTTTCCACTGCTTGCCTTTGCGCATGTCGCGCCGGAAGCGATGCTCGGCGGTGCGATTATGGCGACCTGGTACGGCAATCTTTCCGTTCTGCTAGCTATCTTCGTTTGCGGCTACATCACGCCTGTGCTCGGGATGCTGCTAAGTGGAAGCAACACAAGCCGCGATGCACCCGTACGTCCCGTGAGAGTGCGGCGTTTGTCCTCCGGCGCGCTGCAACCGTCGTAGCCGTATTTTTCATTTCCTGTAGCTATGTTCCTCGTAGCTGTGTTCATAGTCCGGCTTGGATGTGTGGCAACGCTTAGAGCCGGGAGGTAAACTGATCCTGTCCGACTCGCTTTCTTCGATGGTGAAGGGTTTCTTTGAATAAGCTGGTTTTAGGCAATCTCGTGTATCGCCCCTTGCGCTCCATCATCAGTGCGCTTGCCGTCGCCATTGAAGTCATCATGATTCTTTCTATCGTCGGCATCATGTACGGCATGCTCAATGGGAACCGCGAGCAGCAGGTGGGCACGGGATATGACATGATCGCCCGGCCCGCGCAGGGCAGCGCCATTCTGGCTACCAGTAGCGCTTCGGCCAGTGTGCGCATAGCCGAGGTGCTGCGTACCTTGCCGCACGTTGAAGTGGTGGCTCCTGTCGCCATCAAGATCACCATCGGAGCCTCCGTACAGAACCTCTTCGGCATCGATTACCCAAGCTATAACGCCCTTCGGCCCTTCGTGTACAAGGCCGGCGGCCCCATGCAGGGACCTTACGACATCCTTGTCGATGATATTGAAGCGGCCAACAACAAAGGGATGCATGTGGGGCAGCAGATCCCGTTGCTCGGTCATCAGTTCCGCATTTCCGGCATCGTAGAGCACGGCAAGGGCAGCCGCCGCTATATCCAGCTCGAGACCCTGGACGCACTCGAAGGCAGCCCCGGTAAGGCCTCGTCCTTTCTGCTGCGCACCGAAAACCCGCCCAAGTACCAAGACGCTGTGCGCAAGGAAATCCTCGCCACGGAAGGCCTAAGTGACTGGAGCGTGCAGACACTCAGCGAGTTGCTGTCCCAACTCACCCCCGAACACATTCCGGCCTTCAATATCGGCATTCGCGTGGTGATCGGTATCGCCGCGGTCATCGGATTTTTGGTGATCTTCCAGTCGATGTACACCGCGGTGATGGAGCGTACACGCGAGATCGGCATCCTGAAGAGCATGGGCGCGGGGCAGGGAACGATTGTCTCCGTCGTGCTGCGGGAAACCGGTCTGCTGGCGGTAGCGGGTGTGGTGCTGGGCATCGTCCTCACCTATCTGCTGCGGGCTGTGCTGCTGGCCCGCAACCCGGCGCTGCCTTTCCACTTCACCCTTGGCTGGGTGGGGATCGCCACGGCCATCACCCTTTTCGGGGCACTGCTGGGCGCTATGTATCCCGCGTTGAAGGCGGCCCGGAAAGATCCGATCGACGCCTTGGCGTACGAATAAGCTTCGCGTCGCAATGGCTCCCATGACGTTCTATCAGGTTGGGACCCGCACGTCTTTGACGAACGCCACCTGCGCACCGCGGCCTTTGCCTGCACCGTCGAGGACCTCCCAAAAAAGGCTGCACTGGGCGCTGCTGGGCCTCAGCACGGCGCTCTTCGCCTTACACTTCATCCACCTCACGGCCGATTTCCCAAGCAACTCTCCGTGGAACGACTGGTCGAAGTACACCGATGAGGGCTGGTACAGCGACGCCGCGACCCGGCACTTCCTGCTCGGCCATTGGTTTCTGCCGGGAGACTTCAACCCCGGCATCGTGATGCCGATCTGGCCGTTGTTGGAGGCCATGGTCTTCCGCTGTACCGGCGTCTCACTCCTTGCCGCGCGCGGCCTTGCCATGGTTGTTTTTGGCATCATGCTGCTCGCCACGGCCAAGCTGATCGACCGCTATGAGCCGGACGACGAGCCCGTCCGCCGGCGGCGCTTCGCGGCTCCCCTGGCGTTGTTGTTCTTTTGTGCGAGCCCGTTCTTTTACGCCTTCGATCGGCTAGCGATTCTTGAGCCGCTGGTAGGGACGCTGGCCGTGCTCGCGTTGTTGGCGGCCTCTTACCTGCGACCCAAACGCACGCTCCTGACTGCGGCAGGGCAGGGCGCCGCGTTGGGCATTCTTTGCACCGCCATGGTTCTCACCAAACCGACCGCCGTCGCGCTTTTGCCGGCGATCGGCTTCCTGCTTTGGCATCGGGCCGGCTTTCGCGTGCGACCCGCTTTGCAGCTCCTTTTGCCGCCTTTGTGTTGTGGCGCGTTGTTGTGGGCCGGCTATGATCTGCTACTGGTTCGCCCGCACTTTCGCGAAGACTATGCCTACCTTTTCGCCGCGAACGCCTACACGGGCTTCCAGCTGCAACCCCTGACGGAGGTGCTGGGCAATACCCTGCGGGGCGGCCTTTGGATGGGGGTTGCCCTGTATCCGCTGTGCTTCATTCTTCTGCCCTGGCTTTTGTTTACGCGATCGCGCTTTTTTCGCAATCCGCTGGTTCCGGCTTTGCTGCTTTGGATCGCCGGATATTTCGCGTTTCTGGCGTACCACAACAACCTGCAGCCGCGGTACTACCTCGTGCTGGCCGTACCCATCACCATACTTGTGGCTTTGGAACTTGATGCCATTTTGCACCGCGCGCGGCAGGCATCTTTGCAGCAGGTCAGGCGGCGCTTCGGATCGTCATCACGTCCAGGCGAAGGCGCGGTCCTGTTTGTGGCGGCGTGCGTCATCGCGGTGGTTGTTCCAGACATTGCACGTCAGTTGCAGTTTGTTTTGCACCCAAAATACTCCTACGTGAATGCGGCGGCTGCCATCGCCAGCATCGTGCGCGCGGACCGAACACACTCGCCGTTGCTGCTTTCCGTTTCCGGCTCGGACCTGACGCTGATGACCGGACTGCCTTCCATCAACGACGATTTCGGCACACTGGTTCTGGACGATCGGGTGCAGCTGTACAAACCCGGCTGGTTTGTCGCCTGGAATCAGATTGACGACGACAAGATGGACGCTTTGCAATCCCTGTACCGTCCCGTGCGGGTCGCGGCCTTTCCTGCAATGGATGATCCCGATCGCAATCTGCTGATCCTGTATCGCCTCGACCCGGCCCTATCCGCTGCGCCTCATCGCGAGGCGAAGCATCACGTACCGAAACACGTGCGCTCGCGGCTCGGGCAGCAACTGGCAGCCATGCCACCGCAGCGGTAACGATCCTGTGAATGCTTCCGTTTGTGCCAAGCACAATTTGTCGATGGCATGATGCGTGTTCGCGACTTCCGATGCCGTAGGTTGGCTGTAAGAACCGCAGCTGCCCGTATGCTGAAAGAACGCATGAACGCCGTTCCACCCCACAACAGTGCCGAAACGCAGCGAGCCACACGGCTTGTCCTCGGCTTGCTTCTGCTTTCGGCGGCGTGGGCTGCTGCGTGGTTTTTGCATGCGCTGGGCGCGTGGGACGATGCCGCTTTTTTGCATCTTCTTTTCGCGCGTTCGCTCGCGCAGCACAGGGGCTTTCTGCTCAATGGACGTGCTGTGTACGCAGACACCGCGCCGCTCTGGCTTTGGCTGCTCGTAGCCATCCATGCAATCATTCCGCGCTGGTTGCTGACCGGAAAGCTCCTCACGGCCCTCGCTGCCGGTTGTTTTCTCACGGGTTTGTTCGCCTTCGCCCGAAGTCTCACCAAGTCGCTGGGCACGGCTCGCAGCCGCCTGTTTGCCGCGGCGATGCTGCTGCTTACGGTGAGTAATCCGTCGTTCTGCGCCGGCGCCTTCGACGGCACGGAGGCACTTTTCGCGGCTGGTCTGCTCTGTTGGGGTCTGGTTGCGGCCCAGGGTTCGCTCAAGCAGCCTATGCCACCCAGGCGCTTGCTCTGGGGCGGTGTGTGCGCCGGGCTCGCGCCGTTGCTGCGTCCGGAGCTGGCCGTCTTCACGGCGCTGCTGGGGCTGGTTTTGTTTCTCCGGTGGGTGAACACGCCCCTGCGGCTACGCCCCAAGCTGCTGCTATTTTTTGCGACCTTCGGCCTGGTTGCGGGCCCGTTCCTTGGCTGGCTGTTTTACACCATTCGCGTCTTCGGCATCCTGCTGCCCGAAGGCATGGCCGCCTACGGCGCCGCGCCGCATGCTTCGGTAACCGGCCGTCTGCTCCGCTTGAGCATCACAGCTTTTCCTCTGGTTCCGGCAGGTCTAGCCGGCATGGCGATCGCGGTACTACGGCGGTTCGACACCAGGCCCGGTTCCACCGCGGGAGTGACCGCGGGTGCTCTGGGAATCGGCGGCTGGATCATCGTCGCTCTCACCGCATTTGAGTGCCTGTTTTACCCTGCCATCCACCGAAATCTCATCTTGGACGACCTGCTCGTGACGGCGCCTGCGCTTACCGTAGCCCTCCTTGCCGTGGCTCGCCTGTCGTCGCTCCGTTGGTACCGGGCGGGGCTGGCCTTCGGTCTGCTTGCCGGCGTCAGCACAAGCTTGCTGGCGAGTTGGCCCTTGGTCCGCAACCAGGCCATTGCGAACCGGGACGAGCAGCAGTTGGCGCAGTTCCTCCGCACGCTGCCCGCCGGGGAAGCCGTCGCGCTCCGTCCAGCCAACGAAGTCACCTTTTTCGCCGATCGTCCCATCGTTGACATGAGCGGCATCACCCGTCCGGGCGTCATTTCTTTTCTTTGGGATGTTCCAGAGAATCGCCGCCTCTGGTGGGCGCACGAACAGGGTGCGCGGTTCCTTGTGCTTAACCGTGCCCCCGAGCCCGGCAGCACGCTGCTGTGGTCACGCGCGCTGCCGGGCACTCCTTTTTCGCTCGATCCGCGAAGTGATCGCACCTCCACCCCGCTAAGCCTGTGGAAGCTGCCACCCTCACCCACGCTGCCGCTTCCGCCCACCCTGCCCGGCAGCGATTAAGGGGTAGTCTTCGGAATGTAATTGCTACTCCTGACCGGAGCGCGCATTTGCAAGTGACGGCCATTAGCGATTGCTTGCATCCCGCAGACCCCACGCATCTCGGACGATACCTTCACCCCTTTTTCCGCTTGCGCGCTTTCGCCTTGCCGGCCGGCTTGGCTTTGCGTTTCTCCTCCGCACGCGCCTTCTTCGCCTCGCTCTTGCCTCCGCGCGTGGAGCGCAAGCCTGCACTCGCCGTGGGCTCCGTGCCGGGCAGTAGCGCGAACTGCAATCGGCGCTGTTGCCGGTCGATGCGGTCGAGCAGCACCGCCACGCGGTCCCCGGCACGAAAGCAATGGCCGGTATGCATCCCGCAAATCGAGCGATCGGCGTCGCGAAAACTGTACAGATCACCGGCAAGCGAGCCGAGCGGCACGAGACCTTCAATAAACATCTCGTCCAACTCGACAAAGAACCCAAACTTCGTGACCGAAAGGATGATGCCGCGGAAGTCATCGCCGACCTTATCGGTCATAAACTTCATCTTCTTCCATTCGATCAGCTCACGCTCGGCATCGGCCGCCCGCCGCTCCGCCTGCGAGCTTTCGACGGCGATGTCGGCCAACTCTTCCGCGGCAATCGGCTCGGCATGCCGGGAACCCATGGCCACGCCACGAAGTGCACTTTCGGACTCCCGCAACGCCGGTTCTTGCAGGTCTGGCTCCTCGCCTGCTAACTCCTGTAGCACTTCCGTAGCGGGTTCGCTGTTTCCATCCTCCAAAATGAAAGCACGCGCCTCACCACCACTCCAACCGATGCGCCCGGCGCGATTTGCCTTCGGCCGTTTACGCGCGAAAGGGACAAGCGCGTCGCCTGCGCGTTGCCGCGCCTCCGGCATCGGTGCCGAGGACCGCGCACCCTCTGCCGTCCGACCCAACGCTGCCGCGGCGTGGCTGCCCCCTGCGCGCGCCAGGGCTACCGCCCAGGGTTGCGGGTCGCCGGAGTGCAACGCGCC
>CAXTNA010000067.1:10528-12928 GCA_964245535.1 uncultured Acidobacteriaceae bacterium | reverse complement strand
GGTGGCAGTTGGATGAGTACCGGTCCTAGCTTTTCACCCAATCCGCGCACCCCGTCGAAGAACTCCAGCAGAGCGCCCCCGGTCCTCACCAGTTTCGCCGTATGCGTCACCGCCTTGGGCACCTTTACCGCAAAGCGGAAGTGATCCGGGGTCGTCGTCGCCCAGCGCTCCCACGTCGTACGCCGGTGCGTCCGGTAAAAGCTGGAATTGATCTCCACGCCGCGAAGTCGGTCCGCATATCGCTGGAGGTGCGAAGCTTTTGTGCCTTCGGCCACCTTCGGGAAGAGCGCCAGGTGCTGCTTCGGCACCGCCCAGCCTGCCGTACCAAAAAAGAATTGCATCGGAACCAGCGTACCCCGCCCCAGCCCTAAGCTGTTTCGCACATGATAGTTCCCTTTTTCGGCTGAAGGCCCGACGCATCCTGGCCTGGGGACGAAGTCCCAGGTTCAGGATGAAATCCGGTACAGGGTAGAAAGCCCGGCACAAAGCCGGGCTCTCACGATAGGAAAGGGCTTTAGACCTTTTCTCCTTCAGGTGTAGCTCTCGCTTTCCGGGCTGAAGGCCCGGCCCATCATAGCCTGGGGCGAAGCCCCAGGAAAAAGCAACAAAGACATAGAGGGCTGAAAGCCCGATGCAAAAGTCAGGGCTGTACCTGTGGGGAAACGCTTTAGACGTACTTCATATTCGTTAAATCCTCAATCAATCCCGGCCCGGTTGGCTCCCAACCCGATGTCTTCCGCGTCCACTCGCTCGAAGCCGGCATATCCAATCCCGCGAAATGCGCTAACCATCCGAAGTGATCGGCAGCTTCCTCCGGAGCGAGGGAAACCACTGGGACATTTAGCCCCTTGCCGAGCGTTTCGGCGATCTCGCGCAACGTCACGCCTTCTTCCTGCACCGCGTGGTACACCGTCACGCCCGGTCCGTTCAGGTTCTGTTCCGTACTCTCGACCACAAGACGGTACAGGTGCGCTACGTCCTTCAAAGGCGCCGCAGCCCAGCGGTTTGCTCCATCACCGACACAGGCTGAAATGCCTTTCTGGCGTGCCGTTTGCGTGAGAAAAGGCACAAGTCCCTGTTTGCGCGTGTCATGCACCTGCGGCAAGCGCACAATCGCTACCCGCACCCCCCGCTGGGCTACGGCCCTGGCTGTATCCTCAGGTTGCCTCGGTACCGAAGCCGAGCTCGCGGGCGGATCACTTTCCTTGCGCAGGTGCCCGGGGCCGCCACTGGCCAGTCCCGTCCCGGAAGTCACGACCAGTAGTTTGCCTGGGGCAAGCACGGAACCTAGTGCCTCAACTGCCTTTCGCTCGTCCTCTCCATTCTCAGCGAACTTCGACATATCCTCATGATTGAACGCCAGGTTCACCACAACATCCGTATCCTTTGCTCCGGTGCGCAGGCTGTCCAGATTTTTGAGATCGCCGCGATGCACCTCGGCACCCAGCCCCTTCAACTGCTCCGCACCCGCATCACTGCGCGCCAACCCACGTACCTGGTGTCCCGCCTCGACGAGCTCCTTCACTAATTCCGTTCCAATAAATCCCGTGGCTCCCGTTACGAAAATGCGCATAAACCTTTTCCCCCTGTTGACTACTGGCGCGAGCGCTAAGCAGCGCGCACGGTTGATCTTTTCGTTTCTATATAAACGGAGATTGTCTCCGCTTACAAGATAATTGGAGAACGTCTCCGGTTGCAATCTTTCTGCGAAACTTACCTATGCCGGAAAAGCAGTCCTCGTCCGTTTCAGTCGCACGGAAACCCGGGCGGATGGGCAGCGCAACCGTGAGCGCATCCTGGAGATTGCCCGGCTCGCCTTCACCCAACACGGAACCGAAGCGACGCTCGACGACATTGCCCGCCAGGCCCGGATCGGCTCAGGCACGCTTTACCGGCATTTCCCTACCCGCGACGCCCTGATTGAAGCCGTCTATCGTAGCGAAGTCGAAAAGCTGACAGCAGCTGGGCATGATTTTGCCGTCGCCATGGCGCCACTCGACGCTCTTCGAGCCTGGATGCTGCTCCTCATCGACCATGTCGCCAGCAAGACCCTGATCCTTCCCGTCATGGACACGGTTGCCGGCGGCTCCATACGCCTCATTGAAGGCGCGCGCGGAAACATCCACACCACCTTTCTCACCTTGGTTCAGCGAGCCATCCACAGCGGCGATCTCCGTTCCGATACCCACCCGGATGACTTCGTCCGCGCCCTCGTCGGCGTTTTTCACACAGCGGCTCTGCCCGGTTGGGAGTCAAGCGCCCGCCGCATCGTCGACATCCTTGAAGGCGAGTCTCTCCTGAACGACGCCACGGCTCTCCTCGCCCTTGAGTTTGGCCTGCAGATGCTGCTCGACGGCACCACGCCGACCGTGACTCATGCCATCGCGCGCCTTCTCTGGC
>CAXTNA010000067.1:0-10518 GCA_964245535.1 uncultured Acidobacteriaceae bacterium | reverse complement strand
GGCGGCCCCAACGCCGCCGTGTCGGTGGAGGACAGCGCCCGCGGCATCGTCGACATCCTCATTGCCGGTTCCCGACCGACAGGATCCGAGGCCGGCTGATCATCCCTCGACCACTTGACACGTCCGATAGACTGCAACCGCGCCTACAGAAGCCCCCAGCTAAAAATAGCAAGGCAGTAGCGTTTTTACTTAAATTGTGTCATCTCGACCGAAGCAGACGGTTTCATCGTCTGCGGATTGGAGAGAACTGCATTTTCGCTCGTGCCTGAACGACACCCAAGGGAGAACGCCTCTAAGGTCCAGAAACATGGCACATACTCACCATGTTTTCGGGCTGAAAGCCCGACACAAGGATCCGGGTTACATCGATAGGCGGGCAAAGTCCAAACCTAAACCTTGTATCTCGAATACTTTACAGAAAACTATCCGGGGAGGGTACCCTACGGTTTCAGCACGATTTTCATCGAGTCCGGCTGCGGATGGGCCGCCAGATGCACCGCATCGGCCGCGTCTTCTAACGAAAACCGATGAGAAATCAGCTTCGTTAAATCCAGCTTGCCGCTCCGGTAGCCCTCAAACACCAGATCAATGCCCTCTTGCTGGATCGCCACTGAAGCCGAGTACGACCCCATCAAGGTCTTCTCGTCCATACACACCGCCGCCGGATCGAACGGCACCGAACCATGCTGCGTACTCGCAAACAACATCACGCGCCCGCCCGGCCGTATCGCCTCCATCGCTTGCGCGATGAGTGCATCGGCACCGACCGCGACCAACGCCACATCCACCCCGCGTCCTGCGGTAGCCGCCTTGCAAGCGCTCACCACATCGCCGCGCGCATCCAAAGGATGCGTGAGCCCGAACTGAGCCGCCATCGCATGCCGCTCCGCATACATGTCTGAAGTAAGCACGGTGGCCCCAGTCTGCCGCGCCAGTGCCCCGAGCAGAATGCCGATGCTACCCTGCCCGATCACCAGCACCGTATCGTCCGGCTCCAATCGCAACAACCGAATCGCCTTGAAACACGTGTTCACCGGCTCGATGAAGCAGGCCTGCTCGAACGGAATGTCCTCCGGCACCCGCACCAGCCCCGCCGGTGTTACACCGTCACCCACGATCCAGTCCATCACACGGATGTACTCGGCAAACCCACCCCCGGCAGGCGCGCCCAAACCCGCCGTGGTGCCCACTTTCTTATACTGCTCGCATTGCGCAAAGGTTCCCTTGCGACAATAAAAGCAACGTCCGCATGGGATGTGATGAAAGGCCATCACACGATCGCCCGGCACAAAGCCGCGCACCCCATCGCCAATAGCCGCAACCGTCCCTGCCATCTCATGGCCGAAGACCCGTGGTGCGGCATGGGAGCCTGTGTGGATTTTCTTCAGATCCGTCCCGCAGATGCCGCATGTATCGATCCGCAGCAACACCTCACCTGGCCCAATCTCCGGGAGAGCCAGCGTTTCAGGGACAACCTGATTCGGCGCACGGTACACGGCCGCACGCATCGAATTTGCAAGAACGTCAGACATAACCACTTCCAGTGTACTGCGCTGATCTCCGGAGGAGCCTGCAGCCTCGCAAGCATCGCGATGCGGCTCAGAATCCGTTCAGCATTGAATCAAGACCGGCTCACAAGCCAAACGCCCGCAATTAACAGCCCGCAGCCGACAAGCCGTCCCGGCGTCGTCGGGTGCTGCTTCAGCCCCATCCAGCCGAACTGATCCAGCAAAACCGACACCACCAGCGAAGCAGTGACACTCAGACCCGTAAAGATGCCCGCCCCAAGCCGCTGCACCAGCGTCAACCCTGCGATGGTGGAAAGGATGCTGATCAGTCCCCCCGTCCACGCCCACCAACTGACATGGTTCACGTTTCCGAAGGGCAACGGTGTCCGCGCAAACGCCTGTACGGCAAACATCCCGAGCAGGCCGGTAGCATAGATCAGGATGCCGGCCCACACCGACTGCTGCAATTGCTTATTTAGCTGCCCGTTCGCGGCAGACTGCAGTGGGTTCGCCGCCCCGGCTACCAGCGCAACGAGAAACGCAAACCAAGCCAAAGCGAGCACCTCACACCGTTGGACGCAAACCGGACTCACGATGGCTGTGTCAGCAACTCACGTAATCGTGTGTGCAGCGCCTCCAGTGCTTGCGCACTGTGCCGCCCCAACCTCGCCGCGTGACGCCACGCGTGGGGCCGGATCGCTGTATGCAGTGCAAAGGCCGCCGTCCGGAACTGACCATGAGTGCCGGCAAATCGCGCCAGTGAAGCAAGCTCAAAGTCATGCGCATCCGAGATGCCCTTCACGGCTCGAAAGGCCAGGCCGTGCGCTGCGGCAAGCCGGGCTACGGTGGCAGCCTCCATATCGACCATGGCCGCACCATAGGTCGCTGCCAGCCGTGCTTTTTCCTGCACGCCCGCGATCGCCTGCGTGGTGACAAGCACCGTTTCCCCACTCGCGGCGGTAGCAAAGCGCTCGCCAGTGCGCGCGTCGATTACCAGCGCGGCCTCGGCAGTGGCTCCGGGTCGGAACGCCGCACAGCAGGCCCCCGCGACCCCTGCGGAGACCACCAAATCCAAAGGCCCTAAGGCCCGCGCAGCTTCAAAAGCAAGCGCCACACGCGTGGCACCCATCCCGGCGGTGACCACAACGGCGCTCGGCAAACGGTAGAGATGGATGCCTTGTGCGAGCAGTAATGGTTCCGGCGCGGTACGCCCGACCAGACCGCGTACCTCACGCGGCAGCGCGGCACAGATGGCAACGCGTACCGAAGGGCTCATGGCAATCGCGGCGGTGCAGGCGCGTACCCGTTTACCACAAACCAGCGACACGCCTCTTGCAACGCTTCCTGTACGGGCAGAACGCGGAAGCCGAGCTCGCGCTCCGCCTTGACCGAGCTGGCAAACATCAACTTGCGCCCCATCCGCACTGCTTCCATCGTTGCCCGCGGCTCCTTCCCGCGCACCTTGCCGGTGATCGTTTCATCGAAAAACGCAAAGATCGCCGCAACCGCATGCGGTACTTTCATCTTCGGCGACGGCAATCCGGTCATCGCCGCAAGCGCATCTAGAATCTGCTTCAACATAAGATTCTTGCCCCCAAGAATATACCGTTCTCCTGGTCTGCCAACCTCCAAGGCTTGCAGGTGCATACGCGCGACCTCGCGAACATCGACAAGGTTAAGTCCCGTTTCTACGTAGGCCGGGAATTTTCGATTCAGAAAATCCACAACAATCCGACCGGTCGGAGTGGGCTTTGCATCCAGCGCACCAATCGGTGTGGTCGGATTCAAAATGACAAGGTGCTGCCCAGCCTGCGCGGCCTTGATCGCCACCTGCTCGGCAAGCCATTTCGAGCGCTTGTAATGGCCGATCATGGCCGCTTCGCTCACCGGCGACGCTTCATTCACTACCGCGCCATCATAGCGAAACCCCATCGTGGCGACGCTTGAGGTATACACCACCTTGGCAACACCCGCGTCACGCGCCAAGGCCAGCAGCTTGCGCGTGCCCTCTACATTGGCGCTGTACATCTCTACAGGATGGGGCACCCAGAGCCGATAATCCGCCGCCACATGGATGAGGGCGTCGCAGCCCTCCAGGGCGGAGGCAAATGCCTCAGGCTCGCGAAGATCCCCTTGAACTAACTCGGCTTCTGCCGGCAGATACATCCGGTTGGAGGTCGGTCGCACTAGCAAACACAGCTCATGTCCCTGTGCCGTCGCTAACCGCGCCACATGCGCCCCGACAAATCCGGTAGCGCCCGTAATGAAGAGCCTCACGCACCCATCCAATGCACGCGTAAAACCCCTTGTCGTTCAAGTTCTAAGAAGTCACGGTCGCCTGTAGCGAGGGGAAGATCACGCTCCATAGCCAAAGCTGCAGCAAACGCGTCGGCATAGGACAGCCTGTAACGAGCCTTCAAGCGACTGGCAGAGTCTACCTGCTCATCACTTACGGAGACGATCTGTAAAGGAACGTCGCGCAGGATCTGTAAGAAGGCTAGAGCCTTTGTCTCCCCGTAGTCTCTCGTTGTGATGTAGTACACCTCGCCCAAGTTCATTCGGCTCAGGTATACGACTCCTTGGGCATGATGCACCCGCCGAAAGAGTTCGCGTATCATCGACTTAGCTGGCTCACGACCCCGAACCCACTCCATGAGGGGCCAAGCATCGCATATAAGCTGCTTACTTGACTCCGTACTTTTCGTCATCGTGAGCTAGCTCTGACTCGCGCTCGCGACGCTGGTCTCCGCTTGTATCCTTACCGTCATCGTAAACACCTTCCAGCAGCTCCCAAGCAAATGCAACCTCCGCTTTTGGTCGGAAAAGGGTAGCTCCTGAAAATGTTTGCACCGCGTAATGGGTGTCGGTTTCCCTTAAATTGAGCAGTTCCCGTAAGGTCTTCGGGATCGTAGGCGGCGACTCAATCGGGTTCAATACAGGCTGACTCGCCATAGAATCTTCCCCCTTTGGCTCAGTCTAGCGTTTCCGGCGCAATCTGGATATTCTTCTCGCCAGCCGCCTTCTTTTCCCAATATTTCCTCACCCAGGCTTCGAAGGTCTTACCCGCCGCCGTATCACGACCGGAAAATTTCAAGGCAGCTACATCGCTATAAGCAATGTTTGCGCGCTCGAGGCCGGTACCCGCAGGCGATCCCTTGGGCGGCACAGGCATCACGCGGACGACCGACGTCGCCAGCGTCGGCCCGGTACGCCGGTCATACAAATAGCCTTCGACAGTCGTACCGTCCTTGCGCGTAATCGTCACATCGCCTCGGTAATCGAAGGCCTTTTCGAGTGCCTCGCGTATCTCATTGTCGCTGGCCAGTTCGGGAATCCAGCCTTCCAGGTTTTCCCGCTCCCGACCGGCGGCATGCTCCAGATCATCGGGGCTAGCGTGCTGCAACTGCTCGACTTTGCCGTGTTCCTGGTCCAGTGTCGCCATTCGCGTCAATCCCCCGCCACACCGGTCAGCGTGCTATTTACAGAGGTCGTCACAACCACCGGTGCCTGTTTTGCCGACGCGTTCCCCGCAATCTGCACAAGCGGCACATGCCCTTCCGGCTTCCACTCGTTCAGCAATTTTTGCGCACCCTCATCGTCATAGCGGCCGTTGAAGATGGCCTTGGCGGTTTGCAACAAACCTTTGATCGAGCCAAAGGTGTAATTCACCCCCGAAGCCTCATACCCAGAGTGCACCATGCAGTTCGCACAGCGCGGATTGCCGCTTTCGGTGCCGTAATTCGACCACTCTACTTCGTCCATCAACTCCTGAAACGTGTCGGCGTAGCCATCCTGCAGCAGATAACACGGCTTTTGCCAACCAAAGATCGAATAGGTAGGCATGCCCCACGGCGTGCAGCGCAACTCCTTGTGACCCATCAAAAATTCCATAAACATAGGAGACGCGTTGAATTGCCAACTCTTTTTGCGGTTCGAAAGGATAGCCTGGAAGAGCTTCCTGCTTTTGGCGCGACCGAGAAAATGGTTCTGGTCCGGCGCCTTATCGTAGGTGTACCCCGGCGAAACCATCATGGATTCCACGCCCGCCGCCATTAGCTCATCGAAATGCAAACGCACGGAGTTTGGGTCCGCACCGTCGAACAGCGTCGTATTCGTCGTGACCCGGAAGCCGGCATCGACGGCAGCGCGCACGCCCTCCATCGCGATGTCGTAGCCACCCTCACGGCACACAGAAAAATCATGATGCTCTTTTTGCCCATCCACGTGCACCGAAAACGACAGGTACTTCGAAGGCTTAAAGAGGTGAAGCTTCTCCTTCAATAGCAGCGCGTTGGTACACATATAGACGTACTTCTTGCGCGCGACCAAACCGGCTACAATCTCCGGCATCTGCGGATGCAGCAACGGCTCGCCGCCGGGGATGGCCACCATCGGCGTCCCACACTCCTCCACAGCCTGGAAACACTGCTCCGGCGTGAGC
Source organism: uncultured Acidobacteriaceae bacterium (assembly GCA_964245535.1). Taxonomy (GTDB): domain Bacteria; phylum Acidobacteriota; class Terriglobia; order Terriglobales; family Acidobacteriaceae; genus Granulicella. The sequence continues at coordinate 4,569 of CAXTNA010000067.1, read as the reverse complement.
TCCGCTTTTAAGATATGCGCGGGGTACTGTATTTTCCCGCAGCCGGCGCAGGCAAGATTGCAACGAAACAGCGGCTCCAGCATCAGCACGAGCGGGTAGCGCTTCCGTCCGCTGAACTTCTGCTTCAACACATAGCTGGCGACAGTAAACGCCTGCGATACCGGAACGGCCATTCTAGGGACTCCTTCAGTGCGATTGCACGCCAAATCAAAGCGGAAACGCTTGGTGTGAGATGAAGCGAACCCGCCTTACGCTTCAGCCGCCTCCCGCTCAAGCGCTTTGCGGTACGTAGTCAAAGCGAGCAGCGGAAAGTATTGCTTATACAGGTGATACCCGAGGTAAAAGACGCGAGGAAAACCCGTGCCGGTGTAATAACTCTCCCCATTGCGTCCGGGCATGAGTTCGTCCCAGCTGCCGTCCTCATGCTGCCGTTCGGTCAACCAGCGAACCCCCTTGGCAACCGAATCGGAACGAGTGTCGTTCGCGGCCAACAGTCCCAAAAGCGCCCATGCCGTCTGCGATGGGGTCGACGGTCCAACGCCACGCTGCGTTGGCTCATCGTAGGTTCCACAGGTTTCGCCCCAGCCACCGTCGGAATTTTGCACCATACGGATCCACTCAGCGGCCTGTTGCACAGCGGGCTCCAGATGGCTATAGTCCATGGCCTGCAGCCCGCGAAGTACAAGAAACGTGCCGTACAGGTAATTCACGCCCCATCGGCCGAACCAGGAGCCATCGGACTCCTGCTCCTTGAGGATGAACTGAATGGCCCGTTCTACCGGTCGATCGCGGCGGCTGTAGCCGTATGCGGCCAACATTTCCAGGATGCGACCGGTGATGTCGACTGTCGGTGGATCGAGCATCGCATTGTGATCGGCGAAGGGAATGTACTGAAAGATACTTTTGGTGTTGTCTTTGTCGAACGCTGCCCAGCCGCCTTCCTTGCATTGCATGGCCAGCACCCACCTGATGGCGCGCTGTTCCACCTCATGCTGATAGCGCTCGCGCGGATTGCGTACAGCCTTCAACGCGAGTAAAACCTCGCCAGTATCATCGACATCCGGGTAAAACTCATTGTTGAACTCGAAGTACCAGCCCCCCGGCTCAACGTTGCGAACCTTTTCCGCCCAGTCGCCCTTGTGACGCACTTCCTTCGAAAGCAGCCAGTCGGCAGCTTTTAACAAGCGTGGATCGGTGTTCGGCACTCCGGCATCGCCCAGTGTTGAAAGCACCTGCGCCGTATCCCAAACCGGCGAAAAACACGGCACCATGCGGAAGGTCGGCGTGGGGTACTCTGAGGTGCCGTTCGGCTCGTCGATTCCCAGCTTTTCGAACTCATCCATGGCGCGGATGAATTGCGGATCATCCTGCGAGTAACCGAGATAGCGTAGCGCTACGATGGAATTCAGCATCGCCGGATAGATGGCGCCAAGGCCGTCTGAACGCTCGAAGCGCTCCAGCATCCATGCCTCGGCTCGCTTTAACGCCATGCGGCGCAGCGGGCGGATGTGGATGCGCTCAGCCCAATGTGCCAGCCGATCCCAGAACAGGAAGAAGTTGCGCCAGGAGATGGGGCGCTTGCGGTTCCAGCGCAGGTGCAGGTCGGCACCTTCGCGCCCGCCAACAAAAAGCTCCTCGATACCATGCCCCGGAGGCAGCTTCTTAAATGGCTTTTTCGCGTAAATAATGGATAGCGGCACAAGAATGCCGCGGGACCATGCACTGATCTCGTACAGATTGAAGTAAAACCAGTTTGGGAAGAGCACGATCTCCGGCGGAATCGCCGGTACGGCGTCGTACTCGTACTGCCCAAGCGCGCAAAGATATATCTTCGTGAAGGTGTTACATTCCGTTACGCCGCCTAGCGATAGCACATTCTCCCGCGCGCGCACCAGCACCGGATGATCGGCGCTCCAGCCCACTAGCTTCAGCGCAAGATAGCACTTTACCCCGTAGCTGACATTCGAGGGACCGCCGGGATACAGGCTCCATCCCCCATCGGCGTTCTGGTGGCGCAGGATTTCATTGATGCACCGCTCCATGCGGCCCGGATTGCCCGTTCCCAACAGGGTGTGCATGAAAATGTAGTCCGCCTCGAGCATCGAGTCGGCTTCCAGTTCCCCGCACCAGTATCCCTGCTCGTGCTGTTGGCCCAGCAGCCAACCGATCGACTTGTCGATGGCGCTTTTAACTTGATCCAAGCCAAGGTCGAGCCGGCCAAACCGTGGCTGCTTCGTTCCTTGCGGATTTATTGCGGATGTACTCATGAACTCTCTAAGTGCATTGTGGGTTTGAGCTTGCGAAGGGCAATACAAGGAAGCAGCGACTACGGCGCTGGATCCGCGGGCGGCGCAGAAGCTATCGCCTGCACGATCTCGGGCGGGAGCCCAAAACGCACATTCTCCGGCATCACCTCCACCTCTTCGACGGAGCCAAACCCGCGACCCTGCAAAAACTCCACAACCTGCTGCACCAGAATTTCCGGAGCAGACGCGCCCGCGGTGATGGCCACGGTAGAAACCGATTGCAACCATTCAGGCCGAATATCCTCCGCCTTATCAATCAGAAACGATCCAGTGCCGAGATTTTGCGACACCTCCACCAGGCGGTTCGAGTTCGAACTGTTGCGCGATCCAACCACCAACACGAGGTCCGCCCCATGGGCGACATTTTTTACCGCGGTTTGCCGATTTTCTGTCGCATAGCAGATGTCCTGTGAATGCGGTCCGGCGATGTTGGGGAAGCGCCGCTTCAGCGCCTCGATCATCGTTCCGGCCTCATCGAGCGAAAGCGTCGTTTGCGTTAGATAGGCCACTTTGTCCGGATCGGGCACATGGAGCGCGGCGACCTCTTCCGGCGTCGATACGACTTGCGTTACCTCGGGCGCCTCGCCCTGCGTGCCTTCCACCTCTTCATGATCGCGATGGCCGACCAGAATAAGGGAATAGCCCTGCTTGGCGAACTTGATGGCTTCGAAGTGAACCTTGGTCACCAGGGGGCACGTGGCGTCAATGACCTTCAGCCCACGATCCTTTGCACGTTGCCGGACCGCCGGCGAAACGCCATGCGCGGAGTAAATGACACGTGCACCTTCCGGCACCTCGTCCAGTTCATTGACGAAGATCGCACCTTTTTGCGCGAGATCGTTCACAACATAGGAGTTGTGAACGATCTCCTTCCGCACATAGATCGGCGCGCCGAAGGTATCGAGGGCGATTCGCACAATATCAATCGCGCGCACCACGCCGGCACAGAAACCGCGTGGTTTTAACAACAGAACGCGCTTTGACTTCATCGCGACGATGGATTTTGGCGGCACAGCGACGGGGTCGAGGATGGTGGTCGTCACATCCCCTAGTATACCCTCGGGACCGGGTCCTCGCCGCTCAAAAGACCGCGACGCCCAGCAGTTGACTTGGTTTAGGTTCGCCCGTTGCAGCCGCCGTGTGGGCAATCGCAGCCCAGGCTGGTCGACTTCATCGAATCTTCACAAATCTGCGAACAGTATGTTCCTTCCGTAATCATGCAGCTACAGGCCGAATGAGCACATTTCTTTGCGTCTGCCATTTCAAACTCCTAAGTTGACGAATGGCGGCAAATCTTGCCGCGTCTTGATGATTTCTTAGCACTTAGAGTTCAGCGACCGCATTCCTGTTGCCTGCTGCATTTAGCGGCTCGCCTCCATCATCTCTCGAGCGTGCAGGCGTGAGGCTTCCGTGAGACTGGCGCCTGAAAGCATGCGGGCAATCTCCTCGACACGCTCTTCATTCTCCATCGTACGGACACCGGTTCGTGTCCGGCCGCCGCGGTCGTTCTTTTCGATCAACAAGTGTTGGTCGGCGAAGGCGGCAATCTGCGGCAGGTGCGTGATGCACAGCACCTGCTGTGCCCGCGAAAGCGCCTTCAACTTCTGCCCCACGGCTTCCGCCGCCCGCCCACCGATGCCGATATCGATTTCGTCGAAGACCAGGGTGCGCGGCAGTGCTGCCCCCCGCTTCCGCGCCAGTTTTGCTGCCTGCTCTTCAACCGCTACCTTTAAAGCCAGCATCACGCGCGACATCTCGCCACCGGAGGCGATATCCGTCAGCAATTTCATCGGCTCCCCCGGATTCGTGGCAATGCGGCAGGCAATCGCATCCCAACCGGTTGCGGTCCAGTGTGCCTCACCCTCCTGCGCCGCTACCTCGATCGCGAATTGTGCACGCATGGCGAGCTCATTGATCTGCCGTTCGGCCACCCGGGCCAACTTGTCCGCCGCGGCTTTCCGTTGCGCCGTTAGGGCCGTCGCCGCTTCGCGGTACGTTCCTGCGGCCCGCGCCACCGCCGAGGCAAGCTCCGCCGCCCGCGCGTCGCTGTTCTCCAACTCCGCAAGCCTGCTTTCTGCGGAAGCCCCAAAGATGATGACCTCCGCGAGCGATGGCCCATACTTCCGCTTCAGCCGGTCCAGCTGCGCTAGCCGATCTTCCACCTCGGCCAGCCGTTCCGGGGACGCTGTCGCGCTGTCGGCAAAGTCTCGCAAGGTCGCCGATACGTCTTCGACCGCTGCCTGCGCGTTCCGCAATTGCTGCA
>CAXTNA010000066.1:10193-12934 GCA_964245535.1 uncultured Acidobacteriaceae bacterium | reverse complement strand
GCGTATGGCCCGGAAAGCATATGGTTTAGTGTAATTTATGGCGCGTTGTGCAGGGTTTTACGCGCGTTCCGGTGCTTCTGAAAAGTACATCTGGAACCCTGGGCCAATCTGCTTAGATCAACCGCCGATGACCGCGCATCCCGCATAGAATCTCATACGGAATGGTGCCGGCCCAGCGTGCGTGGTCCGCAGCAGTCACACCCTCCCCAAGCAGCACGACCTCTTCCCCTTCCGCGAGCGGCGGATGATGGGTGACGTCGACCACGGTGAGGTTCATGGAGACGCGACCGACGATGGGGGCGCGGCGACCGCGGATCATCACCCAACCGTCGCCGAGGCCGCTGGAGGCCTCGCGCCGGAAGCCGTCCGCGTAGCCGATGGGCAGCAGCGCCAGGCGCGTAGGATGTTTCGCATGGAAGGTCGCGCCGTAACCGACGGGGTCGCCTGCTGCAATCTCGCGCAGCCCAAGAATGCGGGTCCTCCAGGTGGCTACGCGGCGCAACGACGAGGCCAGAAGCGCGCGCACCGGATTTGCGGTTGTTCGTGAAATTTCCAGTGGCAAAACATAACCATAGAGTGCGAGTCCCGGTCGAACTAACAAATTCTGCTTGCCTTCGTTTCTCCCGCCGGTTTCGTTTCGCAACCAAATAAGGCTGGAGCCTTCATCCACGGCGGAACTGTTGCCAAGGTGGAAATACGCGGGTGCCTGGGTATTTGCACACATTTGCGAGAAGGCTTGGGCCAGAAGCTGTTGCTGGCGTGTGGTTTCGGTTGCACCTGCCACCTCCGAGGAATTCAGGTGGCTGAAGGCGCCCTCCAGGTGCACGTGGGGAGAACGCCGGAGTTCTGCGAGAACCGCGGCTAGCGGCGCTCCCGGCGCGGCGCCCTGCCTGGCCATGCCGGTGTCGATCTCGAGGTGAACGGGAACTTGCCTTTGCGCTTTCATTGCTGCCTGCTCGAGGGAGGCGATGTGTGCGGGGGTCCACACGACGGGCGTGAGCCGGGCATGGACGAGGCCGGGTGCGTCGGCGGGCTCGAAACCGCACATCACTACGATGTGGGTGTCGTCGCCACCGGGATTGTTGGTGGCCGCGTCAAGGGCGGCACGAACGCGCGTGCCCTCATCGACGTCGGCGACCCCGAGCCAGTGGAGCCCGGCTTCGACCAGCACCGGGGCACACAGGGCCGCGCCGTGCCCGTAGGCGTTGGCTTTGATGACACCGAGCAAATCGTACGCGGGGCCGGCGGCGGTTTGTATGCTCGCAATGTTGGAGCGGAGGTGCGCCGACGAAATTTCGATCCAGCTTTTCACGATGAAGTTCGCATTGGTTCGCAGGCCATTATCGCTGTCGGCGGCATGGAAAAGCACCCCACCCTTCGCGATGAAACTGCGAAGAATGGGGCACCCAGGTTTGGTGGTTGGGAACGCAGATTCCCCTCGGGAGTGACAAACAGGAGGCGGGAGCTTAGGCCAGGGCGACCAGGTTTTCTACGGCGCGGTCGAGCATGCGCTGGTAAAGGCCGCCGACAGCCCAGCGGCCGAAGTGCGGGGTGGCGCGGTGGGCTTCGACGGCGGCTTCGTCGCGGTATTGCTCGTAGATAAGCACTGTGTCCGGGTCGGATTCAATGGTGTGCGGGATGTAGGAGACGCAGCCGGGCTCGCGGCGCGAGGCTTCCGCGAGTGCGCGGAGAAAGCCGGCGATGTCCTGACGGTCTTCGGGGCGGAAGCGCAGGCGCACGATGAAGGAGATCACGCGAAGGCCTCCGCGAAGCCGGGCATCGTCATGGTTTCGGCGCGGTCCGGACCGGTGGAAATCATACCGATCTTGGCGCCCGACTCCCGCTGAAGGAACTGCATGTATTGCTGCGCAGCAGGGGGTAGCTTGTCAAAAGCCGTAATGCCGAGGGTGGAGGTATTCCAGCCGGGCAGTCTGGTATAGACGGGTTCAATGGACTTGAAGCCGCGCACATCGGCAGGGATCACGTCGGTGATTTGGCCGTCGACCTTGTAGTGCGTGCAGACCGGGATTTCCGGACACTCGTCGAGCACATCGAGCTTGGTCACGACGAGCCATTCGGTGGCGTTGATCATGTTGGAATAGCGCAGCAAGGGCAGGTCCAGCCAACCGCAGCGCCGGGGACGGCCCGTCACGGCGCCGAACTCCTGCCCGCGGGCGCGCAGCAGATCGCCGGAGGCATCGGAGATTTCGGTGGGAAAGGGGCCTTCCCCGACACGGGTGACGTAGGCCTTGGTGACGGCAATGACGGTGCCGATGCGCGTGGGGCCGACGCCCGTGCCGGTGACCGCGCCCCCCGCGGTGGATGACGAACTGGTGACGAAGGGGTAGGTGCCGTGGTCGATATCGAGCAGCGCCCCCTGTGCGCCCTCGAACATGACGTTCTGGCCGGCGTCGATGGCTTGGTTCAGCAGCACGGCCGTGTCGGTGACGTAGGGCGCAATCTCGTCGGCAAGCCGGGCGTATTCCTCGTACATCTGCTTGGGATCAAGCGGTTCGGTGCCGAAAAGCGCACCGGCGATCGTGTTCTTTTCGTGGCAGGCGTTGGTGATATGGGTGCGCAGCAGCGACGGGTTGAGCAGATCGACGACGCGCAGGCCGTTGCGGTGAATTTTGTCCTCATAAGCCGGACCGATGCCGCGGCGGGTCGTACCGATGGTTTGCCGTCCCGGCGCGGTTTCCGCGGCGAGCTCGATCATGCGGTGGTACGGTAGGATGACCTGG
>CAXTNA010000066.1:0-10183 GCA_964245535.1 uncultured Acidobacteriaceae bacterium | reverse complement strand
TGCACCCGGGGCGCAGAACGCCGCAGGGAATAAGTTGGAGGACGAATTTCTTGCCGTCGATGATGACCGTGTGCCCGGCATTGTGGCCGCCGGCGTAGCGGGCGACAATGTCAAACTTCTCGCTGAGAACGTCGACGATCTTGCCTTTGCCTTCATCGCCCCATTGGGCTCCCAGAATGACGGCGGAGGTCTTGACCAAAGGGGAATCACGATCCGGTTGCTTCACAGAGTTCCTGCAGAAGGGAATGCGCGTGTACGAACTGGCGTTAAGGCCATTCTATACTTTCCTTGTTGGCGGACCCGGAGGTGCAAATGCAGGTCAAAGAGGTGGTGCAGAAGGCCAGTGAGTATCTTCCCGATGTGTTTCATGACGCGGCCGGCTGCGACTTACGCCTGGAAGGTGTCGAAAGAACTGATGACGGACGTTTCTGGAACATCACATTTTCCTATTCCCCCCATGTGATGGGAAGCGGTTTAGTTCGCGAATTCAAAACAGTGAAGTTGCGGAACGGAAACGGCGAACTAATTGGTGCTCGAAACGGGATGGTCCTTAGCGAATGGTGAAAGCTGCACTAGTATCTGCCTCGCTGGACACGAACATACTTCTCTTACGGCTCGTTGCAGAAACTGACCCTGCCCTACTGGGGACGTTCAAACGAGTGAGCAGCTTCGAACTTGAGGACTTGCGTCTGCTTGCGCAAGTCTTAATCCCATTTCGTAGTCTGGTGACGACCCCTCATGTCTTGGCCGAGGTTTCCAACTTTGTAGACCAGGCACCGACCTATCGTCGCTCGGACCTGATTGCTGCGTTGGTTCGTTTCGTTTATGAAAATGGTGAGGTATATGAAGCCGCTAAGGACCTCGTGACCCGACCTGCATTCGTCTCCATCGGCTTAGCCGATACAAGTCTGCTCGCGCTCAGTAAGGGAACAATGGTCGTTACGACCGATTACCATCTATGGGGCAGGATCGCTGCTGAGAACGGCCATTGCATCAACTTCAATCATCTTCGGAGCGAAGGTTTGCTGTACAAAAGCCAATGAATGGAGAACCGGCCTTGGGGATTACACCAGGAAGCCGAGTACTTCCTCCAGGGTGCGGTCCATTTGGCCGTACAGGAAGAGATGCCAAATGCGGCGATCGTTTTCTATCTGCACGAAGCGCAGTGCATCGTGGTAAGCCGGCCGCTGATCCGGCAGAATGACCAAAGGTGGGTACCCTGTCCGGAGTAGGAGCAAATTCATCAGCAGCCGGGCCGTGCGGCCGTTACCGTCGCTGAAGGGATGAATGGTGACGAGTCGCTCATGCGCGTCAAAGGCATCCTCCGGGGTGGGCTCCGTGGTTTCCAGCCAGTGACCGAAATCGCCCATCAGAGCGGGCAGCTCCGCGGGTGATGGCAAGCGTAGCGGCGAACCGGCAATCATCCGGCCGTGCCGGCTGTAGCGGCCGGCTTCGTCTGGGTCGACGCGTTGCATCACCAGCCGATGGAGGTTCCGGACGTCGAGCTCGCGCACAGGATTGTGACCCCGGCCAAGCTCCCGTATGTACGCGAGCGCCTCATGGTGCCCGGTTGCTTCGAGGTGATCTTTCAAAGGTTTCCCACTCACGGTAATGCCCTTTTCAATCACAATCGCGGTTTCGCTGCGGGTAAGGGTGTTGCCTTCAAGGGCGTTCGAGGTATAAGTCAGTTCCACGTCATACCAGCCGTCGAGCACGGCCAGTGTTGCCGGGGAGAGCGGGCGCCGTGCGTCCAAATATTCCCGCTTGCGCCGAACCGCCTCGATGACCTGCCTCAGCGCGTCGTCGGATGAACTCACCATGCTTCGTTGTACAGGAAGGTGAGCAGATCGTTCGTTGTCAGCTGTCAGGCGATGCACCCGGCAACACAGGAGGCAGCTCAATCACCGCCGGGACCATCATGCCGATGAGCCAGCCCATGCACGAGGTTCTCGGTTGGTGGTACATCCCCGTGGCGCTTTTTCTCGGAGCGTTGCTCATTGGCACTACGGTGGTGATTGTGCGGGGGTGCCTGCGGATTTCGGCACTGGCGAATAGGCTGAGCCCTCGCTTCTCGATCAGGCCGGCACCGCATCCCAGTCGCGCCTGAATCAGAACCGGGGAACGCGCAGTAAGCGTGCGGATGCTTTATACGCTTTGTGAGATCGTTAAAGGCCACAGCCGAGGATTTGTACGAAGATTCTGTGCGAGGATGCAGAGCAGTGAGCTCTTCCCCCGATCCGCTGCTCGCCTCCCCGCCGAAACCGGCCGGTGCCGGCGGCCATGTCTTGCCGAAGCAGCTGCGTTTGCGTGATCTGGTGCTGGCGCAGGTGCTTACGGTGGTGGGCAGCTCCTGGGTGGGGATAGCCGCGGGGCTGAGCCGGGCGCAGTTGCTGGCGCGGCTGATTGCGTTAGCGCTGTTCTACCTGCCGATGGCGGTGGCGGTCTATTTTCTGAACCGCGCCATGCCGCTCGAAGGCGGGCTGTATGTGTGGGCGCGGCGGGCCTTCGGCGACACCGCGGGCTTTCTGACGGCGTGGAATGTATGGGCTTATGGCCTTGTGGTCATTGCCCTGCTGCTCTTCCAGATACCGAGTGAGTTGAGTTACATGCTGGGGCCGCGGGCGGCGGGGTTGCCGGAGAACAAGCCGGCGGTGTTTGCCTTGTTGACCGTGTTTCTGCTGTTGCTGGCTTGGACGGCGCGGCGCGGGCTGGTGCTCGGCAAATGGATTCACAATGTCAGCGGCGTCGCGATCATGGGAGCGTTTTGCCTCCTGATTTTGGCGCCCTTCTGGGCGATCCTGCACGGGGTGCCGCTTCACTTTGCGCCGTTGCAGTTTCATCTGCCGGGCCGTGATCCGACTTCGTTGAGTCTGCTGGGGCAGACGCTGTTTGCGGCTTCGGGGCTCGAGTACATCGCCATCATGGCCGGCGAAACGCATGCGGCGGGGCGCGATATCGGGCGGTCGGTGGTCATCGCCTCGCCGATCATCTTCCTGATGTTTGTGCTGGGAACGGCTTCGGTGGTCAGCTTCCATGAGTTGCACCGGACGATTCCGATCAACTACGTGGCGCCGATCCCGCAAACACTGAGCCTGGCGTTCGGAGAAAGCGGATGGGGTAGCGTGACCGCGAAACTGGCGATCTTTTTGCTGCAGATTCGTATTCTCGGCGCGGCGAGTTTTATCTTCACCGGCGTGGTGCGGTTGCCGATGGCGGCCGGGTGGGACCACCTGGTGCCCGCGTGGTTTGCGCGGCTCGACCCGCGCTTCCGCACGCCAGGCAACTCGATCCTGGTGACGACGATGAGCGTAGCGGCGCTGTTGGTGTTGGGCTCCGCGGGCGTGCATGCGGCGGAGGCCTTTGCGGTGCTGAATGACACCTCCTCGGAGTTGTATGCACTGGCCTACCTTTCGATGTTTCTCATTCCCCTTATCGGCACGAAAGCGATTCGCATGAGTCTGCCTCGTTTTATGACAGCGATTTGTGCGGCGGGGGTGGGGACGACCTTGTTTGTTCTGGTCTTTAATGCCTACCCGTTTCTGGATGTGCGCAGCCCGGGTGTGTTTGCGGCGAAAATTGTGGGGACAACGGCCCTGCTGAACGCGGTAGGGTATGGATTTTACCGGGCACGGAGCAGGGTCGCTCGATAGATTGCGTGGCGGGACGGAACTGCAGGTTTCTCCACTGCGCAGGACGGTAAAGCTGTCCTGCTTCGCTCGAGATGAAAGGGCTTAGGTGTAGGAGTAAGTAGAGCCGAAGCTCCGGTGCGGGCTCCCTCATCCAATCCTTGTGCCTGAGCTACCAGAAGTCGAGACCGTGGCCAACGGCGTGCACGCGCGGGTGGCCGGATTGCGGGTGGAGCGCGTTTGGACCAGCGGCAAGCCGCAAACCTTTAAGTCGCCCGAAGAAGAGATCGCGGAAACGCTGACGGGCGCGCGGATCGAGCGGGTGCGGCGTGTGGGCAAAACGGTTGTAATGGACTTGGGGGTTTGTGCCAGCGCGAGCAAAAAGCAGGTTCCCTACGGGAATGACAACCAGAACGGCAACAAGGACGCGGAGCTGGCAGAGGACGAGGCGGGCAACAAGGACGCGGAGCCGGCAGAGGAGGACGCGGGCAAGGACGCGGAGCCGGCGAGCGGCGCGGCGTTCGCGACTGGCTCTCCGGCAGCGCAGCTGCTGGTGCATCTGGGCATGACCGGGCGGCTGCTGGTGAACGAGCCCGAGGTGCCCCGGCCGACGCACACGCATCTGGTGCTGAGCCTGAGCGACGGCCGCGAGCTGCGCTTTGCCGACCCGCGGCGCTTTGGCCGGCTCAGCGTCGTGCGTGAGCCCGCGGGCTATGCCGGGCCGGGTGCGGAGCCGACGACGGTTGCCGCCGGGGTCTTTCGGCAGCTTTTCCGCGGGCGCAAGCTGGCCATCAAAGCCGCGCTGCTGAACCAGTCGCTGCTGCATGGGATCGGCAACATCTATGCCGACGAGGCGCTGTTTCGTGCGGGCATCCGGCCCCGCAAGGCTGCCGGGCGGCTCACGCGGTCGGAGCTGGCACGGCTCGACGGCGCGCTCAAAGAGGTGCTCGCACGGGCGATCGAGCTGGGCGGATCGTCTGTTTCGGACTACGTGGACGCGGATGGCGTGCGCGGCTTCTTTCAGCTCGAGCACAAGGTGTACGGCCGCGCCGGCGAGCCCTGCGCAGCCTGCCAAACGGTGCTCAAAAAGAGCATCGTCGGCGGACGGACGACGGTGTATTGTTCACGGTGTCAGCGGTGATAAGTCATTGGTGAGAAACCCGTGCAAGGCGATGACTTTACACGGTATGCGGCATGAAGCATGAAGCATGGAGCATGGAGCATGGAGTACAGGTCGTCGCCGGGCAAATACAGGGGTCCTTCCCCTTCGACAAGCTCAGGGTCAGGATGACGACTTGAGGCGCGGGCATATATAGATCAGCGGTTCAGCAACGGGCGCTTACCTGTTCGGCGGTGACCGCGGCGCCGATGACGCGGACCTTCTGGTCGTCATCGACGATTTCGAGCTGGTAGCTCTGCAACGGGCTCATTTTGACCATGTCATGCAGGTACTCACGGAGCAGATTGAGGTCGAGAAAGCGGACGTTGTAGCCAGTGAAAAAGAAGCGACCGGCCCCGCTGACGTGAATACTGGTGGCGGTGGCAGCGGCGAGGGCACGGTGCCACAGGTTGCGGAACTCGGCGCAACGTGGGTCGGGGTTGAGCTTGCGGCAGGCAGCAGCGAAGACCTCTTCAGGCTCCATATCGAGAAAGCGGAGGCGCATGGCGCGATGGCCCATGATGCCTTCCAGATGGCCGCGGCCGCCGCAGCCGCAGTAGTTTTCGCGCTCGTCGAGCGTGATGACGGTGTGGCCGCCTTCCCAAACGCCGTCGGTGAACGGATAGGTGCCGTAACCGATGCCGGTGCCGAGCGTCCACACGCGGATGCGCTGGTCGAGCTTGCCGTGTTTGGCGGCGAGCCCGGCAGCCATCGCATCGGCGTCGTTGGACACGACCACCGAGGCCATGATGCCCTGCGTGGCGAGCTTTTGACCCAGCATTTCACCGATGCGCGCGCCTTTGATCTGCGGCAGGTTGGGGGCTTCCTCGACGACCCCGTTGCGCACCAGACCGGGAAGGGCGAGACCGACCCCGGTAATGCCGTCGCCATACTGGCCGGCAACGCCCACGGTGAGCTCGCAGATGGCGTTCACGAGCGCGTCGGTGTGCAATTCCAGCAGCGAACTATCCTCGTCCGGATCGGGGTTGTGGTCCGACGGCGGGAAGCTCGCGATGGGAGTGATCAGCTTATCGCCTTCCCACAGGCCGGCGTAGAGCCGTTCCGCCACAACAATCCCGATGGTGCGGCCTGGCTGGCGCGCCCCCCGTTTTTCTTGCTCTAAAACTCCGCTGGCGATCATCGAGCCTCCGTAACGCAGACTTTTCATGGCAAAAGTTTGCAGAAAGACGCGGCGCACACGGGTGCGGCAACGCGACGTGGAGTGACGGTAGCGTGCCTACCCCATCGCCGTCAACTGAAAGCGTAAAGAGAATGAGAAAAAGCGTTTCCCATTTCGGGGCAGGGATGCGAGGCGGGCCTTCTCGGCGGTGCCTTCCATCACGACACCCCGCCGCGCAAGGTGAAGATCGTGCGATGCATGGGTGCGGGAGGTGGGATTGTTGGTGCTCGGAGGGGTAAGCTGCAGGTCTCTCCACTACGTGGACGGTGAAGCTTGTCCACTCCGGTCGAGATGACGCTTTTTTTTACGAGATGACGCCTTTTACGAGATGACGCTTCTTTGCCGGAGGTGGCTACTGTGGGGCCGCGGCCTGAGCAAAGTGCCTTCGCAAGCTGCCGTGAATCAGGACGTTCACGGCAGCGGTGATCGAATTATTCGAATTTCGCCAGGCGGTTCAGCCCGTTGAAGGCAGCCACTTTATAGCACTCGGCGAGGGTGGGGTAGTTGAAGACGGTTTCGACGAAGTAGTCGAGCCGTCCGCCGAGCGTCATCACGGCCTGGCCGATGTGGACCAGCTCGCTGGCACCTTCGCCGATAATGTGGACACCGAGCAGCGCATGCGTTTCGCGGTGGAAGATGAGCTTTAGGCGCCCGGTGGTATCGCCCCGGATCTGCCCGCGGGCGATCTCGCGGTAGTAGGCCACGCCGACCTCGTAGGGAACGTCTTCTTCGGTGAGCTGTTCTTCGGTCTTGCCGAGAAAGCTGATCTCCGGGATCGTCCAGATGCCGTAGGGATAGAAGCTCGGGTTGGAGACGATGCTTTCATCGCCGAAGGAGCGCGCGGCAGCGATGCGGCCCTGCTCCATGGAAACGGAAGCGAGCGAGGGGAAGCCGATGACATCACCGACGGCAAAGACGGTCGGGCATTTGGTGCGGAAATCTTTATCAACCGGAATGCGGCCGCGCGAATCGGCTTCGAGGCCGATGGCCGAAAGGTTCAGTTCATCAACATTGCCCTGACGGCCGACGGCGTAGAGCAAAGCATCGCCCTGCACCTTTTTCTTCGATTCCAGATGCGCGACAACGGTGCCGTCCACTTCTTCGACGGACTCGACTTCCTCATTCAGGCGCATGGTGACGCGGGCATCGCGGAGGTGATAGCTGAGCGCCTCGACGATCTCCTGGTCGGCGAATTCAAGCAGCCGCGGGCGGCGCTCGATGAGCGTGACGCGGACGCCGAGGGCGGCGAACATGCAACAGTACTCGACGCCGATGACGCCGCCGCCGACGATGATCATCGTCTTGGGCAGGGTCGTAAGATTGAGCACCAGGTCGGAGTTGATGATGGTAGTGCCGTTGATAGGAACCTTGGACGAACTCGCGGGCTTGGTGCCGGTGCCGATGAGGATGTTTTTGCCCTCATACACCGTGGAGCCCTTGGAATTGGTCACGCGGACGTGGGTGGCGTCTTCGAAGCTGGCGACGCCGGTCAGCATTTCGACGTTGTTACGCGAAAGCTGCGCGTCGGTGACGTCGATTTCGGTTTTGATGACGTGCTGCACGCGAAAGGCAAGGTCGGCCATGGTGATCCGTTCCTTGACGCGGTAGTTCATGCCATAGATGGACTTGTAGTTGTAGCCGGAAAGGTGCAACACGGCTTCCCGCATGGTTTTCGAGGGGATGGTGCCGGTGTTGATGCAAGCTCCGCCGACGACCTCGCGCATTTCAATCAGCGCGACGCGTTTGCCGTGCTTGGCGCCATAGATGGCGGCACGTTGCCCTGCGGGGCCGGAGCCGATGACGATCAGGTCGTACGTAGTTCCCATAGAGGTGGATGATTCTTCTCGGGTTCAGAACGGGCCGGCAAGGTCCGTGGGTAAGGGTCGCGGTTTTGCGCTTTTCGGTTTGCTCGAACTTTGTTGTTTGTGTGTAAATTTCTATTGCGCCGCTCCCTATCATAGACCTCAACAGCGCGTGTGCCGGAGTGAACGGGGGAGTTCCGCTAACAGAATGGTTGTAGATACGGGGCAGGGCTTGCGTTGTGCGATTACAAATCTTGCCGCCTTTCCATTGGACTGCGGGGCGGAACGGCGGTTGCGGCTCGAGCGGCAGGTGCGGCAATGGGCTGTTGATGGGGTGGACATTGTGCAGCTTCGCGAGAAGGGGATGGAAACGGGCGAGTTGCTCTCGCTTGCCGAAGCGGCAATGGGGGTTCTGCGGGAGGTTTCCGATGGCTTAGGGGTGCCAAAAAGCGCCCGGAGAACGCGGCTGCTGGTCAATGCGCGGGCTGATGTAGCGGCGGCGGCCCGCGCGGATGGCGTCCACCTGACGAGCCGGCCGGGGGAGCTCGTGCCGGGGCAGGTGCGGCAGGTGTTTGCGGCGGCGGGGCTTTCGGGGTGTCTGGTGAGCGTCAGCTGCCACACGGGCGACGAGGTGGTGCGGGCGCACAAGGATGGGGCAGATTTCCTGCTGTTTGGGCCGGTGTTCGAGAAGCAAGTGGGCAACGAGCGTATTGCCGCCGGGGTGGGAACGGTCGCGCTGCGTGAGGCCTGCCGCCTTGCGGGCGCCACGCCTGTGCTGGCGCTGGGCGGCATCACGGCGGAAAATGCGCCTGCGTGCATGAAAGCAGGGGCGGCTGGGATCGCGGGCATTCGGCTGTTCGCTTGGTGATGGCGAGAAGTCGCAGCCGCACGGTCGTCAAGTGATACGTGAAGCGCTCGGAGCGTAGACCCGACCGCCCTAAGTACCATGGTGCTCCAGCCGGGTAACGCATCAATAATCAGCGCAACGGAACACGAGGGAACTTCGTCACTTCCGGACCGAATGCAACGGAGCCGATGGCTTCGAGGCGCTCTTGGATTAGTTGCAATTGCGCGAGATCATTGCCGTACTCAGCTTCAACGTCCTCATCCGCACTGTTGTCGATGACCGCGCACCACTTTTCTTCTCATGCGCGACAGGCCTCGATGAGCCATCGTGTTTCCCAACGGTTTAGGTCAATGGTCATAGTTCCTCATCTTCTCGCAATGGAAGTCGAATGGTAAGGAGCGTACGGAACTCATCAAAACGGCTGCGATGTCGGCTGACTTATGAGGGTTCCGTGCATGAGAAAATAAAGCCATGGTCATTAAACCGGCGCAGCTTGTCGACGAACCGCTGTCCCTCGATCTGGAGATTCCTGAAGGCGTCATCGACTATGCCACCGATATCCGGCAGGTGGGGCCGGTGGCCGTGCGGGGGCGGGCGGAGTTGCTCATCGAGCATCGCGGGCCCAAGGAGACCGTGGAAGACCTCCGTGTCCGGGCGCAGCTGGCCGGGGCGTTTGAGCTGCTGTGCGCGCGCTGCCTGATGGCGGTGCCGACGCCGCTTGCGGCGAGCTTCGATCTGATCTTTCGGCCGGGCGGGGTGGATGCCGAGACCGGCGAGCACGCCATCACGGAAGATGAGACGGAAATCGGGTATTATGAGAAGAGCGGCCTGCCGCTGGAGGACGTCGTGCGCGAGCAGGTGCTGTTGACCCTGCCGGGACGGGCTCTCTGCCGGGAAGATTGCAAGGGGCTTTGTCCGCACTGCGGCGCGGACCGCAATGCAGAGGACTGTGCTTGCGGTGAAACTGCGGGCGATCCTCGCTGGCGTGCATTGGCAGCCATTGCAACGGTGAAAGCCTGAGGGTTGCCGATAGGTTCGGGTTTTTAGGTTGTAGGTTCTACGTTGTACGTTTTAAGGCTCTCCGGTTTGCGATCCGCATGTGCTGGGCAGTTATTTCGAGTTTAAGAGGTTTTCGATGCCGAATCCGAAACGGCGCCATAGTAAACAGCGGACCGCCAAGCGCCGCACCCACGATTTCCTCACGCCCGTGGGCGTGTCTGCCTGCCCAAACCGTGGGGAGCGCAAGCTGCCGCACCGTGCATGCAAAAAGTGCGGCGAATACAAAGGCCGCGCCGTGCTTCCGGTGAAGGAAGCCGCATAGCTCTGTTACCGCCCGTTCATCCGCCCGGTGTAGGTTTACGCCGGGCCGCTTCTGTTTCCTCATTTTTTCTGCGTCTGCCCAAGCGACTGCATGCCGATTGACATTGTTCTGGATGCCATGGGGTCCGACCGGGCCCCTGATCCTGAGATCCGTGGCGCCATTCTGGCCTGCCGTGAGTTGGATGTGCGCGTCCACCTTGCCGGCCCGGAAGAGGTGTTGCGGCCGCGTTTGCGCGAGTGCCTAAAGGC
>CAXTNA010000065.1:0-13138 GCA_964245535.1 uncultured Acidobacteriaceae bacterium | reverse complement strand
GTCTTCACCGACAGTGTCGTCATCGGTGAAGACGGGTTCCTTAGCCCAAGACTCATCATCTCGATTGGAGGCAGCCCCCACCAATGGTATGTCCTCTCGACCGGAGCCAGCCCCTACCAGCGATGTGTCATTTCGACCGGAGGCCGAAGGCCGTAGTGGAGGGACCCGCAGTTCGTTCCGCAGCGCGACAAACGCGGGTGCCCCATCTTCGCCGACAGCCTCATCGTCGGCTAAGGTGGGTTCCCTCACCCGCTCCGTAGGCGCCCGCGTCATCCTCATCGACGGCGCCCTCACCGCCTATCTCCGTCGCGGCAACCCCGACCTCCAAGTCCTCCTCCCCGAAGAAGAACCCGCCCGCAGCAACACCATGCGCACCCTAGCCGAATTTCTAGTCCAAACCGTCCAACGCGCCGAAGCTGAGGCTCAAGACCGCAACCGGGGCGGCATGCTCATCACCGCCATCAACGGCACCCCGGTAGCCGAACACCCCATAGCCCGCTTCCTCCTCGACGCCGGCTTCCAAGCCGCCCCCATGGGCTTCAACGTCCGCCGCAACCTGCCCAGTCTGCCGGGGCGCGGGGCGGCGTTCCCGGAGCGCGCGACCTGATCTTGAACGTTTGCACAACCGAGAACTTGCCATTAGAATCCGGCCAGAATGCAGTTACGTTTTGAGTGGGACGAAGACAAGGATCGATCAAACCTGCAGAAACATGGCGTCAGTTTTGAAGAAGCGTCAAACATCTTTAGTGACCCTGGACTGGTCATTCAACCGGATCGTAACGAAAACGACGAGCAGCGATGGCACGGCATCGGTTTGTTGAGGGGACTTCTCCTGTTGCTGGTAGCGCATACCGTGCGCGAAACACCTGAAACCGAGGTTGTCAGAATCATCTCAGCCCGATACGCCAAACGAAACGAGCGACAAATCTATGAAGAAGCAAATGGTTACCTACACACTTGAAACTTTGCCGCCAATCTCTGACGAACGGTGGGAGGAGATGAAGAAGTTAGCCGCCCGGCCTGACAGCGAGATCGACACCAGCGATATACCCGAACTCACAAAAGAGCAGTGGAAAGATGCCGTCCGTGGTCGCTTCGGTCGGCCCTTGCAGCAGGAGGTCACGTTCCAGGTGGACGCCAACGTACTGGAATGGCTCAAGGCGCAGGAGGGAGACTACCAATCCCGCATCAACGCCATCCTCCGCCGCGAGATGCTGGCGACTTTCCGCCAGAGCTGACTGTTAATGAGTACTCTTCAACATCGCTTCTAATTGCTCCAACCCGGCCTCTTGTTGCAGTCTCCCTTGGGCATCAATAAGTGCATATGTTGGAAATGTCGCGAGGCCCCATGCTTTTGTAACCTCGCCATCGGAATCGAAGACAAATGGGAAGCTAAGTGGCTGCTTCCAAACGGTCTGCTCTAACTTGTGTAGTGATCTGTCAAAGGTCTGTATTGTCGTTGGCTCGGGAATGCCGTTTTCGTCTATGGCGATGATTTGGAAGCGTTCACCTTCGTTCTTGTGTGCTTCTACGAACTAGAGCAAATGCGGAATACCTTCGCTGATGCAAGGCTGACACCAATCCGCCCAGAAGTACAGCAATATCGGCCGGTCGAGATGAACCGCTGGCATGGCGTTTCCCTGACTATCTACGAGATCCGTAAGTTCTGGAGGTCGTTTGCCATATACTTTCGCCATAGGGCTTAACTGCAGCGCAAAACGAATCGCTGTGGGTGTACGTGCAGTAACGCTTAAAGGCCTAGTGGTGCCTAGAGTGTCGGCTGAACGTAACGAAAACTGAAAGTCGCCTCTTGGAAATGGTGCCATCACATCGGCACCAAAGAGTTGCGCCAGTGTTGCTCCATTTGTCGCTTCTAACAGCAAACGCGTCCCATGCAAATTCGACCCAAGCTGACCCGCTGTTGTAGTAATATCCAGCTTCCGCGCTGGTTGCAGCGCCACGTTGATCGGTAAATGTAATGAAGTTACGTGCAGCACGGCTCCGGCACTTCGATCATTGCTGTACACCATAAGATCGACCGGTAAATCCGCCTCCTTCAGGAGCAGGACGAAATGACCACCAATATCAGATCGCACGCTGCCGTACGCGCGAGCGCCGTCGCCATCAGGTGTTCCCAACAACCACACGTGGGATATTTCTGCGTTGGCTTCCGGGTGCTTCGTTGCATTCAGTATCTGACCGGAAAGGCGACCCTGAGCGTAGCTACGAAGGGGCGCCATCATGAGCGCCCAGACGAAGATAGAAACCTAAGCGTGACAGATTTTTCTCGCAAGCATGCGCACAGTCTAAGTGCTCAAGCTCGAGCGTGGGCATCTATTTCGCATCGTCCATTCGATCTTGAGCGTCAAAACAATAAATGCCTGAAGGCGACACAATCTTTCGCGCCGCCCGCGCCCTCCAAAAAGCGATCGGCGGCAAACAAGTCACGGCCTTCCAGGCGAACGTAGCCAAACTCGCCTCCGTCGCCGACGACAAGACCATCGTCGGCCGCACGGTCGAAAAGGTCGAAGCGCGCGGCAAGTGGTGTCTCATCCACTTCTCCGCCCCGGCTCACGGCGGCGGCGAGCCCCTCATCCTCGTCACCCACATGCTCATGTCCGGCTCCTGGCACATCTACCGCGTCGGCGAGCGGTGGTTTTCTCCACGCAGCAGCATGCGCTGCTCCATTACCACCGGCGACTTCATCGCCGTGGCCTTCAACGTGCCAGTCACGGAGTTCCACACCGAACGCTCCCTCGAACGCTACTCCCAGGTCCCCAAACTCGGCGTCGACATCCTCAGTGATGGCTACAGCACGGCAAGCGGTGTGGAAGCCCTGCGCACCTATGGCGCCCAGCATCCGGACGCCGAGATCGGTGTCGTTCTGCTGATGCAGCGCGTGATGGCCGGCCTCGGCAACGTATACAAAAGCGAAGTCCCCTTCGCCGCCAGCGTCAACCCCTTCCGCCACATGTGCACCCTGACGGAGCGCGAGCTCGAAACCATGGCCGAGGTTGCCGGCCGCTACATGCGCGCCAACATCAACGACGGCTCTGGCTCAAACAACACCGACGGCATCGTCACCTACTCCGGCAATCGCCGCACCACGCACTCCATGAACGCCGGCGAGCGCCTCTGGGTCTACGGTCGCCAAGGCCAGGAGTGCCGCCGTTGCGGCGCGCTCGTCATGATGCGCAAGCAGGGCGAGCAGGCCCGCTCCACCTATTGGTGCCCGCAGTGCCAGCCCTGGATCGCCTCCGCGCAGCAGGCTGCCTCAGGCTTAGCGGTAGAAGCGCCTATAGGCCGCATGGTCAAAGTACTTGGTGGAAGGCGGCGCGGCAACTGCTGAGAGTAAATTTTCAGCCACTCTCAGCAGCCTGGATTAGTTCTTAACGGTCATTGCTTCGGAGTCCACTGCCTTCTTGCCTGTAATCCCCTCAAGACCCGCCAAAATACCGCGATAGTCATTCTTGTCACACTGCACTGCGAAGCCGCCCTTCGCATCTGCCGTGGCCCATGTCATGCCGATGTAGTGCTTTTTGGATTTGCTGAGCGCGAGCAGGGCACCTAAGCCTAGCGAAAACACGGCTAGGCCGATAGCGGCGCCGACCCGCCGGTGAACATCTTGTCCGTACGATATCTCGGTCACGCTGTCGGCTGGGATGGTTACAAGTGTTTCCTTTCCGTCAACGACGCGAATGTCTTTGGCATCGATGACGAGGTGTGCTGTTGCTCCGGCCTTTATTCCAGGAAGAGAGCCGCCATCGTAGGCAACCTTGTAACCATTATCTGAAGCAAAGGCCGCAGTGGGAATGCATAAACAAAGAAGGAGTGCGATGAGTTGTTTCACGTAAGCTCCAAGCGAGTTTCGAATAAAGGTATCGAAAGAAGACTCGGATCAACATGCAACCTAGGTTACACATAGCTACAACTAACGGGCTAACAGTCCCTCTACTGTGGCGGCGCTCCCTCATCCGGTCGCTTGCCCTTGCCCAGCCCAAGCATCTTTTGGAACGGATTACGATGCCGGCTCTCACTACCGGGCTGATTCATGTCTTGCGGCCCCGGCAGTGATGACTGTGGTGTACGCGGGGACGCTGGCGCGATCGGCGTCGCCACCATGCCGCTGTCATTGGTACCATCGCCATACAGCTGCGTGCCAAGCGTTTGCGCGTCGGTCCCCATATGCGAACAGGTGCTTTGCGGCACGGTGCCGGCGAGGAACGCGACGCCGAAGGTATCGCTCGGGCAGCTCTCATCCGCCGGCAGATTGCTCGCCCGATCCACCCGCACCAGCTGAATCCCATCCGGCGGTGCGGCAAACGCTTTCATGTCCGAGTATTGCGGCAACCGGATGGCCCGGTTCATAAACTCGGCCCAGATCGGCGCCGCCGCCTTGGCGCCTTCAAGATTCAGATTCGTATAGTCATCGTTGCCGACCCAAACAATGCAGAGCAGGTTGGAAGAGTACCCGGCAAACCACACATCATGGGAGGTTCCGGTCTTGCCGGCTGCCGGAGCGGTGAATCCGCGCGCGCGTACGGCGGCAGCGGTGCCAAAGTTCATTACATTCTCAAGCATCGACTGGGTCAGATAGGCGGAGCGCGGATCAAGTACCTGCCTGGCTTCGGGCGTGTAATCGGCAACAATATCGCCATTGGTGTTGCGCACGCTGGCAAGCATCCACGGCTTCAAATGAATGCCGTTATTTGAAAACACCGTATACGCACCGGCCATGTCGATCGGCGTCGCATTATAAGTACCAATGGCGACTGACGGTGTCCCGCGGGCGTTGGTGATGCCAGCCGACCGTGCAAGCTCCGCTACATTCTCAAACCCTACCTTCTGCGCAAGGTTGATGGTGGCGATATTCAGCGAATGAGCGAGCGCCTGGACGGCGGTGACCATGCCGGGGAACTCTCCTCGCTTGAAGTTGCCCGGGGTGTAGTCCTTGCCGCCATAAGAAAAAGTGGTCGGGTCGTCATTCAAGCGTGTGAGGGCCGTAAACACGCCACTGCCCTCAAGCTCCGTGCCGTTGAGTGACGTATTAAAAGCGGCGGCATAGGCGAAGGGTTTAAAGATCGAGCCGGTAGGCCGTTCCGAAGTTGCATGGTTGAGTTGCGAAGCGGCGTAGTTGCGCCCTCCCACCAGCGCCAGCACCTGGCCGGTATGTGGATTCAGCGCAATCAGCGCGACTTGCGGCATGGCCGTGGACGCGTCGCTTTTGCCGCGTTGCGCACGCACCAGCGCATCCACGCGCACCATTCCCCCCTGTACCGCGTCCTGCGCCGCGCGTTGCAGATCCGGGTCGAGCGAGGTATAAATTCGCAACGATGAATGTCCCGAGTCGTAGTCGCCAATGCGCTGCACGATCTGGTCGTGCACCAGATCGACGAAGTACGGCGCCTCGCTTGCATCGACCTCCGCCGGCGCGAGCCGGATCGGTTCTGCCTTCGCGGCTTCTGCCTGCGCCGGCGTGATCGCCCCAGTCTCCACCATGGTGTCGAGCACGAGGTTGCGGCGCTCGGTCGCACGGTCGAGATGCCGGTACGGCGAGAAGTAGTTCGGCCGCTGAATCATGCCCGCGAGCAACGCACATTCAGCGATGTCGAGCTGCTTCAAGTTCTTGCCGAAGTAGGTCTGCGCGGCCTCTCCAAAGCCGTTGATTGCAAATGAGCCGCGCTGGCCGAGGTTGATCTGATTGGCATACATCTCGAAGATCTGCTGCTTATTAAAGCGATCTTCAAGCTGATACGTAATCATGATTTCAGCGATCTTGCGCGCATAGGTCTTTTCGGGCGAAAGAAAGAAGCCGCGCGCCAGCTGCTGCGTCAACGTAGAACCACCGCAGCCCTTGTGGTGCGACACCAAATCCTGCACCGCGCACTTGGCTGTGCGGACGTAGTTAATGCCCCCATGCTCAAAAAATCGACGGTCCTCAATCGCGAGCACCGCTTCCACCATGCGCGGCGGGATTTGGTCATAGGTCACCATGCGGCGCTTGGTGCGATTCTTGTCCTCACTGAGCGCAGTAATTAGCTGCGGCTCCAGCTTGTATGAACTTAGCTCCGCGCCGTTTTCCGCGGTAATCGAATCCACCGACCCATCGCTCGTGTGAATCGTCGCGCCATCGGTGGCAAGGTAGCTTTGCGCGCCCGGCTTGATGGAGATCGAGTCCTCGCTGCGCCGATAGGTACCCATGGCACTGGCCTGCCCGCCGCTGCTGTAACCCGCTTTGCGCAGCACGGCGGCGATGCTTTCCGCAGACAGCCGCTGCCCTGGGCGCACCTCCTGCGGCGCGGCATAGATTTGCGCCGTCGAGGAAAACAGGGGCCCTTGCGCGAGCCGCTGGTCCACCAATCCCTGATACTGGTGATACTCATACGCAAAGGTGAGCCCACCGACCACGGCCAGCAGCACCACCAGCAAAAGCACAGCCCGCAACGCCCGCCACACGAGCGAGGGCTGCGGCCGGGCGAGTCTCACGCGAACGGGCGTACGAAGGGTTGTCGGCATGGGGTTAGAGTCTCCAGGATGGATCGTGGACCTGCATGAGAAACGCCTGAAGACAGGCCAGGACATTTGGGTTCGTCATCACGCAGCGTAGCGGAAAGATGACAGCCGTTACCACAGGTCACACCTGCTTGGACGCTGCGATCAGGCCCGTGACACGCGCCGCTAGTTCCGGCACAGGTACATCCTCGGTGATTCCGGTCAGCCGATCCACCAGCTCCACAAAGCCTTCCGCAAGCTTTTTGCCCACGTTGACCCGCAGGGGCACGCCGATCAATTCGGCATCTTTAAACTTTACGCCTGCCCGCTCATCGCGGTCATCCAGCAACACATCGATGCCAGCCGTCGTGAGCTCCAGTGCGAGCTGCTCACCTGCCTGAAGCAATTCGGGTTCTTTCACGTTGGTAACAGTGACGACAAGTTCATAGGGCGCGATAGCCGGCGGCAAAGCGTATTGCTCGACGGGCGAAGCGGCAGGTCTCTCCACTCCGGTGCTGCGCGCCTCCGGTCGAGAGGACAATGTGTTACTGGATGCAGCGAATGTGGCGGCGCTCGACTCGACCGCAGCCGTCAAGATGCGCTCAATCCCGATGCCATAGCTGCCCATGATCGGCGTCACCTCTTTGCCGTCGCGGTCGAGCACCCGTGCCCCCATGGCCTCGGAGTACTTGTAACCGAGCTTGAAAATGTGCCCAATCTCGACAGCCTTCCCTAACCGCAGCGGCTGCCCATCGACCGGATCAAGCTCACCTTCGTTCACATTGCGGATGTCGGCGATAAGCGTCGGCGTGAAGTCGCGGCCGGGCGTGACATTGCGGTAGTGGAAGTCCAGCTTGTTAGCACCGCATATGAGGTTCTTGCGGTCCTTGAGTGCGACGTCTAGCACGACTGTAAGATCGCCGACCATCGCTCGTGCTGCAGCGTGGTGGAGACGCAGAGGGCCCAGATATCCTGCAGGTGCACCAAACCAATCAAGTATCTCTTCGGAAGTCATTGGGCGTAGTTCTGCCACACTGAGAAGCTTTCCCGGGGCTCCGCTCGCGTTCAGAGCTCCATTAAGAACTGCGATGGCCTTCGTCTCGTTCAGAGTGTGATCACCACGTAAGAACAGTGCTACGGGTTGCCATCGTGGCTGGAATCCGTCTTCGGCTTCAATCGTTCGGCGGATAAGACCCATGTAGGCCAAGGTCTTGACTGCGTGCCAAGGCTGTAAAACAGCAGTTCCCTCCGCTTCGCTGCGGGATGACAATTCGAAAGAATAGTGCTGGTTGAGGTAAGTGCCGACCTCCTCAACCGTCCGCCGATTCGGCGTATGCACCAACTCGGGCATACCATCGCCTTTCGGCGCAAGGTCCTCCACCGGTGCCAGCCTACTCGTCGCTTTCTCCAGATTCGCCGCATACCCCGAAACCGAACTCGCAATCAAGTCCTCCCCGGCGTCGGTGTACACCATGAACTCCTGCGACTGCGATCCGCCCATCGCGCCCGAATCCGCATCCACAGCCAGAAACTGCAGACCGCAGCGCGTAAAAATGCGCCGGTACGCCTCATCATGCTTGCGATAACTTTCATCAAGCCCCGCCGCATCGAGATCGAACGAGAACGAGTCTTTCATCAGGAACTGCCGCACCCGCAACAGCCCCGATTTCGGTCGCGGCTCATCGCGAAACTTGGTCTGAATTTGATACCAAATCTGCGGCAGCTGCTTGTAACTGCGCAGCTCATTGCGCGCGATGGAGGTCATCACCTCTTCGTGCGTCATCGCCAGCGCCAGCTCCGCACCCTTGCGATCCTTGAGCCGGAACATGTTGTCGCCCATGCCCGTCCATCGGCCGGACTCTTCCCACACCTCGCGCGGATTCAACGCCGGCAAGTGAAACTCCTGCCCGATGCGATCCATCTCTTCGCGCACAATGCGCACGATCTTGTTCAGCGACCGCTGCCCGAGCGGCAAATAGCTGTAAATACCCGCGCCCAACTGGCGCACATACCCCGCGCGCAGCAGCAGCTTATGGCTGGCAACCTCCGCGTCGGCGGGCGCTTCGCGCAGGGTGGGAAGGAAGAGTTGAGACCAACGATGCATGTCGGTTTGATTGTATCGTTGTCGCGTATCTAAGAATGATCGTTCGCCAACGCCTTCACAAGATCATGCAGATGCACGATCCCTTCCACCGCAGTGCCCGCTGTGCCATCGGCTGTCAAAATCAGCGCGGTAATCCTGTGTGCTTCTACAAGCTCAAGAGCGACAGACGCGAACAACTCAGGCGCAACCGTCCGTGGGGTCGGGTTCATCAGTTCCCGCGCAGTACGGTGAAAGGCTGCGGGCCCTTCACGCTCGAAGAGCCGTCGCAGGTCTCCGTCCGAGAGCACTCCCAGCAACTGGCCGTCCTGCTGCACCGTCGTCATGCCAAGCCGTTTCGCGCTCATCTCATGGATGATGGCGGGCAAGGCGGCATCGGGCGGCACGACCGGCACAGCATCGCCTGCATGCATCAGGTCGCGAACAGGGGTGAGTCGCCTGCCCAGATGACCGCCCGGATGCAGGTCGGCGAAGGTCTGCGGCTCGAAACCCATGTGCCGGCTTAGTTCCACCGCCAGCGCGTCGCCCAGGGCCAGCATCGCTGTAGTCGAGGCCGTCGGCGCAAGCTGATGCGCGCAGGCCTCGCGCGTCACACTGACGTCCAATACCACCGCGCTTGCACGCGCCAGGGCCGACTCCGCGCAACCACAGATGCTCACCACGGCGACCTGCATCTTCCGCAAAACCGGCAGCAAGCGCAGCAGCTCTTCCGTCTCACCCGAGTACGACAGAGCCAAAAGCACGTCGCCCGACGCCAGCAGACCAAGATCGCCGTGCAGCGCCTCCGCCGGGTGCAGAAACAAGGCAGGCATACCCAGCGAAACCAAAGTCGACGCGATCTTGCGGGCGATCAGTCCACTTTTGCCCATCCCGGATAGCACAATCTTTTTTTCACGCTCCAGCACGGCCGTCAGGGTGTTCAACGCCTGCGCAAAGGTCTCACGTTGCCCGTTTTCCAGCCGTTGCGCCAGGCCCTCAAGCGCCGCCGCTTCGATACGCACCAGGGCGGCCGCGCGTGCACCCGCTTCCGCTTGCGATCCGCTCGAAGTCATCGACAGCATGCTAGCAGAGCCAGTGCGGAGCAGAGCTACACTGGAACCAGGGCACACAGGTGACCCTGGGAAAAGGTGGCGTGTGGTGCGCAGATTCGGTGTTCTTGCAGGTATGTTCGTGGTGCTTGCCCTTCTTTTCTGGGCAGGCGTAACCAATCTGCGTGCACGGCGCGCGGCCATGGAAAGCAACCACGTGCAACTGCAGCCCGCCACCGCCAACCCGAACGGGGCCGAACCGGATGCCGCACAGCCCGATGCGCAAGGCGCCGGTCTGCGCGGTAAGGCTGCCCCGAGCTTCACGCTCACCGGCATCGATGGGAAGAAAGTTTCGCTCGCCGACCTCAAGGGACATCCAGTCGTCGTCAATTTTTGGGCGACCTGGTGCGGTCCGTGCAAGCTGGAAATGCCCTGGTTTCAGGAGTTCTCCACAAAATACAAGCCACAAGGCCTGATCGTGCTTGGACTTTCTCAGGATGATGGTGCCTCCCGCGAGGACGTTGCCAGCGCGGCCAAAAGGATAGGCGTGAGCTATCCCGTACTTATGCCTGATAGTGACGAGAAGGTCGCCAAGGCCTACGGTGGTGTTGATTATCTGCCTGAGACGTTTTACGTCGACAAGGAAGGCAAGGTCGCCTCCGTCACAGCGGGTGCGCCGACCAAGGACCAGATGGAAGCGGAAATCCGTCAAATCGTCGGAGCCGGTGTTTAGCCAATGCACATGAGGCGCCCGACGCGGAATACTATATTCCCTTGTCTAAAACGGAGCACGGCCCTGCTCGCGCTTTCCGCAGCTGTGGGCTCCGCGCCCGCACAACGCATCACGTTGCCGGATAGCCCCGACGCAAGCACCACACATCCGCAGCGCGTCAGCCTCGACTCCGAGAGCTTCGACGTCGTTGCAGGCAAGCAGAGCTGGGTCGAACTCCGCTTTCATGTCGCCCCCGGTCTACACATCAACTCGCACACACCGCATGACGAACTGCTCATCGCGACGGCACTGAAGATCGATCCTTCGAAACAGTACCGGGTGCTCAAAGCGGAATACCCGGCAGGAGAGCCGCTTCACCTAAGTATTGGCGGGGGTGAAACGCTGAGCGCCTATCAAGGCGAGTTCCGCATCCGGCTGGCAATTGACGCAAAGAAAGGCGATGCGGTTTTGACCGGTACGCTGCACTACCAAGCCTGCGATAGCGCTTCCTGTTTTCCGCCACGCGATTTGCCGGTACGCCTCGCCCTCAGCGCGCACTAAACTCGCCGGATTCACCCGTGAGAACCGCACGAACGGATTCCGCCCACGGAGGGGCGCACATCTCCGGTACACTCGCCGTAGTCTTTTCTCCGGAGCACCGCCCCTTGGCACGTTTCACCGGTCTGCTTGGCTTATTTGTCCTGCTCGGCGTTGCGTATGCGCTTTCGGCAGACCGCCGTGCGATTCGCTGGCGCACCGTGCTTTGGGGTCTCAGCTTGCAAATCCTGTTTGCCTTCCTGGTACTGAAGTGGACCTACGGCCAGAGCGTGCTGCACGTGGGCGCGTCCGCGGTGACCTCGCTGCTGGCGCATTCGGTCGACGGCTCCTCGCTGGTCTTCGGCAAACTCGGCGACCCCACCAGTCCGCTGCAGGTTTTCGCCTTTGCCGTGCTGCCCACCATTATTTTCGTTTCGGCACTGTTTGCCATGCTCTATCACCTCGGCATCATGCAGATCGTTATCCGTGCCGTCGCCTGGATCATGCAACGCACGATGGGCACGTCGGGCGCTGAATCCACCAATGTTGCCGCCTCTATTTTCATGGGTCAAACCGAGGCGCCGCTTACCATTCGCCCCTTTTTGAACGGTGCCACGCGCTCGGAGTTGATGACCATCATGACCTCCGGCATGGCGCATGTTTCCGGCGGTATCATGGCTGCCTACATCTCCTTCGGCATCCGTGCGCAGGACCTGCTTTCGGCGGTCATCATGACCGCACCGGGTACCATCCTGATCGCCAAAATGCTTGTGCCCGAAACCGAAGTGCCCGCCACGCTCGGCACCGTGCACATGACCGCCGACGAGGAGCACAAGAACGAAAACTTCATCGGAGCCATTGCACGAGGAACGATCGATGGCGGCTCACTGGCATTTAACGTCGCCATCATGTTGATCAGTTTTCTTGCTATCGTCGGCCTGTTGAACGCCATGATGCTCGGCATCTCCGACGTGCTTTGGGCGCACGGTCGCATCCCGTTTCCGCACTCTCTTGGCACGGCACTCGGCACCCTGTGCGCCCCGATTGCATGGCTCATCGGCATTCCTTGGACCGATGCCGCAAAGGTCGGCAACCTCATCGGCACCCGCGCCGTGCTCAACGAGTTCATCGCCTTCACGCAGCTCGGCCAGATGGCCCGCACCGGCCAAGTTTCCCCGCGCACACTCGCCATCGCCACCTTTGCGCTGTGCGGGTTTGCGAACCTCGGCTCGGTCGGCATGCAGATCGGCGGCATCGGAGCGCTCATCCCTGCGCGCCGCAATGAACTCGCGAAACTGGGCCTGCGCGCAATGCTTGCCGGCACCATGGCAAACCTTATGAGCGCGAGTATCGTGAGTATGCTGCTGCCGCGGTAATACGCTGTATCTCCGGCCGTGGCACCCGTCCCGATCAAGCCGTCATCCACGAACAGAAAGTCAACTACGAACAGAAGGTCAACCACGTCTTGGGTCGCTTCACTCTTTCCCCGAGTTCGATCGTGTACAAACGAGTACGGTACAGATTACACCGGCGATCCCACAGTGTTTTTACCCTTCGATCTCAAAGAATAGGCTTCGCCTGCGAAGACGCGATAAACTAGATTCGTTATGGCGACAAAACAAGAACTTCTCAAGAATCAGGTACAGCACATCGACATCGCCGCGCACAATGTGGTGCCGCTGGTCGATGCGATGGCGTCGATGGCCTATAGTTCGCGTGATTTGGCGCGTGCAGCGAGCATTTACGACATGATGCTGCGCGACACCGAATGTGGGGTGATTTTGTGCCTCGCGGGCTCGCTCATTTCGGCAGGACTGCAAAAGGTCATCGTCGATCTGATCCGCAACAATATGGTGGATGCGATCGTCTCGACGGGAGCCAATATCGTCGATCAGGACTTTTTTGAGGCGCTGGGCTTTCGGCACTACATTGCGAGCGATGAGTACAAATACGGTGCGAACGATGCCGAACTTCGCGAGCTGATGATCGACCGCATCTACGACACATTTATTGACGAAGAAGAGCTGCGCATCTGCGATGAAACGACGGAAAAAATTATCAATTCGCTCCCGCCGCGGCCGTACTCCTCGCGCGAGTTGATTCGCGAGATGGGTGCGTACCTCGAGAGGGCCGGGCGCACCCCGCGCAACGGTAATGCGGATTCAATCACCTTCGCAGCGTATGAGAAGAACGTGCCGATTTTTGTACCGGCCTTTTCTGATTGCTCATTCGGCTTCGGCATGGTCGCGCACCAGCATGCGCGGCAGG
>CAXTNA010000064.1:0-13319 GCA_964245535.1 uncultured Acidobacteriaceae bacterium | reverse complement strand
TCCTCGCCGTGTTTCTCTCGCATTTTTACGGCATGGTCGACCGAGGTTCGGCACTGGGGTGGGGCGGCTGGCTTGGGGTCGATCTGTTTTTCGTCTTGTCGGGATTCCTGATTACCGGCATTCTTTATGATTCGCTGGAACAACCCCGTTACTTCCGAAATTTTTACATTCGGCGCGCTTTGCGCATTTTTCCGCTGTACTACCTGCCATGGATCACTTTTCTGTTACTTACTCCGTGGCTTCACCCGTTATGGACGCGCTTCGATATCGCCCGTGTCTTCTATTACGGCAACCTGATGGATTTTTCCGCGATGCACCATCCGGAAATTCAGTCCGGCGGCTTTATGTTTTACTTTCCCAAAGGCCATTTCACGGGCTTCAACACTGGGGCGCTCTGGTCGCTTTGCCTGGAAGAGCAGTTTTATCTTTTGTGGCCGCTGCTCGTGTATCGCGTGCGCAGCCGGCGCAGCATCATGAGGCTCTGCGTCATTGGGATCGTTTGCAGCTTGTTTCTGAATACGCTGCTTACGTTTTGGGCGTGGCGCGCGCACGTGGATCCAAACTTCATCTATACCTCCACCTACACGCATTTCAGTCCTATGCTCTTCGGTGCGTGGCTTGCTCTATGGCTGCGCGGACGTCCAGCAGGCGAGTCGGTTGCACCCCCGGTGTACTGGTCTCTCATTCTGTTGCCGGCCTGCGTGCTTTTCGGTTCGCTCGCTAAGTTCGCGCAATTCCCGAGCACCTCCCATCCCATCGTCACAAGTTATGGTTACAGCTGCTCCGGGCTGATGAGCACCGGAATCGTGCTAGCCACCATTCACCGTGAAGGATGGCTCACTCGCCTTCTGTCCGTTCGCTGGCTCACATGGATCGGCACACTCAGTTATGGCCTGTACATCTTCCATGGTTATTTGATGGGGACGATGAATCATCATTTAGAGTTTTTCGTACGTCATCGCATCACGCTGTTCTTTCCAATTACAGCGTTCGTCATAACGTATGTGTTGGCCTCGCTCAGCTATCGCTTCCTTGAAAAACCGTTTCTTCGCTTGAAAGACCGCTTCGCACCGACGGAACAGAAGACGGGCGCGGCCCTTTTATCCGCTTAGACGCTGCCTTTCGTTGTGTTTGAGATAGCATCGACGTTGCGATCTAGAAGCTGCTTGGAAGCCGTGCCCCCAACCCGGCTCAACACCACCATCGCCACCGCGCATACGATGATGCCCATGCCGATCAGTTCGGTCCCATCCAGCCGTTCGCCGAGCAGAATCACACCGAGCAGGACCGCAATCACCGGGTTTATGAAAGCGTAGGTGGCCACCTTGCTAACGGCGACGTTTTGCAGCAGATAGGTGAATGCCACCAAACCCACTAGGGAGCCGAAGATGGCAAGGTACACCATCGCCAGAGAACCGCGCCAGGTCCACACCGCCCGATGGAAACTGCCCGCCGCAAGGGCAATGGCAGTGTTCAGAATAGCGGCAGCGCCGATCTGCCAGCCGGTGGCAACAAAGGTGTCGGCACGAAAGCGGAAACGTCGAGAGAGCACGGAGCCAGCAGCAAAGCAGAGCGCCGATACGAGGCAGATCAGCGTACCGAGGGCAGGGTTGCCGGGCATGGCGTTTCCGCGTTTCGTACTGTGTAGCGTCTGCAGGCCTGTGCTGCGTAGTGACGGCCATATCAGAACGGCAATGCCCGCCGTGCCAAGCAACGTACCCGCCCAGCCGCGTTTGTTGAGTGGTTCACCGTCGGGCAGAAAACATGCGATCAGCGCGATCATGATCGGTGTCGTTGAAATCAGGAGCGAGGCAAACCCCGAGGGCACCATTGTTTCGCCCCAGGTGAGCAGCATATTGTTGCCGCTCATAAAAAGAATGCCCACCAACGCCAGCTTGGGGCCTTCGCCCTTCGGTACACGCAGACTTTTGCCGCTGAGCAGCGCGATGACCAGCATGACCGCGGTGGTGATCAGGCAGCGTGTTGCCGAAACCACCGGCGGCGGCACGTGCTCTCCCGCGATGCGGATGGCGGTATAGGTTGAGCCCCAAAACAGGTAGACTGCCGCAAAGGCAGTCAGAACCAGGGAGCGTGGCGAGGGACGGGCGGGCATCCGTTCAGGATAACTGGCTCGGTTTCCTGGCGATAGCTCCTACTGTGGAGTTTCCGGGCATTCGGCTTGATTGGAATCCATGGTTGCCGCACGTGGTGTCGATGTGCGGTGCGGGGTTTAAGGGTTCCAGTTGGAGTTCTTGGGACGTCGTTGGTTGCCATGGGGTGCTAGCATCCGCTTATGCGTTCTTCTCCGGCCATGGCTTTCGTTCTCGGTATCTTGTACACGGCCTGTTCGGCGCAGAGTGTGCCCACTGCGCCTGCAAGCGCGCCAATGGCAACCTATCACAATGAAGCGCTGCACCTGAATTACAGTTACCCGGCGAATTTCACTGATGCGAGCGCGGTGGTCGGACCGGCGTTTCAGGCCAGCCTGAACCAGACTCAGGGTGAGGCGGTTGGCAAAAATACGAAAGATGCAACCCGTTGTGTGACCCTTCCTTTTTCTGTTATGAACAGTGGCAATGGCTTGGCGATCGTGTTGCTGGTGCGGGCCGATGCCGGCTGCATGAAAAAGACATTCACCGCAGCGGAGCTACCCGCCTTCACGCGGGGTGAGGTGCAGGGGCTCACGGCCTCGGGCGCGCGGACACAATTCGGTGAACCGATCGCTTTCACCACCGAAGGCCACGCGGCAGAATGGCTGCGCGGCAGCTTCCAGCTACCCACGGGTGAAAGCCTGCAGGCTATGGTGGCGTGCGTGCTTCTAAAACCAGACGTAGTGTGCTGGCAATTTCTGGCCAGTTCGGAGGTAAATCTACGCACCATGGGAGCCTTTCCGGCAAGTCTGGACGGCGCGGCTCCCATGCCGGTCGTACCCGCTACGCTGTTTTCAAAGCCGTAGTGTAATTCTAAGTAATGCCTACACACAAAGATCGTTCTAGAACCGCGTACGAAGACAGGCATTATGCCGGACGCGAGGCTGCGGTCGGCATCATGCCTAAGGTTAAAAGCGGAAAGCGATCTCTCCCGTGATGGTTCTGGGAGAAACGTAGTGTGTACCTGAGAAGGTGGAAAGGAAATTATACAGTGCGTATTTGTTCGTGACGTTCACCGCGGTCACACGAGCTCCGAACTTATAACGCTCGCCTGCCCCGAAGTGCGCGACATTGTCATCACCCAATTCCATGTCGAAAAGGTTGCGGGGTTGAATGCGTTGCGGGTTTTTATCATCATCTTCGGTTCCTGGTGTAGGAACCTTGACAAGATTTGAGGTGAGACCAGCCGCGTCGCAGATAGAGAATCCTTGCGTTTGCGTGGCTTTTACGCCATCGCAGGTCAGACCCGCCTGAAACTCCTCGTCTGCGGTGAAACTGCTCAAATTGATCGCAGGCTGCCCGTTGGCGGTGGTGAGCGGAGTTACACCATCGGGCTGAAAGGAATAAGCTCCGCAGGCGCTGTTCGGGTCCGAGATGTTATAACAGGGGGTCGAGCCTGCCACGAGTCCAGAGTCGAACTTCCAGTTCATGGAGTAATACATGCTCTTGCGGAACGGCAATTTGTATTCGATGTGGGTTGTCTGATTGAAGCGCTCGTCGTGATCAATTCGGAAGGGAAACCCGCCTGCCGAGGCAACGGTGGCGCCTACGCCGCCGATCTGGGGATTAAAGAAGCGAGCGGCGACGGACGATAAGGTCACTCGCGCGGTGAGGCCCTTTACCTCGGTGAGTGTGCCGCTCAAAGCATACCCGGGAATCTTTGAGTTATGCCATTCAATTGGAAATGTGATGGGTGTTGCCCCAAGCACGCTGAAGTCATAGCCATTGCGTGTGTACTTCGTGATCCATTCCGCGCTCACGACGAAATGCTTACTAACGCCCTGCTCGAAACCGGCGTGGAACTCATTACGAAAACCAGGGTTGAAAGGCGCCTGTGTACAGTAACCGTAACTGGAAGTGAAGATCGCATTGAGGACCGGATCGAGACAGCCGTTCGCGGAAAGTACGAGATTCTCGTTAAAAGGCGTTTCTTGGGTCCGCGCGTAAGAAACCCGCAGCACAGTTTGTGTCTTTTTGATGTTATAACTAATGCCGACACGTGGCTCGGCTTGGCGCTGGATGGCAAGACCATTGTAGAAATCACCACGGATGCCCAAGTTGAATAGCCAATTGCCTGCTTTTAACGCATCCTCACCGTATAAAGCGAGTTGCTTCACATCCGTTTGTCCGTGATAGGTGTAAGTCGTGCCGCCACGGGTGAGATCATACGGTAGAAGAACAGGGTTGAAATTCGGGTTCGGGGTGCTCGCGCCTCCGGTTGAACTGGAGCATTGACCGGCATTTCCGCTCAGCGGATTCCCACTCTGGTCATTGCAAGGTGCGTTCAGGTTCTGGTCCACAACCCCGAGGATGTCGTTTTCGCGCAAAAACGTCTGCTCATACACACCGCCCAGCTTGAAGGTGTTTCCACCGCGCGTATAGGTTACGTCGGAGTGAAGGCCGGCGTTGGTAAGGGAGCGGTCCTGCGCGACGCTCTCTTGCTGGATAGGTCCAAGGTCATTCAGCAGATTCGCCGAAGGAATGTAGTGGTAGGAATCGCGGCGAATATATGGGGCGAAATTAAACACAGCACTTGGACCCAAAATCCGTGTGTAGGTGGGTGCGACAAGAAATGTCTCAATCTTCGAACGCTGATCAGTCAGTCCGGTGGTCAGGCCTTGCGACTGAAAGCCATACTGTGTGTCGTAGCTGTTCGGTGTCGCAAAGATGGAGCGGGTGTACTGGAGGTCGATGTGCATCGAGCCGAGATTGCTTAGCTGGCCGTCGATGCGGTCGAACAGGTTCTCTTCATTGCCGCGATCGTGGTAGACCGCGAACTCGGGCGTATCAAGAAAGCGGCCCGATTGCAACGCACTGGCAGAGATGAAATTGCCCCAGTTCTGCCCGCCGTAGGCCATGTCGGCGAGAACCCGACTTGTTCCGAATGTTCCGTACGAAGCCGAAACGACGCCGGTAGGTTTCGTGACCCCCTGGCCCGAGCGCGTCGTGGCCACGATGACCAGACTGGTCTTGTCGCCGTATTCCGCTGGGGGTGCGCCCGCGATTACCTCAAAAGATTGCACAGCATCGGCTGGGAGTTGGTTGGAGAACACCTTACTCTGCTGGTCGGTGATCGGTTCACCGTCTACAACGAACGAGACCTCATTATGATCGCCAAGCCCGTGAAGAAGACCATTCGAATCAGCCGCTACGCCGGGCGTGAGCTCTGTGACAATGGAACTCAATTCGGACGTAGGCGTTTCTACCGGCAAACGCGCGATCGTCACCCGGTCCACATCGGTGTGGAAGGTGGGGTCGGCTTCGGTGAGATCGGCCGGCGCTTCTACGTCCACTACGGCCCCTTGCGCGCCGACCCGCAAAACGACGGAAGCCACAATGGGCACAACAGAAGATATCTGTACCTGCTGGGCAGCAGGCGCGAAACCCGCGTATGTGAGAGATATGCGATATGGATTGAATGGCAGATTGCGAAAAGAATATGTGCCTGCCGCATCGGTTGTTTGTGTGCGCGTATAGCCGCTCACCGGGTTGCTGAGGACCACCGTGGCTCCGGGAATGACAGCGCCGCTAGGGTCTGTGACTGTTCCGGTAACCGTACCGGAGGTGCTCTGCGCAAAGGCCGGCAGAATCGCGAAGGGAAAGAACACGGGTAAAACGGCAGAGGCGCGAAAGCGCCGAAGACACCTTTGAAGCATGAAACGTCCTTATCTGGAAGCGCTACTCCTCTGTGAAAAGGGCGCGACCTCCGTCAGAGGCACGATGCGAAGAGATACCCAATCTTCACAAAATGGCTCATGGCTGTCGGCGATAACCAGCACTGGCTACCGCAAGACTGCTAGACGTGCAAGGGGATAGGTGGAGGTCGACTTAGTCGGGCGAAATGCCAAGGATCGCGGGGCTTACGATGCGTCGCGACACAAACGGCTGGCCGTAGCGGGGCCACCTGGCCAACCGCCATGCGCTGGGTTGTCGGCAGTACCGATTGTGCCGCGTTGCACAACGGGCAGTGCCCTTCATCGGAGTCTGCGGAACTGACGCTCGGCGCATGGACCTGGGTTCTTTGCCGCAGATCCGGCTCGCGATGGATGTGCGCGGCCTGCGCTGTGCTGAAGAAGGCAAACAGCAACCCACAACATAGCGCAATCCACCTGTGAGTCAGGGATCGCGTCGCAGGCGACGGGTCGGGTTGGGTTTGGCTCTTCAATAGGATATGCGCATTGACTCTGCGCGGCTTTGAACTGGGTTGCCGATGCAGCTGCTTTCGTTCTTCGAGTCGCGAAACCTACTATTTCATCGCCGAGACGGTCAGTAGCTGAAAAATTCGTTCAACCCACGGCGAAGCTGAAGACCGACAACGAAGCAAAGCAGTGACATGAAGCCGACAATCGCGTTCCAGTACAACATGGGATGTGCCCAGCCAGGCGAGTATTGCAAATCCTGGCCTGTCCAAAGCGTCATCAGGGTAGCCACAATCCCGAACTGAAAACCCAGTACGATCAGAAGCTGCCCGCGACGGCGGCGGCGGTCCAGTCCTTCCACCTCGTTGGGAGTGAGGGCGCGCTCTTCGGGCGGCAAAAGCGTATTGGCCATGGAAACTCCTCGAACCGAACTAACACCACCTATTTAATCATAGGTTCCGGCAGGATGAGGCGGTCAAGGAGCGGCAAGGGCGTAAGCTTGGCCGGCGTGTCAAACCTCAACCAACACTTGAGCGGGGTGTTAACGACTTTGGTTCACTTTCCCGCAGATCTTCTAGTCGCGGATGCGGCCATTGAACGCGGCACGTACGCGGGCGGCACGGTCTTCGACCGAACCGGCACCGGCATCCTGCAGGAACGCGACGGATTGCAGGCCGGCGATCTCGAAGCGCTTGCGGCAACGTACGTTCGTACAGGCAACCTGATCGTCACGACGCACCATATAGCTGCGCGCCTTTTCAAAGCGAGCCAGCGTGGCGTCATCCGCAAATCCGACAGGATGTTCGCGTTTGCGGCGTACCAGCCAGGTGAGCGCGTAGTCGGCAGCCTGGTTGCAGTTCGGACAGGTGAGGGTGTGTGATTTGACCTCAGTGCGCTCTTCAAAGAAGTTGCGCTCATCATCGTTCTTGGGAGCGGTAATCTCCTTGGGAGCGCGCTCGAAGATGGCGTCCAACTCATCCGACCAGCGCGCGCCGCCGGCGCTTTTGGGCACAGCTGCGCCTTTCGCCGGTGCGGCATCACGGCTGCCACTGCGGTTTCCGTTCGATCCGAAGCCGCGATTCCCTTCACGGCCGTTGCGCCCGGCACCGTTACCTCGATTGTTTCCGCCCCATTCCCCTGGCATCGCTGCTCTCCCTGGCCAAACATGCGCCGGGTGGCGCTGCTATCAGCATAGACCTTAGCCCCGTTGAGCGGCGCTGGCGTGGAGCACTTTGTGATTGACGGGCGTGCCGCCCTTTTTCTGCTTGACGGCAGCGATACAACCGCGTGACGCTACAGGAGCGGAGCAGCAAAGGGCGAGTATGGCAAAGAAGAAAACGCAGGTGTTTTCGATCGTGAAAGCGGTGAAGGCGAACGCCCGGGAACGGGTGGGCACGCCGCCGCCGAGCGCGCCCATACCAGATCGCAAGCATAAGGAAGAGCACGGGCCGGCGAAGCACAAGCGGGACCTGACCCATCTGCCTTTCAGTGAAAGGGATCATCCGTGAGGATTTTGCGCTTTGTTTTGATTGCGGGGGTGATGGGCACTTCCCTGCTTGGCTTGGGAGCCGGGAGCGGCAGCGGATTCGTCTCTCCGCTCGCTTTCGCGCAGGAGATCCAGATCAGCAAGGACAATAAGACGATCGCCATCACCACCAGCGCGGATGCCTCCACCTTGGCCGATACTGCGGTCGTCACCATCGGCTTTCAAAGCTTCGGCAGAACGAGCGATCTCACCTATGGGGACGCCGCTCGTACCTCGA
Source organism: uncultured Acidobacteriaceae bacterium (assembly GCA_964245535.1). Classification (GTDB taxonomy): domain Bacteria; phylum Acidobacteriota; class Terriglobia; order Terriglobales; family Acidobacteriaceae; genus Granulicella. The sequence goes on along the minus strand of CAXTNA010000064.1, from coordinate 5,267 downwards.
ACGCCATCATGGTGGCTCTTGCAGCAGCGGGCGTTGCGAAAGAGGCGATCGAGAGCGCAGAACAGAATCTGTACCCGCTAACTCCGAACAACGACGAACAGAAAACTCACTACAGCGAAGGATCTCGCTTCCAGTTTAGCCAGTCCTGGCGTGTGACGGTACCTGCAGAAAAGGCGGCGCTGGTTCTGCAGGTCGCCATCCCGGCGGGAGCCAACCAGAGTGGGGGCATTCAGTGGCTCCTGAAAGACCAGGATGCACTAGAGGCGGAGGCGGCCCGCAAGGCACTGGAACATGCACGCCAGATCGCCGCGACGATGGCGCAGGGTCTCGGGGCGAAGCTGGGGAATTTGCTTTATGCCAGCAATCAAGCACCGTCGCGCATCCCATTTACAAATGTCGGCGCGGGTGCTGGGGCAGGTATGCCCGGTGGTCTTTTCGCACCGACGAAACTTAGAGCTCAGCCGCTGGCAATCCGCCCGGAACGCATTTCAGCGTCCGCCACGGTGTACGCTGCGTTTGCGATTGAGTGACGCGCCTACGGTGCTGCACGGCAATCCCGTTTCCTTCGGTACTCTAGAGCCATGCCGATGACCCTGGCTTTGGTGATCTTTGAACTTGTGGTGATGTTGCTGGCGATTTCGCTGCATGACTGCGCGCAGGCCTGGATGGCCAATCGGCTCGGCGACCCGACTGCCCGCATGACCGGACGGCTGACGATGAACCCCGTGCCGCATTTTGACTTTTTCGGCATGGCGCTTTGGCCGTTGCTCTACATTTGGCGTTCGCCCCTGGTGCTCGGCTGGGGCAAGCCAGTGCCGATGACGACCCGCAACTTTCGCCGGTCCAAAGACGAGATCACCGCCGTACTGGCCGGCCCGGCCGCGCAGTTAGGCGCAGCCTTTCTTTGTTTAGTCGCGCTGGTAGTTGTGAAGCATGCCCTGCCCGCTGCAGCACCCACCTTTGGCATCGCCGAGGCACTCAGCCTGCGCGATCTGGATGTGCCGACTGCCGCGCTGCCGTCGATTTTTCCGTTGCTGCTGTTTTTCTACTTCGGGATTCTGGTCAACCTGCTGCTGTGCATCTTCAACCTGATGCCTTTGCCGTTTCTCGACGGCGGCAAGGTACTGGTCTACTACCTGCCGTACAACGCCGCACGGGCCTATGAGCGCTGGGGGCTTTGGCTCATGTTCGGCTTTATGTTCTTCGGCTTCGGCATTATGCTGGCGATCTTCGCGCCCATTTTGGCGTACTTCAATCACCTGCTGTACGCGCTTTAGCACCTGGGCTGGAAACGCAGATCGCTTTCGGGAATGACAAGGAGAGAGGCAGGTACGCTTGGCCTGCCCTGGTTAGCGTCCTTGTACCGGGCCGAAGGTCGCCAGAATCGGCGTGTGGTCAGAGGGTCGTTCCTGCGTTCGTGGATTTTTATCGATCTCACAAGCCGTGAGGCGGGCGGCAAGAGCCGGCGACAACAGAAAATGGTCGATGCGAATGCCGCGATTCTTCTCAAAGGCACCGCGAAAGTAGTCCCAATAGGTGTAATGGCCGGCTTGGTCCGGGTGCAAAGCGCGAAAAGCGTCGGTATAGCCCAGACTGAGCAGGGCGCGGTAGCGGGCGCGAGACTCCGGCTGATAAAGTGCGTCGTGAACGTACGCGGAAGCCTTGTAGCAATCGAGTTCTTCCGGAATCACATTGAAATCGCCGGCAATCAGGGTGGGCATGGGTGATTGCAGCCAGACGGCCATCTGCTGGCGGAGGCGGTCCATCCAGCGAAGTTTGTACTCGAACTTGTCGGTGCCAACGGGGTTGCCGTTAGGCAGATAGATATTCACGATGCGTGTGCCGGCGATAACGGTTTCGAGGTAACGGGCATGGCTGTCTTCCTCATCGCCGGGAAGCGTGGTGATGGTGGCTTCGATCGGATGCCGCGTGAGCGTGGCGACGCCGTTATAGGTCTTCTGTGTAACAGCCACGCTACGGTAGCCGAGCGGCTCAAATGCCTCGGCCGGGAACTCCAAACCTTTCAGTTCCTGCAGCAGCAGTGCGTCGGGTTGCTGCTGTTCGAGCCAGGCGGTCACCAGCGGCAGCCGTGCGCGGATCGAATTGACGTTCCAGGTGGCAATGCGGAAAGGTTTGTCCAGGTTCATGCACGGTATACGATGCGCGCTTTCACGCAAGGCGTTTGTGTATGCGCAAGAGGGCCTCACAAATGACGAACGGCATTCTGCAGTCAGTATTCACGGTGGTTCTTCCCCTTTCGTCGGACCGTATGCCACCCCCGGTCGGCTGTGTTTCGTGTGGGATTGACCTATGAGTTACGTAACGAATCCGTCAACAGCAGAAGCCGTCCGGACGCGCTTAGAGATTTTGCGCAACTACCATGAGAGCGTCGTGTGCACCGGCGAGGAACGGTTGCGGGCCGCGATGGCCGAGTATGCACAGCACTTCCGCTTGTCCCAGGAACGAGACAGGGAGCCGGTTTAGTGTTGCCATAGATGCGGGCTAAAGTGTTTAAGCCCCATGCTGTGATGCCACGCCGAGTACACTGAGTTCAAAAGCGGAATTGCCTCCGGAGTTCCGGCGTACACTTAGCCTGTAGCGACTTTGGGCACGACCGCTGGAGAAAACCTTCTATGCCCGTTGATCCGAGCAATGCCGCCGATCCCCTGCAGCCCGGGGATCCCTTCAAGAAAGAAAACTTTAATAAGTTCACCTTCGGCATGATGGCTTTCATGGTGCTGTTCGGTGCGCTGGTACTGCTTTACTTTCTTTTCGGTCACCAGCGCGTGCCGCACACGTCTACTCCCTCTTCCCATAGTGATTCATCACAGCGGTAAGGCGCCTAGCGTCCGGTGGTGTGACTCCGTTGTTTGATATGCACTGTAGGCTCGGAAATGTTTTGGCACACCATGGGAATGTACGAGTACGCAGAGCGACCATACTCTGAGGAAAGCACGCATGGATGACGATACTTGTGTCTTCCTATGAGTACAGCGAGCAGAGAAAATGAGCGAATCACTTGCGCGCCAGGGCCACTCCACGTACCCGAGCGGTAAACGTGCGTAGCTATGAAACTGCGGCGTCTGCCTGCCAACCTATTCGTGAGTTACCTGAGTTTGTTCCGCAGGAACGCTAGGGATGTGCCTTGATCCAGCGATGGGCACTGAGATCCATAGCGATGCTGAGGGCTAGCAAAGCAACCGAGATGACAAGAGCGCCGGCGCTCCACAGAGGCTCGATGTGCCCTTTCATCATGAAGTAGTCCAACAACCCAAAAACAAGAACCAGAACGGCCGCTTCCGCACAGAAGGCCGAGCAGCGGCGGACAGTGATAAGGAAAAGATCCGGCGAGGGCGCGGCCGCACGCATTTCCTCCGGCTTGGCAAGGTGGAGCCGACGTTGGTTCTTGGTGGAAGATAACAGGCTCGTTGCGGAGCGGGCAGATAGTTTGTGTAGCATAAAACACCTTTGTGTAGCTTTTATCAGTCTGCCTGATGAACCGGTACCCTGTCGAATGAATTTACGATGAACCTTACAGTTTCGGTTGGTTGTATAACTATGCAGTTCACCGCATAGTTATTCAGTCGGGTCACTTGTACCTGTGTTCCCTGCGCCTTCTGTCCTGCTGAGAGGACACAAGGAGACATAATGTCAGGTGCCGAAGCACCCAGTTCGGCTATCCTTCAGAAGCGCCAGAGCCGCAAGCTGACCAACAGCTGGACTGCGATCCCTTACCTTCCACCCATGCACCCATGGAACCGATGCATGAGTGGGAAGTAGTCAGGGTAAGACGGGCACAACACATCCGGTCCCAAGGGTCAAGCTGCACTTCTCCGAGCTAATTGACTTCGATTCCATTCACCTGAGCGTTATCCTTTACGCTTGTGAACTGAAGAATGATTTGACCGGAGGAGTTGGCGACGGCACTAAATGTCTCGACGCGCGCCTTATACTCCGCTCCGGCAGCAAGGAAGATGTCGTAATTGGTGAGGACCTGGTTGCCGTTGAGGGTTACGTTGAAGAGGCGGCTACCTGCCGCACTCCACCAGTTTTCAGAAAAGTGCAGCTTCACAATGTGCTGGCTGCCGCTGGTAAAGCCGCCGAGGGTGTAGGTGAAGTTTCCGTAGCGATTCGTTTGGTAGACCGCTTGCGAAGCGGTGTCGATGCTGGTATCGACCGTGATGGCGTGGGTTGTGGAGGTAAGGGTGCCACCGGAGACGCTGTTATCCGCGGCGTAACTACCCTGGCTGGCGGTACTGCCGGAGTCGATCAGCACGGGCGTGGGGGCCTTGGCGAAGGGCATGGAGATGTACTGCTGGCCGAGCGCGGTGAGGGCACCGGTGCTGGCGAGCAGGCTATCGAAGTGTGGGTCAGGGCTGACGCGGCCGGTGAACCAGGCGTAGCGTAATACATCCCCGCGACCTTCGAGGTCGTTGACCATGCTGGTCATCTGTGCTTCCTGCTTGGCGAGGGTGTCGATCTGCGCGCCGTCGTTCTGGCTGTGCCAGTTGGCAAACTCGGTGACCCAGAAGGGTTTGTTGTACTTGGCCATGGTGGTGAGCTGGCTGTCGAGGCCATAATCGTACCAGTGGTAGCCGAGGTAGTCGATGCGGGGTTGGCGGCCGCCGTTGTTGGACTCGTAGGCACTATAGAAGGCGTCCATCCAGGTCACTGGATTGCCGTAGTTCGGGTCGGTGCCGTAGGTGATCTGCGGGCCGACAATCATGACGCCGGTGTCCTTGGCGATGGTTTCGATCTGTGGCCAGAGGGCGGCGGCGTCGGCGGGGGCGCAGTAGGCCGAGCCGGCGGCACCGCATTTCGCTTGGCCGGAGACGTTGGGTTCGTTTAGAACGAGGAGGTATTTCACCTCAGGGTGCTGGAAGAGAAAGGTTTCTACGGTGGTTTTATTGAAATTGGCGTCCCAAATCATGGGGTAGTAGGTCATGCCATAGGTGGAAAGGTAGTTGCCGGGCACGCCGCTGTTGGGAGCGGTGGACCAGTTGTACCACCAGCTCACGCCGGGGGAGAGCGCGGACAGGTCGGATGCGTTGGGGACGTCGTAGGCGATGCCGCGCTTGGGGCTTTTGGACTGGGCGTGGGCGGCGAGGCCGAGAGTGGCTAGACAGGCGGCGAGCGCGAGCGGTGCTGTGTATTTCAACTTCATGGGATTCCTCTGCTGGAAGCTACTTCGCGGGTTCCTAGGATTTCTAGGAGGGTGTGTGCAGGAGCGAATCTCCTGTGTGAAGTAGAGTCTATGCCTTACGTGC
>CAXTNA010000063.1:11586-13658 GCA_964245535.1 uncultured Acidobacteriaceae bacterium | reverse complement strand
CCAAGATCACCGAGGGAAAGTAGCGTGAGGCGTTCGCGGATGCCTTCGAAGATGATCTTTGTGGGTTCGGCCGGCTTCTTCGGAGTAGGACGACTGCCGGAACTGTTACTGCTCCCGGCCTCGGCGTTCTGGCTTGTAATTTGGTCCCGTGAGGCGTCTTCTGGCGCCGAAGCGGAGGGAACTATGAGGGCATCACCTTCGGGGGTATGGTCTTCGTTCGGGTTTACACGGTTGCGTTCGCCGGGGCTGTCGGGTGTATCGGGTGCGCCGGGGATGCTCTGCTTGCGAAAGAGATCACGGAACTGATCTTCGCGAAAGAGCGGCACGTGGGGGACAAGGTCGACGCGGGCGAGTTGGGGCGTTTCCGCGCGCTGGGAGGTATCGAAGAGAAGGTATTTGCCGTCGGGCGACCAGGCGATGTGCGAGGCGTTCTGACCGTTGGCGAGGAAGGTGAGGGCACGTCCCGGAGCGGAGCCATCCCCTGGAACCGCCCACAGATTGGTGAAGCCGTTGGTACCGGTAGGCACGTAGGCAAGCCAATGGGAGTCGGGTGACCAGGCCAGTGCGGTGTCGTCGAGTTCACCGGTGGCTACGATCTTGTCAGCAAGGGTGGCGAGGGTGAGGACGTGCAGTTCCTTGCGGTTGCGCAGGAATGCCAGAAGTTTGCCATCCGGCGAGGGCGTTGGAACGAGATCAATGTCCTTGGCCGGATGGGCGCTGCGGGTGATAGGGCGTTCTGCGTTAGTAAGAAAGCTGTAGGCGTAGAGCTGCGACCCGCCATCGCGTTCGGAGCGGTAGACGACCTCGTTCGAATCAGCAGTCCAGTGCGGTTGCGACTCGGCGGCATCGGTATGGGTAAGCCGCAGCGCTTCGCCGCCCTCCTTGGCGCCGGTCGCAAAGACTTCGCCATGGCCGGCGACGGCGAGCTTGCGGCCATCAGGCGAAAGGGCGAGGTTGCTCCAGACCGTGACGGGCTCATGCGCAACGCCGGGACCGGAGGGCACCCCGCGCAGGGTGATGGGCACCTCTTCGGCTTTGCCGGTTCGCGCGTCGGCCCGCCAGATGGAAAAGCCGCGCTCGAAGACGATAGTCCGGCCGTCGTAGGCGATGGTCGGCCAAAGCAGGCGGCCGCCGCTGAAATGCGTGAGCTGCTTGGCATTGCCCGTGGTCGCGTCGGCTTCCCAAAGGTTTTCATGGCCGGGGCTGCCGTCAGGGCTTTTATCGCACATAAAGAGCAGGCGTTTGCCGCCATCGGACCACATGGGCCAGGCATGTTTGGCGTCGCCGGCGAGCAGCTTGCGGTAGCCGCCGTTGCCCGCAACCGATTTGAGCCAGAGCTCGGTTTCGTCAATGTGAGCGTGGCCGTTGCGCCACCATTGGGAGCTGGAAATGCCTTTCGCTACAAACGCAATCTGTCGGCCGTCGGGCGAGGGGGCGGACTCGAACTCATTTAAATAGCGCTCGTGCGACACCTCGAGCGGGGTGCCGCCGGTGGAGCGTACGCGCAGAACATCGCCCTGGCCGGCAATGTCCGTGGTCGATGAGGTGAAGTAGAGCCACTGCCCATCGTGCGACCAGGCATCGAGGTTGGAGGCGGAGTCTGAGAAGGTGATGCGCTGCAGCTGGCCCGTGTTGAGGGTAAGCACGTAGATGTCGCCGCCGCCGGTGCGGGTGGAGATAAAGGCGAGGCGGTTGCCGTCAGGCGAGTACAGCGGACGAGACTCTTCGGCGGGATCGGAGATGAGCAGATGCGCCTCGCCGCCGCCGGCGGGTACGGTCCAGATATCGGAGCCGGAGACGAAGGCGATCTCTTTGCCGTCGGGCGAGAGTGCCGGTTGGGAAAGGGAAGGGCGCGGTGCAGGGCGCTGCGCCCAGGCTGTGCCGGCGGGCACAACCGGCGTAAAAAACAACAAGGCGACGGCGACAGGGCGCACGGGGAACCTCGAAAGGAAAGTCTGTGGTACAGACGAGTGTAACGGTTACGGAGACGCCATTGGCATGTTCGCAACTGCCAGGGTTATCCACAGTCCTACAACCGCGCGACAATTTGAAATTAGGGCTTGCAAGTCTAC
>CAXTNA010000063.1:0-11576 GCA_964245535.1 uncultured Acidobacteriaceae bacterium | reverse complement strand
ACAGCCCTCGGCTCCCTCGTGCTGACGTCCAGTTTGCTGACACCCACGGCCAGCTTTGCGCAAAGCGCCGGACAAGACATTCACGCCGCCGGGACAGATACGAAAAATGCCGCCGATGATACGGGGCATGCGGTGAAAACAGGTACGAAGAAGACCTATCACGCGACCGATCGAACGGCGCACACGGCTACTCACAAAACGGAAAGTGGAACTCACACAGCTGTGAGCAAGACCAAGGAAGGCGCCACTACCGTGGTAGACAAAACCAAGGAAGGCACTGTGAAGGGTTTCGACAAAACCAAGGAAGGCACGGAGAAACTCTTGGGCGATAAGCATGAAAAGACAACCGCAGCCAAAGACAAGGCCAAGGAAGTCAAAATGGACAGCAAGGACAAATCGATGCAAACCAAGCAGAAGGCGAAGGATTCCACACAGCAGTAAGGTTTGCGATAAAAATCCGTACAACAGCGCATGGAGCCGCCCTGCGCTGTTGTACGTTTGGCAGGTGCTCCGGACATCTACGGCATCGCAAAACCATCGGTAAACGCAGGATTATGCAGAACAAGCCGCTCGGGTGTTTCAAAGACCGTGCCGGAAAAACGAAATCCTTCGTTTTCCAGAGCAACGGCAGGGACGGCACGGAGCTCTTACTGGGAGGCGGAATCTTCCGCGAACGAGTAAGGAGAACACCATGGCTGATGGACAGGGTACAGGCAAGCATCCTCACAAGAGCGCGGCGGAGCCGTTCGAGCATCACGAAGCGGCCACCACGAAGGGTGAGCACAAAACAGAATCACATAAGGCTGAGCCCCATAAGACCGAATCGCACAAGACTGAATCGCATGCGGATGGGCAGGGCACGGGTAAGCACCCGCACAAGAGTGCTGCAGACCCGAAGGAGCACCACGAAGGCGCCAAGAAGTAGTTCTACTTGCAAATAAGAAAAGGGCATGCGCTTGGCGCATGCCCTTCTTGTTTTGACTTGCTTATTCGTCACTTTAGCCTTAATTTTTCGCGGAATAACCAGAACGAGGTGAAAACACAGGACTAGTTGAAGCCCCGGCGTGTGCGGTTGGAAGTGGATTCGCGTTCCCGGTCGCGCATACGCTCAGCGAGTTGCCCGGCGTCCTCGTTGCGGCGTTTCTTCTCACCGGCGGAAAAGGTACGGGCTTCGGAACGCGAGATGCGCTTGTGTGCGGTGAGGCCTTCAAGCAGGAACTCGGCTGCAGAAACGGCGATTTCCGTCTCGGTCCACTGATTGATTTTCAGCGGCGTTAGCTTTTCGAAGAGACCCTGAATCTCCTTCATGGCCGCGAGCACCTTTTCGGCAGGCTGCTTATCGTTTAACTCAACGGTGCCGCCCAGGTTGAACCATTGCTCGATCTGCTGAGTGTTGGTATCGGCGAAGTAGCTGTCATAGACGCTCGCGACGGATTGCCGAATGATCTCGCGGATTACCATATCCGAGCCGCGCATTTCACCCTCATATTCCAGTTCAATTTTTCCGGAGATGCCTGGCAGCGCGGCGATGATGTCACCGACACGCGGCACGACGAGCGACTCACCATGAAGCAGGGCGCGACGTTCAGCGTTCGACACCACCAATTCCATGGTGGAGATGGGTAGGCGTTGGGAAACGCCGGAGCGCTTGTCAACCTTTTTGTCCTCGCGCGCTGCAAAAGCGACACCCTCGACGATTTGACGAATGTAGTGCGGGATGTGGATACGCTCGATTGTGGGCCCAGTCTGGTTGGGAGAATCGGTGTAGGCGCGTGCGGTCCAGGCTTCCTGCTCGGTGATGGCAATTGCCTCGTCCATGGACTCAGGGTAGTGCGTGCGGATTTCGGAACCGATGCGGTCTTTGAGCGGCGTCACAATCTTGCCGCGGGCAGTGTAGTCCTCAGGATTGGCTGAAAATACGATGGCAACATCGAGCTCAAGCCGCACCGGATAGCCCTTGATCTGCACATCGCCCTCCTGCATGATGTTGAACAGGGCGACCTGAATCTTGCCGGCAAGATCTGGAATTTCGTTGATAGCGAAGATGCCGCGATTGGCGCGGGGCAGTAGACCATAGTGCATGGTCAGTTCGGAACCGAGCTCCTGCCCGGAGCGCGCGGCTTTGATGGGGTCCACATCGCCAATGAGATCGGCCACGGTTACGTCGGGCGTGGCGAGCTTTTCGACGTAACGGTCGTCCGGGGTCAGCCAAGCAATGGGCGTGTCGTCGCCGCGTGCAGCGATGAGGTCTTTGGCGAACTTGCTCAACGGCTCATAAGGGTTGTCCCGCAGTTCGGAACCGGCAACATAGGGAATCTGAGGGTCGAGCAGGGTCGTGAGGGAACGTAGGATGCGGCTCTTGGCCTGGCCCCGCAGCCCGAGCAGGATGAAGTTATGCCGCGAAAGCAGGGCATTGATCACCTGCGGAACGACCGTATCGTCATAGCCCACGATGCCCGCAAAGAGCGACTCGCCTTCTTCGGAGCCGCCGGGCGCAATGGCGCGGAGGCGCGTGATCAGGTTATCGCGCAATTCGTCCTTTACGCTGCGACCGACGCGCTCAGGGGTGTGTTCGCTTTGGCGCAGTTCGCCGAGAGTCCGCGGAAGGGATTGAGGTGAGGTGCTGGGGGGAGCTTGCGCGGTTAACGTCGCCATAGGTTCAAGTATAAACGCGTATGGAGTGGCGTCCGATGCAGGACCGCGGCTACCTGCCATGAGACGCAAAGGATGCCAGGAACCTTCGAAGAGGCGCGATTTGAGGGCGGCAAGGTAGTGAATTAGCTGTACAACGACCCGTGCGGCAGGAGGCTCACGCGGCTAAGTCGTCGAGCATGGCCTGCATTTCGCTGGCAGCATGCGTGTTGCCGGTCCGTAGGCAGGCGGCAAGACCTTCACGCAAGCGAGCTTTGGCGACCTCTGCCCGGCCAAGCTTCAGTAATGTTTGTGCGGACATTTGGTAGGCGGGCACGTAATCAGCATTTTCCGTGGTGATCGTAGCAAATTGCTGCAAAGCGTCCTCGGCGCGGCCTTCGGCGGCCAGAGCCATCGCGAGACCGTAACGAGCGAAGCTGTCATTTGGTTTCTGCGCGAGGATTTCTGTGAGGGCGGCAATCTTGTCCATGGTGGTTGGATGCAACGACGATTTCAGCGGTACGGCGTGCACACAGGTGTGCGGGCTTAATGGGGCGTTCTTTGCGTGCCTGTGATCACGACGCCGGAGAATAGTTCGCCGTGACGTTGCTGATCGTGACTTGCTGGTCAAATTGCCCGGTGCCGCCAGTGAAGTAAAGGTAGGCAGAGGACGGCAGGTTGACCGTTCCGTCGAAAATCTGCTTGCCATCCATGGTGACTGTTACATGGCTGGGCCCGAAGGTAAAAGTGTACGCATGCGAAACAGACGAGCCCGGCGATGCCAGCGCCGGCAATACGTCACTTGTGAACAGCCATGGATGTTCCCAAAGCGATGTATCACTGGGCGTGATGCCGAAGTACGGAGTGGCGGGATCGCCCGGGTTTTCGTAGTCGTCGAAAAGAAAGGCGACACCCGGGATGCCGCGAGCTCCCATGCTGTTGCCGCCGCTGCCGAGGCTGCTGAGGCTTGCTCCGCGCGATGAATCTCCCAGCACGACCGCAAAGCCGTCGGCAAAGGAGGCATTCGGCGCAAAAGTCGTGGCGGTGAAGCTGAGTTGCAGGCTTACGGGGTTGATTTGCTTCCCAAAAACGATTCCGCCTTCGGTAAAGAGTACCGGCGGGGTAAGCGTTGCGTTTCCCTGCGCACCATAGGTTCCGGAGCCGAGCGGGGTCCAAAGGGGATCGTAGAAATTGGTGGTTTGGGAGGGCAACGCGTACTCAAGAAACCCGCAACCCTGCAGAAAAGGAATGGAAAGGCTGAAAAGTAAGCATGCCAGCCAACGGCTAGGACGTGAGATAGCTGGTTTTACATCCATAAAAGCGGGTGCTCCTCCACGACGAGACACATACCGCCGGTGCTTACTCCCGGGGGAAGGCATGTGGCGCGGTTCTGTAAGACTCCCTATTAGGAGACAACGATGGCGCGGCCAAGTTGCGCGAAAAAGCGAAGAGGCGACGATTTCAAACGAAGGTAACTCCCGTTTTGGGAAATGAATGCAAAAACAGGAAGTCCTATGAAATATTTTCCGGGAAGGGGAGAAGTAAACTGAAGCAATGGCCGATAAGGTAGAACAACGAACTGTCACCGAATCGCAGTCAGAGCGGAGCGAAATCATTTTCCCGAATGACGCCAATGCGATCGGCAATCTGTTTGGCGGGCGATTGATGCAATTCATTGATTTGGTAGGGGCAGTGGCGGCCTGTCGGCATGCGCGGTCGATCACGGTGACGGCGAGCATGGACCACCTTGATTTTGTGGCCCCTGTGAAGGTGGGCGAACTGCTGATTCTCCGGTCAAGTGTCAACCGGGCTTTTCGAACGTCCATGGAGGTGGGGGTAAAAGCGATGGTGGAAGATGTGCTGGGCGGCACGGGAATGCGTCATGTCGCCTCAGCGTACTTGACCTATGTCGCCGTGGACCTGTTGGGCAAAAAGATGGAGGTGCCCGCGGCGCTCCCCGAAACAGCACACCAGCGACGCCGTTTTGAAGATGCCGCGAACCGCCGCGCGATGCGTACGGACGAAACGCTGCGAAAAAAGGAAATGCGGGCGACCATGGGACACGTTTGGAATTTGTAGTGCTCGGTACGGAAGCGGGCTGAGGATATAGAGTATGGAACATTCAGGGGCGGCAATGCCGCAAAAGCTTCAAGCGTCGCCGCAAGGACCGCAGGCACTGCCGGGGATTGCGCATGTGGTAGCAATCGGTTCGGGCAAAGGCGGTGTCGGGAAAACCACGGTCAGCGTGAACCTAGCGATTGCCCTGGGAAAGCTCGGCTATCTGGTTGGACTGAATGAAGCGGACATATATGGGCAGAATGTGCCCACCATGCTGGGATTGACCCGCCAGCCCCGCGTGCTCGAAGGGAACATGATCGAGCCGCTTACGGCGCACGGGGTGCGGTTTATGTCGATCGGGCTGTTGTCGCCGGGCGACAAACCGATGATGATGCGCGGGCCCATGCTTCACGGCATCATCAAGCAATTTTTGCAGCAGGTCGCCTGGGGTGCGTTGGATTTTCTGCTGGTGGATCTGCCGCCAGGTACGGGCGATGTGGTGATCTCGCTGGTACAAACGGTGCCGCTTTCTGGGGCCGTGGTGGTGTCCACCGGTTCCAGCGTGGCGCTGGAAGACGCGCGCAAGGCGCTTGAAATGTTTCATCAGGTTCATGTGGAGGTTTTGGGATTGGTCGAGAACATGAGCCAAATGACGTTGCCGGACGGCACGGTCATCGATGTCTTTGGGGCAGGCGCAACGGAGCAGACCGCGCGGCAATATGGGCTTGCATTTTTGGGCTCGGTTGAAATGGATCCGATGGTGCGTGAAGGTGGCGATCGGGGCCTACCCGCAGCCTTGGCTGGAGAAGAAACACAGCGCGGGCGTGAGTTTGCTGCACTGGCCCGCGAAGTAGCCGAGCGGACACAGCAACTCGTGGCTGGAGACGAAAATCTCTTAGAAATCCACTAGAATCCGTTGATCAGGCTAAGGGAGTAGTGAAGCCAAGAGTAGTTGAGGATAAACCGCAGAGAGCAGCGCACACAGAATGGAACAGCAAGGAACAACACGGCGCATCACCGCACGGCAGCAGCAGATTTTGCTCGCCGTGGTGGAGCGGTACATCGCAACAGGCGAGCCGGTGAGTTCGGGGGCAGCGGCCCAGGCGCTGGCGGGCGAGGGAGATTTGCTCAGCTCGGCGACGGTACGGAATGAAATGGCTGAGCTGGCGGATGCCGGTTTGCTCGAGCAACCACATACGTCTGCCGGTCGTGTGCCCTCCGCCCAGGCGTTTCGGCTGTATGTGCGTAGTTTGGACGCAACAGGGGGTAAATCCGGCTCGGAACGCTTAGGTTTTCCGGCGATGCTACGGGCGTCGATCGACACGCAGTTGGCGGGGATCAATGGAACGCAAGCCTTGCTGGCGCGGACTTCAGGTGTTTTAGCGGCGTTGTCGAGCGGTGTGGGTTTGGCCGTGGGTGCGCTGAGCGCGGGAGATCTGCTCGAGCATGTGCACTTTACGCGTTTAGCGGAACGTCGTGTGCTGGCGGTGGTGGTAGGCAAGAGCGGAACGGTGCGGGATCGAGTGCTGGCTGTCGCGGAAGACCATGGGGCAAGCCAACTGGAAGCAGCTGCGAATTTCCTCAATGAGCACTTTCGCGGCTGGCATCTGGAACGTGTGCGTGCGGAGTTGTTGCGCCGCATTGAACGGGAACGGACCGCCTACCAACACATGATGGAGGCGGCGGAGCGGTTGTGGACGGGGGCTGTTCCAGCCGATGCGGCGGGTTTGGAGCGTGAGCAATCCGTTTTTGTAGAGGGCGTTGCCAACCTGATCGGACTCGGGGGCAATTTGAGCGGCGGGATCGAAGAACGCGAGCGTTTGCGGCAGATGCTTGCCGCACTGGAAGCGAAACAACGGGTCGCCGCGTTGTTGGCAGCGTATATTGACTCCCGGCAGGAGAATGTGCGGGTGGTGTTCGATTTGGAGGAGCAGGCACCGGAACTGGCCGGGCTTGTGCTCATTGCGGCACCGGCGCGGTTGTCGGACGAAACCCGGGGAACGGTCGGGGTGCTAGGGCCGACGCGCATGGATTATGGGGCTACGATGGGCGCAGTACGTTATGTTGCGGGCCTTTTCGATCGCGTGCTGGAGGGCCGGGGTGGGGGCTGACGGCATGAGTCGTGGAAGGCGCTTCGCTCATCTGACTCAAATTGAACGTGCAGACGACGCGGTGAGCACACAAGCGGTGTGCCGGATCAGCAGGAATGGGCAAACTGGATTGGCGCACTCCGGCGGGTCCCACGCAGCGGGGAATAAAGCTGCAATGCCACGGAGACAAGGGCGATGACCGAGGAAAAAGAGGGATTAGCGGATCGGTTCGCGCGATGGGCGCGCATGGGCAACAATGAAAAAGACACGAGGTCGCTGGAGGACCACGACATGGAAGCACACGGAACGGTAGTGGCAGAGGAGCACCCCGGGGCACACGCAGAGGTGGAAGCCGGCACGGAAGCCGCAGGGGGCAGCCCACTGGAGCAAAGCCAGACGCACGCCGAAACTGAACAAGCACGTGGCGAGCGGGATGCGTTGAAGGAACGGCTGGCACGACTGCAGGCAGAATTCGACAACGCGCGCAAACGGGAGTTCAAAGAACGGCAGGACGCGCGCGATTACGCCACGCAGGCCGCCATCGAGCCGTTCCTGAGTGTAATGGACAATTTCTCTCTGGCCTTGAAGGCGCAGGGTTCAGTGGAACAGTTGCGGGCCGGGGTGGAACTGATTGTGAAGCAAATGGATGAGGCGCTTCGCAGTTTGAATGTACAGACGGTTGAAGCGGTTGGAAGCCAGTTCGATCCGCACATGCATGAAGCGTTAGGTAGTGTTGAAACACCGGAGTTTCCCGATCATCAGGTGATTGAGGAGATCCGTCGCGGGTATAAACTGCGGGACAAGCTTTTGCGGCCGGCGTTGGTGAGAATCGCGACAAATGGGTCGCAGCGGGACGCGTAAGGCAGTTTGAGCCAAACAGGTAAGGTACGAAGAGCCAAACATAAGCGTTGAGGGACGGAACAGGCGGCGATGGCGACAGCGACGATGAAAAGGGACTATTACGAAGTTTTAAGCGTCGAGCGAACGGCGACCGAGGTAGAGATCAAGGGCGCGTATCGCAAGCTGGCGATGCAATACCATCCCGATCGCAACCCGAACAACCCGCAAGCTGAAGAGAAATTCAAGGAGTGCTCTGAAGCATATGCCGTGTTGAGCGATGCGGACAAGCGTGCGGCTTACGACCGTTTCGGGCACCAAGCGGTCGGGGGCGGCGGTGGCAATCCGTTTGCCGGCGGGAGTCCTTTCGCTGGAGGTGGTTTTCAGCAGGGGGATCTCGGGGACATCTTTGGCGACCTGTTTGGCGAGATGTTCAACATGGGCGGCCAGGGCCGGGGTGGCCGCGCCTCGCGAGCACAGCGCGGTCGGGACCTGAAGGCAGATATGAGCCTCAACTTCGAGGAGGCCGTGTTCGGGGTTGAGCGCGAGATCAAGGTAAAGCGCATGGAAATGTGCGAAGTGTGCCATGGCTCTGGCGCAGAAGGCGGCAAACAGCCGGAAACTTGTCAGCAATGCAGCGGACGGGGCCAGATCCGTTCGCAGCAAGGTTTCTTTTCTGTGGCGCGTACCTGTCCTGTGTGTTCGGGGACGGGGCAGGTCATTCGTAATCCGTGCCGGACGTGCGGCGGGGATACCCGTGTGCAGAAGGAGCACACGCTGTTGGTCAAGGTGCCTGCGGGTGTGGAAAGTGACACGCGCATACGCTATGGCGGCGAAGGGGATGCAGGGCGTTTCGGGGGACCGGGCGGCGATCTGTACGTTGTGTTGGCTGTGAAGCCACATGCATTCTTCGAACGCGATGGGGACGATTTGCATTGCGTGATGCCGATCAGCTTTCCGCAAGCGGCGCTGGGTACGGAGCTCGAACTTGAGACGTTGGATGGACGTGAATCGATCAAGGTGCCGGAGGGGACACAGAGCGGCAAGGAATTCCGGCTGCGCGCCAAAGGCGTTCCACACCTGAATGCTCACGGCAAGGGCGATTTGATTGTGGAGGTGCGGGTGGAGACGCCAGGCAAGCTGTCCAAGCGGCAGAAGGAGCTGCTCCGCGAGTTGGAAGAGACGATGTCGGTGAACAATGAGCCGCAGTCGCGGGGGTTGTTCGACAAGGTGAAGGAGATGTTCAGCTAGGCAAGCAGGATTCTGGTTCGGTGGGGTACTCCTTCCCCCTACTTCAAGGCTAAAGTGTTCTTAGTGAAGGGGTTAGCTGCGCGAAGCACGGTAAAGTGTTCAATCGAGAAGGTTTGCTCGTAAAGTCTTCAAAACAAATGATTTAATACCTTGTGTTGTGCGGGGAGGTTTGATTCGTGCCGAATGTATCTCAGTGGCTGAAGTTGAGTAGCATTTGCACGCTTTGAGCGTGTTTTGGTCCGGTCAGAGTAAGTTCAAGTTTTCCTGATTGGTGTACCCCGGCCTTTGTGTCGGGCTTTCAGCCCTCATCTGGCATGATCGGTCCGGTACCTGGGCCTCGCGGCCCAGGCTGGTATAGGACGCGCCGTTGGCGCTTAGAGCAGTGATGTCCGTTGGCGCTATACCCGTTTACCTGCAGGTGTAACCCCATCTCTTCGCTTTTCGCCGTCATCCTGAGCGAAGCGAAGGACCTCCGTATTGTTGCTGCGACTACACCTAAAGGGAAACAGGTCTAAAGCGGATTCGCAGATGGCGTAAAGACAGACAACAGCCAGAACAAATGCAGATTCCTCCCACCCCATCGAGCCACAGCGCTCGCTGGGGACCCCGGCTTTCTACCCCAGCAGCAAGCTCGCTGGGGACCCCGGCTTTTCACCCCAGCAGCAAGCTGCTGGGGACCCCGGCTCGGGATGACAATAAGAAAGACAAATCCTTCTACACCAGTGGCTACCTTGCTCTGAAGCCGTGCTGCGCCGGTTCGCTGACCAGATCGGAGATTCCTTGTAAAATACGGGGGTCTCTCCGTTCGCTTCGCTCAGTCGAGAGGACACAGTTTGGAGGGGTCGATCAACCCTAAACCCTTGCAGGTATCGACAGCTTCTGATTCTTTGCAGGTGTCGATAGACCTCCACTCAAGGATAACGGAGGCGTGTAAGTGATGTGCAATGCGGGATCAGAGCAGCGCGGAGCAGATGGCCAGGCCGGCGATGGCGGCGGTTTCTGCACGTAACACGCGCGGGCCGAGGGTGACCTTCTCCCATCCCTGGGCGGCGAAGAGCGCGAACTCTTCGGGGGCCCAGCCGCCTTCGGGGCCGATGGCCAAGGCGAGTTCGCGATTGCGCTCGGCGTCCGGACCGTCGTGGGTACGGCGGTGGACAAGGGCGGCGGCCAGGGTGTTTTCCTGCTCGGTTTCGGCGAGCAGCACCTTGTGGGGTGCGCTAACGAGCGCAAGAGCGGCTTTGAGGGGAAGAGGATCGTCGACCTCGGGCAGGTCGCTGCGGCGGGACTGTTGCGAGGCTTCGCGGACGATCTTGCGCCAGCGCTCGACGCGCTTCGACGCTGCTTGCGACAGATGCTTTTCGGTTCGGCGGGCGATCACCGGCGTGAGACGAGCGGCCCCAAGTTCGGTGGCTTTTTCGAGGCCCCACTCATAATGGTCGAACTTGATGACCGCGAGCAGGAGATGAACGGGAAGGGCGGCATCGATTTCGAGCTCTTCGCCGAGCGCGAAGACGACCTCCTGCTCCGAAACCTCCGTGACCTCGGCCCGGCGCAGGAAGCCGCCGGCGAGCACGTCAAAGACCTGCCCGGGGGCGGCGCGGAGCACGCGAGCAAGGTGCAGGGCCTGATCGCCGATGAGGGAGGCAGTGGTGTCGGTCCAGGTGTCGGCAATCCAGCGGCGGCGTGTCATGTCAGTGAATCAACAATTGCGCCCCATGCCGGACGCTGGCAATGATTACGTGTTCGCCCTCAACGGTATAACGCACGATGTATGGCGTCGACTGGATAAGAGGTTCACGAAGCTCGGTTCCGCTCCGCAGGCGACCACGTAGTGGAAAGGTGCTTAGACTCTGAGCGGTGCTGAAATGGCGTTCCGTTACTCGCTCTGCTGCGCTGCCGCTATCTTCTGCGATGTACTCGAAGATGGCGTCCGGATCCTCTTGGGCCCCCTGTGTCCAGACAACAATCACGAAGCCGCGAAGCGCTTTTGCAAACGCTCCCAAACCTTTTCCCAGCTCAGTACACGGCCTGCCGCCATATCCGCGCGGGCTCTGGCCAGATCGGCAAGTGCCTCGGTACGCTCGTTGACGTAGCTTGCAAGAATGGCTGAGACGAGCGTGTCAAGACTCTTCCCTGAGGTGGCGGCGATGCTCGTTAACTGAACCTCTTGCTCTGCGGTGAGCTGGATGGTCATGAAATCAGCGTAAAGAGTGTGTTGTGCTTCGTCAATGAGGAGCCGGCCAGCGTGACGGACGGCAAGCCCGTTGAGTGCGGAGGGCAAAGGACAAGGCTGATCGCCCGCGAGGAAGGCGGTGGTGTCGGTCCAGGTGTCGGCGATCCAGCGGCGGCGTGTCATGAAGCTTCAGGGCAGCTGATTTCCTGGGAGGAGAGTAGCGGTATATGGCTCCTTCAAACATTTGAGGCCAGCCGCGACACGGTTCCACGGACACATTGTGGATGGATGATGGCCGCGAGCCAGCTGAATCCCTTTGACGATCTCGCCATATTTTCGGTTCAACTGGATGGGGGGAAGCGTGTCCGCTGATTCCGTTCATCCTGAATGATAAGCTGCGGCTTCTTGTCGGCGTTGACAAGTGACGCTGCGACGTGAAGATGAGCGATCGGTTCCACCGCTGAAGTCGTAAGCACGATGGTTTGGCCTGCGGAAGGCGCTTGGAGCCGTTGGCGATTCCTGACGCTAAGAGGACT
>CAXTNA010000062.1:12079-13782 GCA_964245535.1 uncultured Acidobacteriaceae bacterium | reverse complement strand
TGTGGTGCACAGGGGAGGATTCGAACCTCCGTACCTCGATGAGGGGCAGATTTACAGTCTGCTGCCATTAACCACTCGGCCACCTGTGCCCTGTTGCCGGTCCTTCGACCACGATCTCCCGCCGGCTGCCCATGAAGGGCAGGACCATGATGGAAGACTGGGGGCGGGATGACTGGCAGTGCAATCCAATTACAAACCGACGTGCCCCGGAGGTCTGGAGCTGGCGAAGGGATTTGAACCCCCGACCGCCTGATTACAAATCAGGTGCTCTACCAACTGAGCTACGCCAGCCCAAGCGGCACGTCCGCGCTGCAAACCGCCGCAACGCAAGGCTGAGCATACCATAGCCATCGGCACGGTGGTAGCATGTTGCCCATGTTGTGCACGAGGCGCTTCCGCGTAAGCGCAGCTTCGGTTCTTCTTTTTGGTTTGGGTGTGGGTTTGGGCATCGGCTCAGGCGCCCTGCACGCGCAGACCCCCGCGGATACGGACGGGCCGCTGCAACAGGGCCGGGATGTCCACGACGTCAGCAAGCCGCATCCGCTGACCAATGACACCATCCTGCGCATGGGCAAGGCCGGCCTGGACGACACGGTCATTCTGCAAGCGATTGCCACGCAGCCGGGCGCTTACGATACGGGTCCGGATGATCTGATTGCTCTCAAAAACGCCGGGGTTTCGCAAGCGGTTATTGCCGCGATGCAGGCGCGCAGTGCGGGCCTGGCCGTGCATGCCAACCCGGTCGAGGTGGCGCCCCTGGCCGCCGGGGTGGACGAGATTGGGGTCTACTACAAGGATCAGGCCGGCGAATGGGTACCGCTTAAGACGGAACGCGTGCAGTTCAAGTCCGGCGGGTGGATTAAAAGCACGGTCACCAACAACATCGTGAAGCAGGACCTGAACGGCCACGTAGACGGTGCAAAATCGCCGCTCATTGTGCCCACGGGCGTGCAGTTGCTCATCTATACGCCTCCGGGCACGCAGGCCGAAGAGTATGAGTTTTTGCGATTTCGGGAGCACACCGGGGGACGCGAGTTCCGTGTAAAGACGGGCGGCGTCTTTCACTCCGAGACTGGCTCGGTGCGGGACGAGATCGAGTTCCACCCAACAAGGATCAGTAAGCAGATGTATGCGTTCACCGTGCCGCGTGACATTGAAAAGGGCGAGTACGGCGTGCTGCCGCCGGGCTCTTCGAACACGGCGGGTATTGCGAATGCCGGCAAGATTTTCACCTTTTCCATTCGCGAATGATGACCAAACGACGCTCCTGGTGGCCGCTCTCTGTGGGTTTGGCGATTGTTGTTGCGCTGGCGCTGCTGCTATTGCTGCGCGCGAAGGCGCCGCCGGAGGCCGCGCGGCTGCTTCCGGAAAGCGACGCCATCGTTTATATGAACCTGCGGCCGTTGCGCGCGATCACGCATTGGGATGAGCCGGGCAATCTGGTGGCACCGCATCGCAGCCGCGATCTGCAATCTTTTATTAACGGAACCGGCATCGATCCGGAACGTGACCTGGAATCGGCCGCGTTTGCGCTGCATCGCATGGCCGACCCCCACGGACCCAACGGCGCGGTGGCCTATTCGGAGGTCTTTGTCGGGCGCTTCGATGGAGGGCGCTTGCACCGGTACCTTGCCGGGCTGGCGCGCTCCACGGAAAACTACGCCGGCCACGAGATCTTCGCGATCCCGGTCGAGGGCCGGACG
>CAXTNA010000062.1:0-12069 GCA_964245535.1 uncultured Acidobacteriaceae bacterium | reverse complement strand
GGTATGACACCGTGGCTGCTTCGAACGCTCCCAGCGCCGAGCAGATTCATTCGATGCTGGACCGGTCGCAGGCCGCGGCCCTGTGGCGGCCTGGCTCGTCTTTGCTGGCGGCTCGCTTTCATGAGGTGCCGCTGTTATCGCTGGCCTGGGGCATCGGGCGTATCGGGCTGCCCTTCGGGCAGGATGGCCGGCTGGCGGTGATGGGCTTTGAACTACCGGTGCCGGTGGATACGCAGCTGGTGGCGAGCGTGCGCTACAGCGGCGCGCTGCACCTGCGCGTTGAGGAGATTGCCCCCGATGCACTGGCGGCCCAACACACCACCGATACCGTCAACGGCATTCTGGGCATCATGCGCGGGCTGGCCAGCGCGCAACCGCCGCACAGCTCGCGCGAATCGGCGATGCGCAATGTGCTGAGTTCCGCGGCGACCGAGCAGCATGGGGACCGCGCGGTGTTGAAGGCCGGCGCCAGCCTGCAGGAGGCGCGGGCGCTGGTTTCTGCTGAGGAGGTGTCGGTTGGGCCGGAGGCGCAGCTTGCGCCGAGTGTCGTCCCGCGGCTTTCGGTGTTTTCCCCGCCGCGGTAGAGCGAAATCTTTATCCCTACGAAAGCGGGAGTTCGACAGAACCAAGTCTTCTCACTCATCGTGAAAGTCCTTCAGCGCTGAAGGCGCACTCTATACCAGCCTGGGCCGCAAGGCCCAGGGGACGAAGGCCGTGCCGGTGAGGGCTGAAGGCCCGATCTATAGACGCTTGGACGAGATTATAGGACGGGCTTTCAGCCCTCAAACACCTGTTGGTACGCATACCTGGGCCTTGCGGCCCAGGCTGGTATAGAACGCGCCGTTGGCGCTACACAATTATCAGGTGCCCGACTACCTGCTCTACATTTAGATCCAGAGAAGCTTTGCTCTAGCGAAGGTCTGATCAAGTCCTAAAGATTTACCGCAAGAAGGAGACGCAGATTCCCTTTGGGAATGACAACAAAAAGCGGACCCTTCTCAAAGTGGACCCCGGCTTCCCCACCCATCGAGCCACAGCGCTCGCTGGGGCTCCCGGCTTTCCACGCCCAGAACCGCAACTGAGCGTGGGGCGAATCTTCCTTCGCTTGCACTGCATCAGTCATGCCGCGGTGTGTGCCGGGAACACAAAAGCGGCGTAGCGCCACGTGCCCGCGGCAATCCATTTTGCGCACATCCGCACCTTACAATAAGAACGGATATGGGAGATCGAATGCGCGTACATCACCAGCTCACGGTGGCATTGCTTGCGGGAAGCGCTTTCAGCGTACCGGCTTTTGCCCAAACCGGGACCTCACAGACCGGGACCGCACAGACCGGCGGCGTTGTGACCGGGCAGGCTGCTTTTACCGATTACACGAAGGAGCAGCCCGGATCCCTGCGGCACATCACCGTCGCGGACCTGCCCAACCCGATGCCGGAAACTTCGGTTGATAATGGCGCTGACCTGGTGCCGCGCCCCGCAGGGGCAATGCCCTTGGCGCCGGCGGGCTTTCGCGTGCAGGTGTATGCCGAGGGCGGTTTCCAGGAACCGCGCCTGATTCGCACCGCGCCGAACGGCGATTTCTTTCTTGCTGACTCAAAGGCCGGTCAGGTCGTTGTGCTGCGCGGAACCGGCCCTGACGGCGGCGTGCAGATGCGCGAAACTTTCGCGACCGGGTTGGACCATCCGTTCGGTATCTCGTTTTATCCCGCAACAAACCCGAAGTGGGTCTATGTGGCCAATACGACCAGCGTTGTGCGGTTTGCCTACAAAGCCGGTGACATGAAGGCGACGGGCGCCCCCGAGACCGTGGTGCCGGTGTTGCCCGGCTACGCGCAGCTGCGTGGCGGTGGGCACTGGACGCGCGATGTGGCCTTCTCGAAGGATGGCAAGCGCATGTTTATCTCCGTCGGATCCGGTTCCAATGTCGATGATCCGGACACGCACCCGCGGGAGTTTCACCGCGCCGATGTGCTCGAGTACACGCCGGAGGGCAAGTTTGTAAAGGTCTATGCGAGCGGCATCCGCAACTGCGTCGGTGAGGCGATCAACCCCGTAACGGGCGCGCTTTGGTGCTCCACCAACGAGCGTGACGGCTTGGGCGATAACCTGGTTCCCGATTATATTTCCAGCGTTCCCGAAGATAGCTTCTTCGGCTGGCCGTGGTGGTACATGGGCGGTCATCAAGACCCACGTTTGCCGGGCACGCATCCGGAGCTGCAAAGCAAGGTCCGCACGCCGGACGTGATCTTGCAGCCTCATTATGCCTCGCTGGAGATGACCTTCTATCCGGAGCAAGGTGGAACCTTTCCGGCCAAGTACCAGGGCGATGTGTTTGCGGCCGAACATGGCTCATGGAACAAGAGCGTGCGTGCAGGGTACGAGGTGATCTACGCGCCCGTACGCAATGGCAAAGCCACCGGTGAGTATGGCGACTTCTTAACGGGCTTTGTCACACCGGAAGGCAAGGTGTGGGGCCGGCCTGTGGGCGTGACCGTCGCGAAGGATGGATCGATGCTGGTGACCGATGATGGATCGAAGACGATCTGGCGGGTGAGCTATGTGGGCACCGGTGCGGCGAGCGGCCGCTAGCGCTTGCATTGCCCTGCTTTGGGGCTCTGCGAGCATGGCGGAACCAAATCCGGCAGCCATCCCTGCCGTACAAGCGACCACGCTGGACGGGCACGCGCTGGCCTTGCCGCAAGGCATGCCGGCGCGCGCCACCGTGCTGATTCTCGGCTTCGGGCGGCATTCGCAGGATGCCACTACCGCCTGGGAGAAGCCGGTACGGCTGCAGCTGGCGCACCTGCCCGAGATCGGTTTTTACGATATGGCGATGATTGCCGAGGTGCCCGGCTTCGCACGCGGCTTTGTGTTGCACTCCATCCGCAAAGCCGTGCCGGATGTGCTCAAACCGAATTTCGTGCCTCTGGTCGACCACGAAGACGATTGGAAGCGCGCTGCCGGATATGCCTCCGATCAATCTGAAGCAGCCTATGTTCTGCTTGTGGACCGTACGGGGAAAATTCGGTGGTCGACGCATGCGGCGTACACCGGTGAGGGCTTTAGACGTCTGACGGAAGCCGCGCAACTGCTCGCGGGTGAGAAGCCTTAAGCGATCGACAGAACAGGCCCGCGTATCCGAGCGCCAACACGCATCCTAATGTGTTTGCGGTGGCTGCGCCTTGATGTCCGGCCGCCAGGGAGAGTACATCATGGGTTTATTCGGTTTCGGTTCCAAGAAGAAGATTCGCTACGCGATTGTCGGTGTCGGCGATATTGCCCAGGAAGACATGATGCCCGGTGTGGAGCATACGGGCAATTCAAAGCTCACGGCGCTGGTCACCTCCGACCCGAAAAAGGCTCGCAAGCTGGGCAAAAAGTACAAGGTAAAAGCGACGTTCACGTATGAGGAGTTTCCGCTGGCTCTGGCTTCCGGGACCTTTGACGCGATCTACCTAGCCACCCCCAATTGGCGGCATGCCGAGTTCATCATTCCTGCCCTGCGTGCCGGCATTCATGTTCTGAGTGAGAAGCCGCTCGAGATTTCCAGTGCAAAGTGTGAAGAGATCTTGTCTGCGGCACGCATGAGTTCCGCAAAGCTGATGGTCGCCTATCGGCTGCACTTTGAGCCGGGAACGCTGTCGACGATTGCCGCCGTGCGTTCGGGCAAGATCGGCGAAGTGCACACCTTTTCGTCCACCTTTGCGCAGCCGGTTGATCCAAAGAACCATCGCGCCTCCTCGGGTGATCTTGCCGGGCCTGTGCTGGACATGGGGCCGTATCCTGTGAACGCCGCGCGCTACATCTTCAGCGATGAGCCGACGGAAGTGGTTTCGGCTATGGGTACGCGGCACCCGAGTTCAGGCTTTGATCAGAACTTCGACGATACGGTTGCGGTTACGCTGCGGTTTCCGGGCAACAAGCTTGCGCAGTTCAGCGTCGGTTACTACGGCGGTCCTGTGAATAGCTTCACGGCGGTCGGCACCAAAGGCAGCATCGTGCTCGATCCTTGCTACATGTTCGGCAAACCCATCGAACAAACTCTCGCAATCGGGAACAAGAAGATCAAGAAGAGTTTCAAGAACACCGACCATTTCGGCGGCGAGATGCAGTATTTTTCTTATTGCATTCTGAAGAACAAGGAACCGGAGCCGGATGGCGAAGAGGGTTTTGCCGATGTGCGGGTATTGGAAGGCGTGCTCGAAGCGTTGAAAACCGGCCAGTCGGTACAGCTGAAGCCGTTTACACGCACCCAGCGCATCGATACAAAGTCACAGCTAAGGAAGTTGAGCGCTGTTTCCACCCCAAGCCTGGTGAACGCGTCCAACCCAGCCAAAGGTGTGGCGAAACAGCCAAAAAACTAGATCAGGCACGACCTTGACGAGGGAAGGAAGGGCGCTGCGATAGCATGAACACGCATGCGTCTTTCCTTCCTTTCGTCGATCTCCGCACTGTGCATCTTGTCTTCAACGATGTATGCGCAGGAGACGCGGTCGCCCGCGGCTGCGTTCAGCAAAGCGCGTGCGCTGTATGACACGCCTGTCGATCGCGGCCTCCAAAGCTTCACCTGCGATGTGGCTTTCGACTGGAAAGACTTTTTGGTAAAGGCTACCAGTGCGCCGGTCCAGGACACCGATGAGCGCCTTGCGTATCTGCGCAGCATCCATCTCACGATCTCCGACGACCTGAACGGTGCCGGCACGCTGCACTGGGCTGCGCCGACGACTGCACCCGATGCGAGTGAAGACAGCATTGCCAAGCTCCGCACAGGGTTTGAAGCATTATGGAGCGGATTTTTTCAAAGCTGGAATGGCTTTGCCACAGGGGAAATGGTTTCGCCGCCGGGCGGTAATGCCGCCATCGAGCGTACGACTGAGGGCTTCACCGTGATTGCACGCGAAAACGGCAAGCTGGCCGAGCAGCGTTACAGCCGCGACCTGCGGCTGGAATCGCTGCATATGGTTACACCGTCGCTCGATAGCGCGATGACGCTGACCTTTACCGAAACGGCACAAGGGCTCGTGCTGGCCAGCATGCAAAGTGTGGACCGGCAGCCACCCTCGGCAGCCCCGGTGCAGGTGGCCACCACGGTGCAGTATGCCTCGGTGAACGGCTTCCAGCTGCCGTCGGCAGTGACGATCGACGTTGCGGGAACGGCTCGGTTTGCCTTTCAGTTGAGCGGCTGCACGGTGGGGATGAAGGACCGACCGTAGACCTGATGAAAAATTTCAAAGGTCGTCATCCTGAGCGAAGCGAAGGACCTCGGTGTTCCTTCGAGGTGATGATCCGCTCCGGGCAGAATACAGAGGTCCTTCGCTTCCACCGCAACGGGCAAAGAACGCTCGCTGGGAACCCCGGCTGCGCTCAGGATGACACGACAAAGCGCGATATAGCGTAAACAGCACCTTACCCCGTGGCCAGCATGCGGGGCTGCTTGCTCTTCAACTCCGCCAAAAGCTTCTCTACCTTGTCTTTCTGCTCGAGCGCGGCGAAGCGGTCTTCGAGCGAGCCTTCGGCCAGCAGCGTTTTCGCTGCATGATTGTGCGCCTCGGCGGTCCCGATACGGGTTTGCATGCGGCTCAGCGCTTCTGTGCGGAGGGCCGAGGGAGCGCCGTTTTGTGTAGCCGCGCGGGTACCCGTGGCCTTGCTCACCATCTGCGCGCGGCGATGCTGCACGATCAACAGATCGCATTGCCCCTGCGTTTCGGCGAGCTTGCCTTGCAGCTGCGTGTAGGTCGCGCGCAGGGCCGCGGCTTCGGCCGCACTATCGGCCACCTGGGCACGGAAGGCAGTCACCAAGGTTTCGTGGCTGAGGGCGCGCCCCAAGGCTGCGCGCGCCAGCGTGTCATCTCCCTTGCCGACGGCGAGTTCCGCTTTGCGCTGCCATCCCGCCACTGCCTCCTCCTGGTCGCGAAGTTTCTTTTCAAGTAGGTGCTGGTCGGCAAGGCTGATGGCGACCTGCGTTTTTACCTGCAGCAGTTGATTTTCCATGTCGAGTACAAGCTGCTTCAACATCTTTTCCGGGTCCTCCGCACGATCCATCAGATCGTTCAGATTGGCGCGAAGAAGGGTGGCGACACGTTCCATGAGAGCCATGAGTGATCCTTTGCGGGGTTAAAACCGTGTTAGTGGAAGCAGAGCTTTCCGTTGTTCAGCATGGGGCGGGACGACTCCACTCATGGCACGGTGAAGCTGTGCCATGAGTGGGGCACCCGGCTTTGCGCTGTAGCTTCAGTTCGCTTTGGGCGGCACGCCGTCGATGGTTTTAGGTGGGTGGGCGGCACCGTCGGGGCGTGGGGCCATGGCTTTGACGTTGCTCATCAGATCGCTCATCTTCATACCGCTCAGCGCCTCAAACAGTGCGGGGACCTGGGCAGCGATTTCGGTGAGATCGCCTGTGATTTTGCTGGCTCCGGTTGATTTGGTGTCACCCGTGGAGACGATGGTGATCTTGTCGACATTGGCGAGCGGCTCGGCCATGGCACGCACCACATCGGCCATGTTGGTGAGCAGTTTATCGACCACCGCCGCCTGCGACCACTCCTGGTAGGCCTCAGCCTTTACGTTCATGGCACGAGCCTCGGCCTCGCCTTTCTGAAAGATGACGGTGGCCTCCGCTTCACCCTGCACGCGAATGGCCTGCGCGCGGCCTTCCGCTTCGGCGATCAAGCGGCCACGCTCGGCGCCGGCTACATTTTCGATGCGCTGCTTGTCGATCTCCGAGCGCTTGAGCACGGTCGCGATCAGCTCCCGCTCGTTGCGCTGGATCTCGGCCTCCTGCACCTTGACCTGCGCTTCCTTTTCGACCTGCTGCACTTTGACCTGCTCGGCAACCACACGCTGTTGCATGACGTTGGTTTGCAACTCATAAGCCTTATCAGCCTGGGCTTGCTGGCGGCGGCTCTGCTCTTCGAAGGTGGCGCGCTGGATGTCGAGATCGCGTTGGGCTTCGGCCTGTTTCGCCATGGACATAGTTTCGGCCAGCACACGTTCCTGGTCGGCGGCGGCTTTGGCAACGGCGGCTTCGCGCAGTGCGATGGCGCGGCGAATGGCCGTGTCGCGCTCCGCTTCCGCGGAGGCAATTTCGGCATCGCGGCGAATGCGCGCGACGTCGGGGCGGCCCATGTTGGTGATGTATTCGTTCTTGTCGCGGACCTCCTTGATCGTGAAGCTGACGACCTCAAGCCCCATCTTCGACAGGTCATCGGAGCAGGTGGCGCGCATGCGTTCGCCCACCATCTCCGGCTCCTTCACGATCTGCTCCACCGTGAGCTGGCCGATAATGCCGCGCAGATGCCCTTCCATCACAAGGCGGATGAGGCCGTCGCGGTCGGCAGGCGTTTTGGAAAGGAATTGCTCGGCGGAGGTCATGATGGATTCCGCGTCGGAGCGCACTTTGATCTGCGCGACAGCCTCGACGGTAACAGCCACGCCCTGTCGCGTGTAGAGATCCTGCTGCGGCGCGACATCGAAGCTCATCAGCTCGAGCGAAAGCAGCCGGGCATGCTCGACCATGGGAAAGAGGAAGGTGCCATGGCCCTTCACGACACGCTGCCCGCGCATGCCATAGACGATGAGCGCTTCATTGGGCCCCGCCTTGCGGAACAGGCGCGCTAGGGCCGCCATGAGGAACAACGTGAACAGAACGACCAAGCCAACAACAACGATTACAGTGTGGGAAATCATCGACTGCCTCTCTCCCTGAGAGGTGCCTTTGCGTGTGAAAAGACGTGAAGCATGAACCGCACCCCTGGAATCAGGCGCGGCAAGAAATCGGCCTGCAAAGGAGGTACATCTCAGCCTGCGCTGCATCCGGACGCAGTTTGCGTCTGGCTTAGTCGGCGTTCAAATCCGTACTGTGTGTCATCGGCGTGTCGCCCAGGAGACTTTGTTGCATTTCGTCCCAGCGGCGAACGTAGGCGATGCCGCGGGCGTATCGCAGCACCACCACCTCGGCGTTGCGCCCGATGGCGACACCGTCATCAGCGGCCACCGGCATAGCGCGGCGTGCGCCGTTTTGGCTGTAAAGCATCTCGCCGATCCCGCGCGCGGAAACCGGTGCACTGATACGACCGAGAACACCGATAATGGGCGTATCGGCCGGTTCCAGCGGTTGCTCACGCGGCAGTAGCACCTTAACGAGAAACCAGAAGACCAAGCCGGCTCCGGCCAAGCCGCTCAAACCCGCGAAGACCATCACCAGTGCCCACGTGAACACATGGCCATGCGATAACAGATACCCTGTGCCGCCGAACCAGCAAAGAAAGGCAACCAGCGTAAAGCCGTTGACCGGAGCAAGATGGTTGCCTTGCGCGTGCGCCACGCCCTTTGCCACCCCGTGCCCGCTGAAGTGAAAGTTGCCAAGGTGCAGGTGCAAAAAGCCGCCTGCAAACGCAAACAAACTCAGCACCAGTCCGACACCGAAACAGGTGAGATACATGGCTGTCCAATCCAAATGAGCGATGGCGGTATTCATTGAGCAGCTCCCTCTGAGGAAGGTGGTGCGGGGGGTTGTGCGGGGCCGGAGTGCTTTGAATGCGGCTCCAATCCTATACCCATTTCCGTACCTGTTTCCGTACCCGTCTCCCCACCCGCATACGATGGCCGCAAGAGTGCCATTAGCTGCGTGGCCAGTTCAGGCATTTGGAGCACGGCTTCCAGCAGCAGCAAACATCCGCGCGAGTTTTCTTGCCGGGCGACCGTATGCAAGGCCTGGGCCAGTTCCGGATCTTTACGGAATCGCTCGGCCCCGCCGGCAAGCCAGGCATCCAGCCTGGCATCGGCCGTAACGTCATCGCGCACGTCCGAGAGTAACTCCGCGTGGTAGCCTTCGGGATCGTCAACCAGATATCCCGGATGCACCTTAAAGAAGCGCGCAAGCAGAAGGCGCGAGGTGTTCGTGAGATGCGGCCGCGCGCCGGATTCGATTTGGCTTAGATAGCTTTGGCTGAGCGACTCACCCAACTCCTCGCGCAGAGCACGTACCAGCTCGCCTTGCGTAAGGGCACGGTCGAAGCCGCGTAAACTGCCTTCTATCTCGCGCAGGCACCGAAGTTTGTCGTTGAGTTTCATTGCGATCTGTTATGAGAGTATCGCAATCTGCGATGTCATGCAAGAGACGTTTTGTTCTTTACGTTCACCGTAAATTCCGACCCGGGTACTTACTGTCACCCGAACCCGACTAAGTGAGGATTGAATAAAGCTCTTCAGTATGGGATGACGAGTTTCGTTCAGCACCCGAGCAGCGACAGGCCACTTCGTGGTTTCTTTAGCGCCGATGGCGCGTCCTATACCAGCCTGGGCCGCAAGGCCCAGGTATACGTGCTAACAAGGTATCGGAGGGCTGAAAGCCCGTCCTACAGCTGTCTTGAACCGTGATGGGTCGGGCTTTCAGCCCTCACCTGCAGGGCTTTTGTAACCTGGGCCTTGCGGCCCAGGCTGTCATACGACGCGCCTTCAGCGCTGGGTTCGAAGCTTACAAATGTCTTTGAACAAATTTGGTTCTGCCAAGACGGCAGTGTCCAGGAACGTCCGGACCCTTAGGCGTTTTGTCCAGGCGTGAGCCAACGGGCTGCCAGTGCTTGCGCGAGCGAGTTGGGCGAAACAGCGGCTGCGGCTTCCTGCTCTTCCTGCGCTGCCTTGCCGGCGCGTTGTTCGCGTTCCCGCGCGAGTGCCTGCGGGGAGATGATGACCGGCCCAGTGGGGACTGTGGAGGTCAGCGCGCGCGGCTCAGGTTTCCCTTGCGACTTCATCCGTGGCTGATAAGGCCGGCGGGCACGGCGGCTGGGCGGCAGCACTGTTACCGGTACGGTTTCGGGCTGGGAAGGCGTTGCGGGCTCGGCCGCAACTGCGTGCAGGGCCGGCAACATGCCGATTGGCGCGAGCTTCGAAGAGCTATGGAAGCCGGGAAGGTGCTTTTCGATCGGGAGGGGCTCGGCCAAACCGGCAACGAGCGTGCGAATGGCCTGAAGACGGTCCAACTCCGCATCAAGCTGGCGCAAAATTTCCGGAAACAACATACGAATCAGTGTAGACCTTCTCTAACTCCGCCGGGGAACGGTATCTCACCGGTTTGGTCACTTAGCCGCCATGGACCGAGCCGCCACCTAATTGTGCCATGGTGGTGCGCAAATATCTGTGCGGATTTACCGCGGTGCCACGTACCTGGACTTCGTAGTGCAGATGCGAGCCGGTCGTACGCCCGGAGTGCCCAACAAAACCGATGACTTCGCCCTTCACCACCGTCTGCCCCGCCGTTACGTTCCAACCCTGAAGATGGCCATACACAGTGACAATGCCGTTGCCGTGATCGAGTTGAATTTCACGGCCATAGCCGTTACCCATAGCGGCCTTGAGCACGCGGCCATCGGCGGGGGCGTGCACCGGCGTGCCGTCAGGGGAGCCGATATCGACGCCTTTGTGGAATTCCCCTGTGCCCAGGCCGAGAATGGGGTCTTCCCGCTCACCGAAGCCGGAGTTGATGGGGCCAAGAATGGGCCACATGTCCGGTACATTGCCGCCCAGCCCGGTTCCCAAACCGTTCCCTAGCCCACTCCCCAAACCATTCCCCAGATCAACCCCGGCTGCGAGATCGCCCAGGGTTCCCGCCGCGCCCAGGCTCGGGTTCAGCCCCGGGGAGGGTGGCGCGATGCCGGCGGCGGCCGTGTTGCGCAGGGCGTAAAAGGTGTCCAACGACTTGTAATAGCTGTCATCGGTGAAGGCCGTGTCGGTCTTTAGCGGAGCCTTGGCGGCCTGCGCTGCCGCGGCTTTGCCCCCGCGCAACGAATGCCCATGCGCGAGCGTAAGCCGGCCTGCCGTGAGGCCGTAAATGGCGGAAACCTCGCTTGCAAGCGATCCAAGGCTGGCTGCCTGCACATCGCGCTCGTGCGCGGTTTTGGCAAGGTGCTGATAGTCACTGCGGCTCAGGGCAAGCTGATCGCGCAGGTGGTTGACGCCTTCGGCTTTGGACAGCATGCGGCCATACGATCCGGCCAGTCCGGCGATGGTGAACATGCCGACCAGCGCCGAGGCGACAAACACATACACATAGCGCATGGGGATGGATACACGATCGACATCGCCGTTTGTTCCTTGCGTGACATAGACGATGTATCGTTTGCGCATAAGGGCCCCGAGGTTTTTACTTATCGTTGCTGTTTGGTGCTGTTTGGTTGCTGTTTGTTGGAAGCAGGTACAAGTTCCATGCGGCATTGAGGAGAAGCGCCGTTTCATGGGACGTCAGGCGCCGGCCGAATGTTGCAGGGCAGCCAGCGAATCGCCCTGTGAAGAACTAGGATGGCTATCCGGTCAAGATTCATTCTAAGTTAGCTACTTAGCTGAAACAACACGGAACGGGGTGGAAAGCGCTACGAAGGCAACCGCGCGGCCAAGGCGAGTGCGTCATTCCAGCTATGCTGGGGCGATGGCGGGTGTGCAGAACGGAAGGAAACTCGAAGAAATGTCCGGCTCCGGCGAGCTCGCCCTGATCGAACACATCCGGCGGCGCGTGGAGGGGGGCGGCCTTGCCTGGCGCCAAAGCACGCGCCAAGCCGCGCGCCAAGCCGCGCGCAAGGGTGGGCGCGAGCTGCAGCTGGGCATGGGCGATGATTGTGCCATCCTGCGCCCCCGCGCGGGCGAGGAAATTGTGGTAACTACGGACTTTTCGCTCGAAGGACGGCACTTCCGCCGTGACTGGCACCCGCCGGCCTCGGTGGGCCACCGAACGCTTGCGCGGGGGTTGAGCGACCTGGCCGCGATGGGTGCGCGGCCGGTGGCGGCATTTCTGTCGCTCGCCGTTACGCGTGCGGCGGCTGCGGAACGAAGCTGGCTGGACGGTTTTCTGGACGGCTTTCTCGGTCTCGCGGCCGAGGCGCGCGTGCCGCTTGCCGGGGGCGACACGGCGGAGGCGCCCGGCGAGCAGCTGCTAGCCGATGTGGTGCTGCTCGGTGCCGTGCCGGCGGGCAAGGCCCTGCGCCGCAGCGGGGCCCGGGCCGGGGATCGCTTGTTCTGCACGGGCGCGCTCGGCGGTGCGGCGGCTGAGCTGGCTTCGCTGGCAGCTTCCGGCAC
>CAXTNA010000061.1:10780-13862 GCA_964245535.1 uncultured Acidobacteriaceae bacterium | reverse complement strand
GCGCTGTGCCGGTTCGGCCAGGGCATCGGCCTGGGCGGCGAGTGGGGTGGGGCCGTGCTGCTCGCAGTGGAGAACGCACCACCGAAGCGGCGGGCCCTTTACGGCATGTTTCCGCAACTCGGCGCGCCGATCGGTTTTCTGCTGTCGGGGCTTATCTTTCTGCTGCTTGGGCACGTGCTCAACGATCGGCAATTCTTTCGCTTCGGCTGGCGATTGCCGTTTCTTTCGAGCTCGGTGCTGGTGCTGCTGGGTTTGTATGTCCGTTTGACGATCACGGAAACGCCCGTCTTTGCCGGCGCCGCCGAACGCGCCGAGCAGGTCCCTGTACCCATGCTGGCCGTCTTCCGCTACCACACCCGCGCGCTGCTGGCAGGTATCCTCGTCAGCCTGGCGACCTTTGTGCTGTTTTACCTGATGATTGTCTTCACGCTTTCCTGGGGTACCACGGCACTGGGCTATAGCCGCAGTCGGTTTCTGTCCATCCAGCTGCTGGGCACGCTATTTTTTGCAGCAACCATCCCCATCTCCGCGCTGTGGGCCGAGCGCGGCCGCCGGGTGGTGATGTTCACCATCACGGGCCTGATTGCGTTGTTCGGCTTTGTGTTTGCACCCTTGTTTACGGCGGGCCTCACGGGCGCGGTGGTCATGGTCACGCTGGGCTTGTCGCTCATGGGGCTCACCTACGGCCCGCTGGGCACGGTCATCTCCGAGCTTTTCCCGACGCCGGTGCGGTACACGGGCAGTTCGCTGGCATTCAGCCTGGCCGGCATCCTTGGCGCTTCGCTGGCGCCATACATCGCGACCTCCCTGGCCAAGAACCACGGCCTGCAATACGTGGGCTATTACCTGACCCTGTCGGCGGTGCTCACGGCGGTGGGCCTGCTGCTGATCCGCGAAACCAAAGATGATGATCTTGCGTTGCCGGGGCGCTAAAAGTCCGGGGCCTGCCTCTTGCCGCAAAAATTCTTGCCAGCCCGAAGGCGCGGGTGCATACTGCGCTTAGGTTCTGCGGAAATTAAGAGGGCTACAAGCGTTTGAGGTTTGCTAGCCTTCGCGGTCCGCGTTCTCCCACAGGTCGTGCCATTCCTTACCGAAGTAGTAGTACTGCCAATCTTCCGGCACTTGCCACCGTTTTAAATACGCTTCCCGTTCTGCTGAGCTTAGAGCCTTGTAGAAGGGCTCCCATATGTACACGCGCCAGGGCTCGCCAGCTTCTCGCCAGAAGTAATCATAAGGCGGCAGGCCCGGGTACTCCACCCAAGGAGGGGTAACATCACCCTCGCTGCCCAGAGGCATGGGTTGGGGTGGCGATGTCTTTTTGGGTATTCCTTGAAACCAGTCGAGGATTTTTTCTAGGTTCATTTGCCTCCTAGTCTCCGGACAGCCCAGTCCACAGTCTCCACAGCGAAGCTTCGAGTTCAGCGCTGAAGGCGCGTTAGATGACAGCCTGGGCCGCAAGGCCCAGGTAGATGGTAACTGTGAGGGTGAGGGCTGAAGGCCCGGCATATGAAGGCGTAACCGCCATAGAGCGGGCCTTCAGCCCTTGTCTTTTTTCTAGTATGTACACCTGGGCCTTGCGGCCCAGGCTGGTATGGAACGTGCCCTTGGCACTGAAGCAAAAACATCCCCCTCCCTCTTCCGCGCGATAATCAGCCAACCCTTCACGACGGACCCATTCCGCATCTATGCTCATAGCCATGGATCGCGCCAAGTACCACGCCAAGCCGTTACTGAACACCCCGATCGCTTTTGTCCCAGACACCACCATTGAAATCGACGGGGCAAAGATTGCCGCTGAAGTCGGCGAGCCGTTGGTGGATGCGATCAATCGCAAGTCCGTCATGGAAGGCCATATCGGCATCCCGCAGGTGTGCTACCTGCCGCCGATGGGCGCGATTAATACCTGCGATACCTGCATGGTCGAGGTCGACGGGGCGCTCGTTCGCGCCTGCTCCACGCGGGTCGCCGCGGGGCAAACGGTGCTCACCGATAACGATCGCGCCGACGTCGCCAAGCGCGATGCCTTCGATCGCATTCTAGAAAATCACAACCTGTATTGCACGGTTTGCGACAACAATAACGGCAACTGCACGGTGCACAACACCACGGGCGAGCTCGACGTACAGCACCAGGTGCGCGAGTACCGCAAGAAGCCGTATGCGCAAGACAACTCCAATCCGTTTTATCGCTACGATCCCGACCAGTGCATCCTTTGCGGGCGCTGCGTGGAGGCCTGCCAGAATGTGCAGGTGAACGAAACGCTGACCATCTCCTGGGACCGCGACATGCCGCGCGTGATGTGGGATGGCGGCGAGCAGATCGAGGGCTCCAGCTGCGTCAGCTGCGGCCACTGCATCACCGTTTGCCCCTGCAATGCGCTGATGGAAAAGGGTATGGTGTACCACACGGGCTACCTCACCGGCCTGCCGCCGAAGGTGCTGGACGACATGATCGACGCGGTAAAGGGCATTGAGCCTTCAACCGGCTACCCCGCCATTCTCGCGCTGTCGAACATCGAGTCGCACATGCGTGAAGAGCGTGTGAAGCGCACGAAAACCGTGTGCACCTACTGCGGCGTGGGCTGCTCGTTCGACATCTGGACGCGCGATCGCCACATTCTGAAAGTGGAGCCGATGCACGGCCCGGCGAACGGCATTTCCACCTGCGTCAAGGGCAAGTTCGGCTGGGATTACACCAACTCCGAAGAGCGCCTGCGCAAGCCGCTCAAGCGGCAGGGCGACACCTTTGTGGAGATCGAGTGGCCGGAAGCCATCGAGATGGTGCGCTCAAACTTTGCACGCATCAAGAAAGAGCATGGGCCGGATGCCCTCGCCTTTATCTCTTCATCGAAGTGCACGAATGAAGAAAGCTTCCTGATGCAGAAGCTGGCCCGCGCGGTAATCGGGACAAACAACATCGACAACTGCAGCCGTTACTGCCAAACACCCGCGTCGAAGGGCCTGAGCCGTACCGTGGGCTACGGCGGCGATACCGGCACCATTCAGGACATCGAGATTGCCGATCTGGTGATCGTCATCGGTTCGAACACTTCGGAAAGCCATCCGGTGCTGGCAACGCGCAT
>CAXTNA010000061.1:0-10680 GCA_964245535.1 uncultured Acidobacteriaceae bacterium | reverse complement strand
AAGCAGATTGCCGATGAGATCGCCGCGGCCAAGAACGGCGTCTGCATCCTGTGGGCGATGGGCGTGACGCAGCACTGCGGCGGTTCCGACACTTCGACCGCGGCCTGCAATCTGCTGCTGGCAACAGGGAACTTTAAGAAACCGGGCTCGGGCGCGTACCCCCTGCGCGGGCACAACAACGTGCAGGGCGCGAGCGATTTCGGCTCACTGCCGGACACCACCGTCGGTTACCAGAAGATGGATGACGCCGGTGTGCGTGCGAAGCTCGAAGCCGATTGGAAGGTCACGCTGCCCGTAACCGTGGGCCTCGATAACCGGCAGATGATCTCCGCCATTCACGAAGGCAAACTGCGGTCGATGTACATCAAAGGCGAGGACACCATTACCTCCGACGCGAACGCCGAAGATGTGGGCGAGGCGCTTTCCGCGCTTGATTTCCTCGTGGTGCAGGACATCTTCTTCTCTGAAACCTGCAAGTATGCCGATCTGGTACTGCCCGCCGCACCTTCGCTCGAGAAGGACGGCACGTTTGTCAGCACCGAACGGCGTATTCAACGGCTTTATAAAGTGTGGGAGCCGCTTGCGGATTCAAAGCCGGATTGGGAGATCATCCAACTGGTCGCGCAGGCGCTGGGCGCGCCTTGGAATTACAAACATCCCTCCGAAATCATGGACGAATGTGCGCGCCTGGCCCCGATCTTCGCGGGCGTGAGCTATGCGCGGCTTGAGGGCTACAACACCCTTTGCTGGCCGGTTGCGCCCGACGGCACCGACGAGCCGCTGCTCTACACCAAGGACTTCCCATTCCCCGACGGCAAGGCCAGCTTCTACCCGCTTGAGTACGTTCCGCCGAGCGAGGAGGCCAATGAGATCTATGATCTTCACCTAAACAACGGCCGCTTACTGGAGCACTACGAGCAGGGCAACATGAGCTATCGCGTGCCGGGCATCAAGGAGATCACGCCGAATATCTTCCTCGAGGTTTCGCCGGAACTCGCCCGCGAGCGCGGCATCCAGTCCGGGCACTTTGTGAAGATCGAAAACAAGTACGGCCAACTGAAGCTGCGCGTGCTGGTGACCGAGCGTGTGCAGGGCAAGCAGATGTATCTGCCGATGATTTCGACCACCGAAGCCGTCAACCACCTGACCAGCATGCATGTGGACCGCGCTACGCACACGCCGGCCTACAAAGAAGTCTCGGTGAAGATGACCGTGCTGGAAGAGAAGGGTCCGTCGCCGCTGCCGCGCAAGAACTTTCGCTTCGGCAAACGCACCCCGACCGAAGGTGTCGAGGTAGAAAAGAAGTGGGCCAAGGCGGATTATTGGGTGCCGGGGACAGGCGTCCGTGACAAGCTCGTGCAGATCAAATCGATGGAAGTATCGTAAGAGGTTGTACGTTTTAAGTTGTACGTTCTACGCTGTCCGTGGCAAGTTGAAGACATGCTTTCACTCACTTGGGCGGGGACGGCCGACACTTCGGGCCTCCCCTATTCACAGACAACGAACAACGAACAACGTACAACTTAGAACGCTCCTGAAAGGCACATCATGGCAAATCCGATCACCTTCACGCCGCAGCCCATCGATCCGCAGGTGGAACTCATGCGCCGGGTGGAGGCTGCGCCGCGCGAGCACGCGGAAGCCTTGCTGGTCGCTTGGGATACGCTGCAAACGGCACACGACCAAGGCATTCTGGACCTGCTGCAAGGGTTGATGGGCGGGCGCGACGTAATTGCGGGCAAGCTGGCGGAGGCGTTGGTGCTGCCGGAATCGATCAACGGCATCCGCAACCTCATCGCCTTGGGACGTATCGCCGCCGCGCTCGATCCGGAGATGTTGCACCATCTCGCAAAAGCGATGGATCAGGGCATGCAAGGCCCGCAACCCGATGGCGACACACCGAGCATGTTTCGCATCCTGCGACAGGCGACCTCACCGGCAGGCAAGCGCGGGCTTTCCTTCGCGGTGCAGATGCTGGTGGCGATCGGCTCGGCCACCGAAGGCTAAGCAGGGAAGTAGAGCACGTCCTTCCGTGTTGGAAATCCCAGCCGCCAGAGCAATTTATGCCCGTTGTATATTCTCAAAATCCGCCGTATTTCGGATAGTCCCCGAAGGTTCAACAAGGTACTGCTGCAACTGTTTGGGCACATCGATATTCCTCGGGTTCGCGTCCCGGGGGTAGATGCAATAAACAAAGTAGAAAGCCTGCACACCCGCTTGTGCTAAGGCTTTCGCTTGGTTTTCCAACACCCTGAACTGGCCGCCGTTCGTTCTTCGCAGTTGCGGAACAAAATTGATGTCCATGCCGCCACCGAGTGAGTGCGCAATCAGGTGCCCTTTAACGAAGTACGGCTTTGTGCGCCCTGCGCCGACTCGCTCACGGGTAGAGCGCATCGGATATCCCGCTTCCCGCGATGCATCTCGTTGATCGGCCACATAGATCGGTATGCCGAAGGCAGCGACGGCACGTTGCCGCGTGATATCAAACAGATAGTCCTGACTCGATCCATGCTCGCGCAGGTGGACGATCGTGAAGTCCGTCGGACCATGCGTGGCAATCGTGTCCTGCATCCATAAGGGAAGGAGTGCATTCCCAAGATCCGCGACAAGATTTGGACCGAGGAGGCTCGTCACTACGGCTTCATAAGCAGCTCTATTGAGCATGGCAAATCTCCACATCGCCGCAAGATGCTAAAACGGCTCCTTCTGGGTAGGATACCGGCGATTGACTAATGTTTCATGCTAAACCCGCAAAAAAACGGCTCTTCCGTGTACACTGCTGTGCATTCCCCAGCTGTACTCGAAGGAGCTTTCCATGGCTGAGATGGCTTTAGCGCTGGACACCCGCCCATTATCGCAAACCGAACGCGTCCTCGATACCTTTGTGGCGCCCTCAAAGACTTTCACCGACATCCTGCGTAGCGCCAGTTGGTGGCTGCCGTTCCTCTTGCTGGTGCTGAGCTCGTATGTCATGACCGTGGCTATACAGCAGAAGGTCGGCTGGTCGCAGCTGGTGGACAACGAAATCCGGTCGCAGCCCAAGCTGGAAGAGCGGCTCGCGAATGTGCCGCCCGAGCAACTCGCGACCCAGCATCGGACGATGCAATACAGCTACATGGGTTCGTTTTACGCGGCGCCCGTCACGAATTTATTGATTCTTGCGGTGATCTCCGCTGTGCTGTTTGCGACGATCAACTTCGGCTTCGGCGGCTCGGCCACCTATGGCCGTGTTTTCGCGATGTCCACCTTTGCGTTGCTACCGGGCATTGTGAAGACGCTGCTTTCGGCCATACTGCTCTACGCCGGCCGCAGTCCGGAAAGCTTCACGCTGGAAACCATGATCGGCAGCAACCCAGGCTATTACCTTGAAACGCCCGGCGCGCTGAAAACGCTGCTTACCTCATTTGATGTGTTTACCTTATGGACAGCCGTACTGCTGGGGCTCGGCTTGGCCATCGTGGCCCGCAAAAAAGCGAGTTCCGGGTTGATCGCGGTGTTCGGTTGGTTTTTGCTCATTGTTTTAATGCGCGCCGGCTGGGCTGCAGCGACGGCGTAAATCACTGCAGCCCGGCTGCTGTGGGCATCACCCACGCAGGAACTCAAGCAGCGCGGTGTTGACTTCAGCGGCATGCGTCCAGATCAGGCCATGCGGGCCGCCCGGGATCACATGCAGTTTTGCCGTTGGGATCAACGCGGGCAGGCGCGCACCGCTCACGGCCAACGGCACAACCTGGTCGGCGTCGCCATGAATCACCAGCGTCGGCACCGTCATGGACTTTATATCGTCGCGGAAGTCTTCCAGCCACGCATCGACGCAGAACAACATCGCCTGATAACTCGAAAGCGCGGCCACGTTGAAGTCTGCCTGCAACTTGGCTTCCGAAACGGCATGCGAAAGCAGCTTCTGGTTATAAAACATCTTGCCGAAGCTTTGTAGGAAGTCAAAGCGGTCTTTCTCGATCCCTTCCTTGATCCCGTCGAAGATAGCCGGGTCGGCGCCTTCCTGATTTTGTCCGTCCTTGCTCAGAGCCGGGGTAATTGCGCTGATGAAGCCTGCTTTGGTCACACGGCCGTCGTTGTATTTGCCCATATAGCGAGCCACCTCGCCGCCACCCATCGAAAAACCGATCAGCGCGGCATTCTGCAAATCCAGCGCCTCAAGGAGCTTGTAGGTGTCAGTGGCCATCGTGTTGTAGTCGTACCCGCTGTTGGGGGCGGAACTGCGACCAAAGCCGCGACGGTCATACGTCACCACGCGGTAGCCCGCACCCAGCAGCGCCGCCGATTGCCGCTCCCACGAACCACCGCTCAGCGGCCATCCATGGATCAGTACGACCGGCGCTCCGGAGCCGCGATCTTCGTAGTAGAGCTGAATATCTGCGCTGTTTTCTTTACCTACCGTCAGAAATGCCATAGATTTCTCCTCATTCCTACGATGCAAATTGATGTAGGAACTCTAGAAGATGAATGAAAACAGCGGCCACTTTTCGTGGTGTCATCCCGACCGAAGGCGGAGCCGCGGTGGAGACCCGCTGTTTGCGTCAAGATTGAATCGCAATCCACAGATATCTCCACTGCGCGGGACGATGGGGACCGTTCCGCCACGGTCGAGATGACGCTGAAAGAGGAGGTTACATTTCGGCCTACGCCCCGTCCCACCGCTTGAAAACCAACGAACCGTTCGTGCCGCCGAATCCGAAGCTGTTTGAAAGCACGTAGTTTATTTTCGCGGGCTGCGGTTTGTTCGGGATGTAATTCAAACGGCAGGCCGGATCGACGTTCTCCAAATTGATCGTCGGCGGCGCAATCTGATGCTGCATTGCCAGCACGCTGATACCGGCTTCCAGGCCACCCGCGCCGCCCAGCAGATGGCCGGTCATCGACTTGGTCGAACTCACCAGCAGTTCATGGTTTTTAGCGCGCTCTCCAAAGACGGTCTCAATCGCCTGCGACTCGAGCGCATCGCCCAGCGGCGTCGAGGTCGCATGCGCGTTCACATAATCGATTTGGTCAGGGGAGATACCCGCGACCCGCAGCGCATGCTTCATGGAGCGCGAACATCCTTCACCCTCGGGCGCCATGCCCGTCATGTGGAAGGCGTCGCCGCTCATGCCGTAGCCGATAATTTCTGCCAGGATGTGGGCGCCGCGCGCTTTGGCAAACTCCAACTCTTCCAAAACCAAAATGCCCGCACCTTCCCCGCACACAAAGCCGTCACGGTCCCGGTCAAACGGCCGGCAAGCGTGGGTTGGATCATCGTTGCGTGTGGAAAGCGCCTTCATGGCGGCAAATCCGCCCACGGAGAGCGGCGTGATAGCGGCTTCGGCGCCACCCGCGATCATCGCATCGGCATCACCGCGTTCGATAATGCGGAACGCATCGCCGATGGAATGCGCGGACGTGGTGCAGGCGGTCGCTGTCGCGACGTTGGGTCCCTTGGCGCCATACCGTATGCTGACATGGCCCGCGGCCAGGTTGACGATCGTCGCCGGAATGAAGAAGGGGGAGATACGCCGCGGACCGCCGTTCATCAGCGCCGTGTGTTCCCGCTCCATGATGTCGAAGCCGCCGATGCCGGAGCCGATGGCCACACCGATGTTATCGGCGTTGTCCGGGGTGACCTGTAGGCCGGCGTGCTGCATCGCCTCCTGGGCGGCAGCCATCGCAAAATGGATGAAGCGGCCCATCTTGCGAGCCTCCTTCTTGTCTACAAATTGATGCACGTCGAAGTTTTTCACCTCGGCGGCAAAACGAACGGGGTGTCCCGTGAGCTCGAATGCGGTAATCTCGGCCATCCCGCTACGGCCGGCCATCAGGCCGTTCCAGACCTCCGGTGCGGTGTTGCCGACCCCGCAGATCAGACCGAGCCCCGTGATGACGACGCGACGCTGCTCCATCTTCCTTTGTGTGCCCTTCTGCGACTGTTCCTAGCCCAACCCTGGCCGGTTTTCTGGTTTTCCGCTACTTGGTTTTCTGATGGCTTTCGATGTAGTCGGTAGCATCCTTCACGGTCTTGATCTTTTCCGCGTCCTCATCCGGGATCTGGATATCAAAGGCCTCTTCAAACTGCATGACGAGCTCGACGACGTCCAGCGAATCCGCACCGAGGTCTTCCTGAAAGCTTGCGCCCGGTGT
Source organism: uncultured Acidobacteriaceae bacterium (assembly GCA_964245535.1). GTDB lineage: Bacteria > Acidobacteriota > Terriglobia > Terriglobales > Acidobacteriaceae > Granulicella. The sequence continues at coordinate 4,545 of CAXTNA010000061.1, read as the reverse complement.
CACTTCGGCTTCGTCGACTTGGAGCTGCTCGACAATAATTTGTTTGACCTTTTCATCTACTGCTGCCATCGCTTCCATCTCCTCGGATTTTGCTGTTGGGGGCTTTCTTGCACGCAGCATTCTGCGTGGCCTCCCCGCGTGACTTTGACGCGCAAAGGCACGCGGCGCACAAGGCCCCAGTGCCCAAGCATACTGGCGCTGCGGAAACGTGTAAAGAACGCCGACGCTGTTTGCGTCCCATCAGTTAGCATGGCATTGTGCCTGACGATATGGCCATCCCGGCAGCTCTGCCTTCCTCGGCGAGCCTGCGGCAATGCAGCCGGTGCAACCCGGGCATCTTTCGGCGCGTAAACCGGGGTTCGTTCCTGGAGCGCACCGTGCTCACCTGGTGGGGAGTCTTTCCCTGGGAATGTGTTTCCTGTCGGCGGAAGCGATACTTCCGCGATCAGGGCCGGGGTACCCGCAAGGCCCCGGAATGCTAAGCGTCAGGTTGTGGCAACAAGCCTAGCTGTCTTCGCTTGCCGCGAGCATCGGAATGAGGCCATCGAAAGCAGTCGTCCCGTTGCCATTGCTGAGCTTCGATCCCACCTCTGCTTGGCTCTCCTCCAAACTGACATCGCGTAGCGAGCGATTGATCGCCCGGGTGCGTGTATTCAGTTTTTCTATGGTATTTTGCACGGTGCCGACCTGCTTCTCCATAGATCCCATCAGGCCCTCAAATTTGGTGAACTCATCTTTGGTCTTTTCCAGCACCTTCCATACCTCGTCGCCCTTTTGCTGCATGTGGAGCATGTGGAAGCCCATCTGAAAGCTGTTCAGCAACGCGGACAGCGTGCTCGGACCGGCGATGGTGACGCGGCAGCTCTGCTGGATATCTGATTGCAGCCCATCGCGGCGCATGACCTCGGCATACAGCCCTTCGGTGGGCAGAAACATGACGGCGAAGTTGGTGGTAGCCGGGGGCGCGATGTACTTTTCGCAGATGCGCTTGCCTTCGGTACGGATCGCCGCTTCAAAGGCCTTGCCGGCGCCGGCGATCTCGCTCGTGGTGCCCTCGGCATACGCGGTTTCGAGTCGTTCCCAGGCCTCGCGCGGGAACTTCGCATCGATGGGCAACAGAATTTCACCGTTAGGTGTCGGCAGCTTCACGGCGTATTCGACCATCTCGCCCGTGAGCGGTTTTACCTTCACGTTCTGGCTGAACTGGTTCGGCGCGAGCATCTGCCCGAGCAGCATGCCAAGCTGCACCTCGGCAAAGCCACCACGGCTTTTGACATTAGTGAAAATGCGGGAAAGATCGCCGACATCGGAGGAGAGTTTGGACATTTCCCCAAGCCCGGTGTGGACCCGGGTGAGCTGATCCGTGACGGCGCCGAAGCTTTCGGTCAACCGCGTTTGCAGCGTGGCATGCAGCTTTTCGTCTACCGTGGCGCGCATCTCTTCGAGCTTCTGCGCATTGGCTTCGTTCAGCCGATCCAGCCGCGCTTCCACGGTGGAGCGCAGCTTTTCCTGGTGATCGCCCTGGGTTCGGCCCAATTCGGTGAGCCGGCTGTGCTGCGCGCGGCCGAGTTCCTCCAATCGGCTATGCAGCGCTTCCCGGTGCTCCAAATGGTGCTTATGGGTGTCTGCGGTGAAAGCCGTGACCCGCTGGCCGATACCGGCAAGCTGCGCATCGACGGCTCCGCGCAGCCGCTCGGCCTCGGTCTTGTGGTCGCCGCGAAACGTGTCCAGCCCAGCACGCAGGGTATCGCCAAGGGTGCCGAGGCTGGTCAGCAGCTCACGGCGCAGCGCTTCCGCGTGCTTGCCGGTGCCTTCCTGCGCCCGCGCAGCGGCTTCGGCGCTTTCCTGCCGCAGCTGCATCAGTTCACTCCTCAGCAGCCGTTCGAGCGCCTCGCCCTGCGCCTGCGCCCGTGCGAGTTGATGGGGCAGATTGGGCAGATCGGCGGCAAGCAGGGCCTGCAGCCGCGGGTCGGGCGCGCTCTCCTGCGGCGTGGCTGGGCGGCGTAGCAGAACCAGGAGGACCACCAACAACGTAAGCGCTTCAAGGCAGAGCAGAGCGATGAACATTTCGTCTTTCCTTCGCTCGCAGAATAGCACCGGTGCTAGGCTGAAAGCAGCGAGGACATCATGGCCCTTCGTATGGAAGCCAAACCGGATGCTGAGTTTGCCGATGAAGCTCTGGCACGATTTCGCCTTGCTGTCGAAGAATCGCTCGCCGATGCGGGGCCGGCTTTAGAGGCAGGCAAGGTGTTTGCTGATCTATTGGAAAATTACCGGGATAAGCCGCGACCAAGCTCTGCAGGCGGCCCGCGTGACCCGCGTGATCCGCGTGATCCGATGGAAAAGTGCGCCTAGGCTTATCGCCGTTCGTTTCGCGTGATCTCACGGTCATCGGCGACTACATCGCACGAGGTAGTCGGGCACAGGCAAGACGCTTCTTGGAGAAACTGCAGGGCGAGCTCGACCGTATTACCCGTAACCCTCAAAACTTTCGAGTGCGTCCAGAACTCGGCTCGGACATCCGCTTGGCCCCGTATGGCATTACGTCATTCTGTTTCGTATCTACAAAGAAGGCGTGCACATGGGGCGAATCCTGCATGGAGCGAGGGATCTCGGCAATACGACAGACAATGGAGATGACGAAGACGTTCGCAGGTGATTGAATAGGAAGAGAGCTCCGCGCTCGCCGAGGGGTCGCCCCACCGTTATGCCCATGTCCCGTTCGCTCTTTCCTGCCGTTTTCCTTTCGTTCGCGTCCGTCGTGTCCATCTCGTGCGTTGCGACACCGGCCGTTTCGGCCCAGACTTCGGTTCCGCCGAACCAACTCCAGCCTTTCAAGGACACGTCGATGCTGAAGCCCCCGGCGGGCGCCAAGGTGGCGGTCATTGAGTATGAGGATTTAGAGTGTCCGGCGTGTGCGCACGCGTTTCCGATCGTGCATGCCGCGGTGAGCCACTACAAGATTCCTCTGGAAGAGTACGACTTTCAGATCCAAAGTCACATCTGGAGTCATGAGGCAGCGGTCTTTGCGCATTATCTGAAGGCAAAGGTGTCGCCGCAATTGGCGGAGGAGTACCGGCGCGAGGTGTTCGCCTCGCAGTACCGGATTGCCTCGAAGGACGATCTGCGCAACTTTACGCAAAGCTTTATGACCAAAGCCGGCAAACAGATGCCGTTCGTGGTGGACCCAACGGGGCAGTTCGACCACGAGGTAAATGCCACGACCGATCAGGGCATGAAGCTGGGACTACAGCACACGCCGACCATTGTGGTCGTCACGCCGACGAAGTGGATCGAGGTCGCGGATGTGGCGCAGATGTATGCCGCCATCGATCAGGCCGAAGTCGACGCGAGCAAAGCGGCTCCCGCGGCTGCCGTGCATCGCACAGTAGCGCATAAGTAGATAGTCGTGGTGATGCAGGAACAATATCCGGAGCACCCGTTGTCATCCTGAGCGTAGCGAAGGACCTCAGTATTCGTTGAAGCTGTCCATGTGAGTGCGGCGAAGTACAGCGGTTCTTCGCCGCACTCAGGATGAGGAGTATTGGCAGGGCACCAACCTGCAGGTCTCTCCACTGCGCAGACGGTAAAGCTGTCCGCTTCGGTCGAGATGACACTTCTTTGTGGTGGGAAAAGTGATTGCCAGCTACTGAATCTGCACAAGCTCCAGCGCTGCATCGGCGCCGCCGCCATGTTTGTTTTTATATGGCTGCGGCGCGCGCCAATGGTCGATATAGCTGACCTGGTGCACGCAGGAGATGGTGCAATTCGGCGCGCATCCTTTTTCCGTGAGGAACTCACGTTCCACGCGCTCTTTCGTGTACTCGGCAATGGGAATGCCGGGATAACCGCGCTGCTGAGAGCAGTAGCTCACCATGCCGTTCTCATCGACATAGAGATACCGTGATCCCGCGCGGCATCGCCAGTCATTCGGCTTGCCGTTCGCGATGGCTTCTTGAAATCCGTTGAAGCGCGAGTAGGAGCGCCGCGTGAGCGAGCGAACCTCTTCCCACACCTTGCGCTCGCGCTCGCCCAGCGGCTTTAGCTGCCCGGAGCCGTCGTGGATGATGCCGATCGTCGACGAAAATCCCAGTGCCAGCGCGCGCTTGGAGATCACCAGCGCGTCTTCCGGATTGCGGATGCCGCCGCCGACCACGGAGTTGATGTTGACATGAAAATCCGCATGCTCGGCCAGCATCCGCAGCTTGGCATCAAGCACCTTGAGCGACTTCTTCGAGACCTCATCGGGCATGAGGTTGTCGATGGAAATCTGCATGTGATCGAGCCCGGCCTTGTTCAAGCGCTCGATGCGTTCAGGCATCAGCAGGTAGCCGTTGGTGATCATGCCGGCAATGGCGCCGTTATGCCGAATGCGGCGGATGACCTCATCGAGCTCCGGGTGCAGCAGCGGCTCGCCGCCGGAGATGGTGATCACCGCCGTGCCGAGCCGCCCAAGATGATCGACACGCCGGCGCATCTCCGCGATGGGTGTGGGCTTGGAAACGTCATCGAATTCGTTGCAATAGGTGCAGGCCAGGTTGCAGC
>CAXTNA010000060.1:1877-13983 GCA_964245535.1 uncultured Acidobacteriaceae bacterium | reverse complement strand
CACCAGCAAGCGCAGCAGTAAGGGAACAGCTGTGGATGGCGTCTTGAGCTGGTAAAGGGAGCTCCGGGTAGCGCGGTCACATGACAAAGGCCCGACATAAGCCGGGCCTTTGTGTTGGGAAGGAAAAACGCGCTGCGATGTATCATCGAAAAACGTCTGCAGTGCCTCCACAGAACTAGAAGAGGACCTTGCCCCCGATCTGGAAGGAACGCTGGTTGCCTTGGTTAGCTATCGTGGTGCCAAAAGCGGCGTCTTCGATGAAGGTATCGGGGTTGCCGACAAAGGAGTGATTCAGGACATTAAAACCGAGGAGGTACAGCTTTAGGTCAATACCTTCGCGGATGTTCGTGTTCTTAATGATAGATGCATCAAGATTGTTATAACCCTGACCCCGGGTAATATTACGCGGTGAGCCTGGATATGGATTGCCAACCAGGTTGGCATAGGACTTGTTGTTATAGAGCCAATGTGCCTGGTTGATGCTGATGGGCTGGTTGAGCTTGCCGCCCGCGACAGATTGGTAGTTGTAAAAGCCAGTGCCGGCAGTGGAAATGGCCCGAGTCGGGTCCTGCACGTAGATGCCGATAGCTGTGAGTGGGGCTCTGGCGTTGGCGAGCACGGGACGGCAAACATCATAACCATTGCGCGCGTCGAATTTCGGATCACAGTAGCTGCTTGTATTTGCTACCGCATTGCTGGTTTTGTCCGTAAAGGTGGTGGCTGTGTAGTACTGGTAGGGGGTAAAGGACTCGCCGTTATTGAAGACCCAAGCGGGGGCTACCTCATAGCCACCAAGGAGCCGGCCAAAAAGCCCGCTCTGCTTCGAGAAACCCGGCACAACATAGTTGATGGCGACCGAAGCGAGATTGGGATAAGAGTAGTTGGCAACAGCGCGCTCAGGAATATCCGTCTGGAGCGGGTTCTGAGCGAAAGGAATGCTCGTGAGAGTCCCGGCCGGGCTCGACGCACCATAAACCTCGTCGGAGTTGTCGATGGCGCGGCTAAAGGTGTAACTGACGCTAGCGGTAGCCCCATGATAGTTGCGGGTTTGTACCTGCACCTGCAGGCTGTTGTAGTTACTGAAACCGTTGTTGTTGCGCGTAGTCACGTTTGCCTGGTTGCAGTTGAGTCTTCCAAGTCCGATAGCACCTGGGGTCGAGCAGAGGCTGGAAGGTGCTACGACATTGGGAAAGGCCTGCGCGATAGGTAGCAAGTAGGGGTTGCCGTTGATAGACTGAAATTGCCGGGAAACGTGATTGCCAACATAGGAAATGCCGAGGACCGCGGCATGGATGTCGTACTGGACGCCAAGATTGTAGGTTTGACCGCGCGGGTTCACAAATGTCGAGGGATTGTTGGTGTAGTTGCGGCTCGTGGGATTGACCCCCGTTGGAATTTTCGGCAAGTCGAGAGCACGCACTGAGGCGCCGCTGCTGCCGTTGGGAAGACAATTCCCGGCGCAGGTAACCGTGCCGATGTTGATGACCGGCGCTGCGGTCGCGGAGTTGAGGAAGATGTTGTAGAAGGCGGGATCGTACTGAATGCCGTAGGCGCCGTGAATTACAAGGCGCTTGAAGGATGCGGGGTTGAACGCGAAGCCCAGCCGCGGTTGAAGGTTCTTCCAGTTGCGGTTCGTGTAAGGGTACACGCGTGCAGCCAGCGGCAGGGTTTTGTCCCAGAAAGGGTTGGGACCCGTCTCGTGAGCGATGGTTTCGGCGTTCAACGTATTGACAGCCTGGTCAAAGAACTCATAGCGGAAGCCGAGATTGAGGGTGAGCGACGGAGCGACTTTCCAATCATCCTGGATGTACAGACCGAAATCAGGCTCTTTAAACGGGATGACAGGGCTGCCGTCGCCAATGGTGAGCGTACCCACATCCTGAAGGTAGTTCGAGAAGGAAGAGTATGAAAAGCCACCGTTGTAGTTGGGAAGAAAGACGTTCGGTGAGTTTTGTTCGGTGAAATCACCGCCAAAGGAAACCGAGTGCGCGCCGTGGGTCCAATTGGCGTTGTCCTGCACCTGCGTGACCTTGACAGTACGGCCCTGGGGCAGATTGGTGGCATAGCCATAGCCGAGCGAGCCCGAAATGCCGACTGAGGTGGTGCAGCTGGAAAGCGAGGTGCTGACGCAGTTCGGCTGCGTGCCCCCTTGGAAGAACAACTTGCTCTGCTGAAAGGAGTAGCGAAGCTGATTGACCCAGGCAGAGGAGAAGGTGTGGGCCCAATCGGCCCCGATTGAGTGCGTCGCATCAGGCACTGTGTATACGTACCCATTGCTGAGCTGAGACCCACCGCTCAAAGTGTTCTGGTAAAGGTAGCGGATGAAAAAGTGGTCCTTTTCGGTTGCCTGCCAATCGAGGCGGCCAAGGTCTTCCTGGTCGTTGTACGAGGGGGCGACCGGAATGGTGACCTTCTGGAACGGGATGATGACAGTTTGGCCGTTCGGTCCGGTCACGGTAGTTTGCACGACCGGCGCTTTATTGGCGGGTTGGGTGGCCTGAAGGGTGTAAGGACCGGAGGCGACGAGGTCCGCGACAGCAGGGTTGCCGGGGAAGGCCGCCTGGAGCTGCTGGATACCTTGGGGCGTTGGCGTAGGGTTCGACGGATTAAGAGGGTTAAAGCCCTGCCGGCGGTGCTCAAAGTTGGTGCCACCGAAGAACCAGATTTTGTCCTTCAAAATGGGGCCGCCAAAGGTGCCTCCATATCGATTGTCGACATAGCGGGGTGGCGCCTTAATGCCAGCGACAATCTCGGCATTGTTGCGCGACTGCAGGAAATCGCCTGTAAAGAACTCATAGCCGGAGCCATGGAAGCGGTTAGAACCGCTCTTGGTGACGTAGTTGATTACACCGCCCATGTTGCGCCCGTACTGGGCGCTGAAATTAGACGTGATGATCTGGACGTCCTGAAGGGCGTCCTGATTCGCAAAGAAGATCTGTGGGCCGCCGACGGAGTTATCGTTATTGGATTGTCCATCGATTTCGTAGTTGTTCGACCTGGAACGATTGCCGTTGATGGAAAGATTGTTCCCGTTTGAGTTACTGAAGCTGTCGTCATGGCCGATCGCGACGCCGGGGGTGAAAAGCGCGATGTTGTCGATCGCACCGTTGAGTGGCAGATCCTCAGTCTGGAGAGAGGAGAATGTCGTCGAAATCTGGGACTCGGTGGTTTCGAGCAGAGGCGCACTGGACTCGGAAACCTCGACACTGGTGGAGGCTGCGCCGAGTCCGAGTTTGGTGGAACCGAGGTCGTTGATTTGGCCGGCATCGACACGGACGTTCTGGATCTTGGTGACCTCAAAGCCAGACGCCTCGACAGTCACGGTGTAGGTGCCGCCGGTGACATTGCGGAAAGAAAAGCTGCCGTTGCTACCAGTGGTTTCCTTGGTCTGAATACCTCTGTCCTTAGAAATGGCAGTGACCGTTGCGCCGGAGATGACGGCGCCGGAAGGGTCAACAGCAATGCCAATGATGCTACCGGTGGTGATGCCCTGGCCGTAAGCCGCAGGAGTGAGAAGAGGAGTGGTGTCAGCGATAAGAAGAGTGGCGCTCACAAGAAGCGCCTTTGTTGAATGGGAAAAGGGTTTCAGTGACATGGTCCTCCAGGAAATAGCATTGGCACTTCAGGGTTCAATCAGGTATGCGACTGCATAAGCAATTTAGGCGCCATTCTGAGAACAAGGCCAAAACCGAAGGTTTTGCGACTTTAAACGGCGTAGATCGGACCATTGGCTGATCGTGTCCTACGCGTTTCGGTTTGAAGGCAGACTCTCGCTATGGTAATTGGAAGCGAAGGCATTGACCTTATTGCTCGGAACTGAGCATGGCTACTGCTGTCGAGATCCATAGTGCTTCGCTTGGCGACACCACCCTGGATTTTCAGTAAAGGTACTGGTGCTCAGGACGGTTCCGTTGAGCAGAAACCGGCTATTCGCTCTTGTACTGGAACTGAAAGAAGATAGTGGGGAATGCTGAGAGCCTTCAAGAGGTCCCGCGCTAAAGATTCATCTTCTTGAAGCGGCCTTCGGGGATTGCGCGGATCACGCCCATGATGATCCGCCAGATGCCCGGCACGTACAGGACGTCTGCACCCTTTGGGCCCTTGTCGATGGCGGTCACGATCGTGGCGGCGACCTTATTTACATCGGCAAATTTGCCTTCGCCCTTCATGCCTTCGGTCATGGCGGTTTTCACCGGGCCGGGCTTGATGGTCAGCACGCGGACGCCTTCGCGGTCTACGCGATTGCGCAGGCCGTCGACAAAGGCGGTGAGCCCAGCTTTGGAAGAGCCATAAACGTAATTCGATTTGCGGCCGCGCTCGCCCGCGACGGAACTAAGGACCGCCAGCGTGCCGCCATGGCGTTGCGCGCAGTGATTTCCCAGCCAGGTAAGCAGGCTCGCCGGCACGATGAAGTTGGTGTGCAGGATGTGTTCGGCTTCGGCGAAGCTGCGTTCGGCACGGAATTGCTCGCCCAAGAGTCCCACAGCGACATAAGCAACATCCAGACCGCCTAACGCGTTGATAGCATGCGCCAGTAACTCCGGATGCGCGGCCGTGTTGTCGAGATCGGCAACGGCTGTCTCGACAAGATGCGCACCGCGCGTCCGCGCATCGGCAGCCACTGCGGACAAACGATCGGCATTGCGTGCCACCAGAAAAAGGCTCTCTCCACGCGAAGCCCAGATGCGAACGGTCGCCTCTGCAATGCCGGAGGTCGCGCCCAGCACAAGGATGCGCTTCGGCGGCACGCGCGAGATGGATCCTCCTCCGAATGCCGCACGGCCCTGTGCGTCCGGACGCGATGGGCTGCGTCGTAGCGTCGCCGGCAGTTCGGCTGTGGTGTCCGCGCCGGGCAGTGTGGGAATCGGTGCGGGACTCAACGCGCCAAACCCCGTTCGCCAACGACGCGCTCCCAAAAGCTGGAGGTAATTGCCGGGTCTTTGTAGCGCGCAAAACGCTCCCATTGCGGATAAAAGGCCTGGTACTGCGGTGCGGTCATCCGGGCATCCTTGGCCGGATATAAGCGACCGCCAAACTCATGCGTCATTTGCGCCAGACGATCAAAAAGTTCGAAGCTCTTGCCAGGCTTGATGGGAAAATCAAGCGCCAGGGTAATCCCCGGCTTGGGGAAGCTCATCATGCCCGGGGAGGGCACATCCCCGAAGGCCTTCAGCACGGCAAGAAAGCTTGCCAAACCGGACTTCGATACCTCGCGCAGAATGGCCACGGTGCCCTGCCGCGCGTTTTCCCACGGAATCACGTATTGGAACTGCAGCAAGCCGGATTTTCCATACATCCGGTTCCATTTCAGCATGATGTCGAGCGGGTAAAAGAATGGTTCGTAGTCCTGCAACGCAGTCACACGGTTTTTAATCTGCTTGTGGAAGAAGAGCGTGTTGAACATACCGACGGTTGTGCTATTCAGCGCCCAGCTCGGGGCCTCCATCGGAAAAATCAGCTTCGGTTCGGCGGAGGGCTTCAGCGGTGCCGGCACTTGTGAATGATCGCCCTGCATGAAGATGCCGCGGCAAAAATTCTTGCCGGTTGAGTTCACGTCAACCCAGCTGACGGTGTATTCGACATGCTGGGATTTTTCGGTGAGGTCGAGAAACTCGTCAATCCCATGGAACTGAATGCCCTCATAATCGACCATGCGGCTGACGATCGGTTTTAAGCGCAACTGCGCCCAAGTGATCACACCAGTCAGGCCCATGCCGCCGATGGTCGCCGAAAACAGATCGGGATTTTCCGTCGGCGAACAGTGGATCTGGGCACCGTCAGACCGCACGAGCTCGAACTGGGTGATGTGATTCCCGAAGGTGCCGGCGATGTGATGGTTCTTGCCATGGATGTCGTTTGCGATTGCGCCGCCCATCGTCACATATTTCGTACCCGGGGTCACGGGGAGAAAAAATCCGCGCGGCACGGAAAAATCCAGGATCTGCGCTAAAGTAACACCGGCTTCGGCCGTCAACAAACCAGTTTCCGGGTCGAAGTTCAGCAGACGGTTCATACCCGTCGTTTTCAGCAGGGTGCCGTCCTTGAGCAGGCAAACGTCCCCATAGCTGCGGCCCATGCCCACCGGGAGCGCCCCATGGTGTACGCCGGCGATGGCGCGGGGAAAATCGCCCTGCCAGTGCAGGTTGTGCACCTTGGCCTCATACACCGGATAGCGGCCCCAGGATTCAAAGGCCTCGGACGGCGCTGAGCGCTTGGTCGAGGGCTCGGCGGCAGGAGGCACAGGATTGGCGAGGCGTGATTCCGCGGTAGCCGGCATAGCTTCAGGATAGCCTATGAGTTGCGCTTCCCAGCGCAGGAAACGACGGCGCACTGTATCGTTATGAGCCAGCTTTCATCGAACGGGAAATCTTCACCGAGCTCCCCAACTTCCTCCTCTGTAGAAGCGGTCTATACAGACCGCCTTGCCGCGTGTCTGCAGGAAGCGAACCAACGGCGGCGACAGCACATGTGGCTGGGGTATCTTCGGCTACTTTGGGCGGCAGCGGTGCTTGCCGCGGCATGGTTTGCTTTCGCGCGCCACCTGTTTGCCTGGGAGTGGATCCTGCTGCCCTGTTTTGGGTTTGCGGCAACAGCCTGGTTTCATGCCCGGGTGCTCGCCGCGGGTGCACGCAGTCAGCGTGCCATCGCATGGTATGAGCATGGACTCGCGCGGATGGGGGACCGGTGGGCGGGCAGGCGCCCTCGAATCTTACCGCCGGATCTGCAAGCAAAGGCGGAAGCGAGTCTTTTTGCCGGCGATCTGGATCTGTTCGGCGCGGCGAGCCTGTTTGAGCTGCTCTGCACCGCCCGCACCTCGCTCGGGGAAGAGACGCTTGGAATGTTTCTTCTCGAAGGCGGTCCAGTCACGGCGGTGCGGGAACGCCAGGAGGCCGTGGCGGAACTACGCGACTATCTCGACCTGCGCGAGCGAATCGCCAGCCTGCCGGGGCCGGAGGTGGTGCGGCTGCCGCGTTTGCCATTACTGCAATGGGCAAAAGCGGAGCAGACGCTTCCGCGCGCGCTGCGGTGGATCGCGCCTCTGCTCGCTCTGCTCACGGTGATCGCTGGGCTGCGCTGGCTCAGTGGGCACTCACCTTTCATCCTGTTGCCGCTCGTGCTCATCGATGCGGGCGTAAATTTTCTCTGGCAGCGCCGGTTGCGCCCCCTCTTCGACGAGGCGCAGCACTCAGCGGCACAGCTTGGGCTTGTCGCAGATCTGCTGGAACAGCTAGAGCGCGAACGCTTTGCTACGCCTACATTGCAAGCTTTGCAGGCAGCACTGCTCACCAGGTCGCAGTCTGCCTCGGCATCGCTGCGGCAGCTAGCTCGGCTATCTACAGCCATCGACCAGCGAGGGGCGGTGGCGTTGTTCAATGTTCCCCTGTTGTACTCCGTTCAACTGGGCTTACTGATCGAAGCCTGGCGGCAACGACACGGCGCGCAACTGGCCGGCTGGTTTAACGCGCTCGGCGAACTGGAAGCTCTACTGTCCTTGTCGGCTTACCATTTTGAACATCCCGCGGATCCCCTTCCGGAGTTCGTCGCTTCCGTTTCCGGCGACGCAACCTTCAGCGCAGAAGCGCTCGGCCATCCACTGCTGCCGACAAGCGCCTGCGTTCGCAATGATGTCACGCTGGATGCCAACACGCGTCTGCTGCTCATCAGCGGCTCCAATATGAGCGGCAAAAGCACACTGCTGCGCTCCGTCGGAACAGCAGCGGTGATGGCCATGGCCGGAGCTCCTGTGCGCGCAGACCGTCTGCGGTTGAGTCAGGTAACAGTCGCAGCCAGTATTCAGGTGAATGACTCTCTGCAAAGCGGCCGGTCTCGCTTTTATGCCGAAATCTTGCGATTGCGTGCTGTGTGCGAAGCGGCCCGTACGCACCCGCCTGTGCTGTTTCTGCTTGACGAACTACTAGCGGGCACCAATTCGCAGGACCGCGTGGCGGGAGCCAGTGGTATCGTCAAGGCGCTACTCGCCGCTGGTGCCTATGGCCTTCTCAGCACCCATGATCTTGCCCTGACCTCCATCACCGGTCCAGAAGCAGCGCTCATCCACAATGCCCACTTTGAAGATAGCATTGTCGAAGGTAAGCTCCGGTTTGACCACACTCTACGGGAGGGCGTAGTGACCAGAAGCAATGGCTTGGCTCTTATGCGGATGATCGGACTCGAGGTCTAACGCTTCGCTCATTGGTGCGCGCTTTATAAAGCGCTACTGGACTGAGCAGAATAGATAACGCAATCCCAAAAAAGGCCGCCGTTGCCGGCGGCCCTTTCTTGTGATTGTGATAACAAGACACTGACCTACGTGCTGAAAATATTTCCGTTGAAACCAGCAGGGAAAAAACCACCCTTTGTAATGCCTACTGCCGGAGTTGTGATTGCCGCGTTTGGCGTACCGGCGTACACGATGCCCAGAACCTGAGAGATCGTACGCGCAAGAGCCAGGCCTGTCGTGTTGCTTGTATTGAAGAATTCGCTAACAGTGGGCGGTGTATCCAGAGCATCCGCCGCTGGCGACGTGATCGTTCCGCTCGGGAAGTAGATACAAGCCTGCCGAAGAGCGCCTTCGTGCTGTGCCTCAGTCGACAGAATCTGCGCTGCATAATCCAACGCCACAATATTGGACGTAAGGTACTGTGCGCCGCCCGCGTACGCGCTTACGCCGACGCCCTCAATGGTACGAGAGGTCGCCACAAAAGTAGCGTCGCTGGTTACGGCACCAGCAGCAGCCAAGTTGAGAGCCGGCATGGAGATAGCCGCCCCAGCGCCGAAAACGGCGTTAATGGTAGAAACAAGCAACTGCACATGCTCCACCTCTTCCGTCATCAGGTTCGCGGCAATATTCGCAATGGCACTGTACTGAAAGGTCACCTTGGCGCCACCCGTTACTGTTCCGGGATTGGTGCCCGTCAGCGAGGCCGGAAGGCCTGCACCGGTGACGATGAAAGAGTAGTAAGTCGCCTCAAAATACTCCAGGTTCAAAGCGAAGTTGAGAATATCCTGCACGGTAGGCGTTGTGTTGCCCGGCGTTACAGGTGCAGGACCGGCATTGCTGCAACCAGCCACACCGAGCATTCCTGCTGCACCGGCGGCCATGGAAAGATTGGTAATCAGCTTGCGGCGATCAAGACGAGCACTCGCCCGCTCACTCCGGTACTGCGCGGCCTCTTGCACAAGCTGCTCCTCAGAGCGCTCGGCGATGGCGGTATTGGACTCATTCGAAAACTTAGACACGGATTGTTCCTCCTGAAGCACTGCGAAAGGGAATCTCGTGAACCGACGAGCGGCTCAGGTTTGCAAACAGCGCTTCAGCGCTAGGTGGACTTGATGTTGCCGTTCAGACCGGCCGGGAAAAATCCGCCCGAAGTTTGGCCGGTAGGCGGCGTGAGCGTGGTAGCCGACGAGACACCGTACACCGCACCCAGAACCTGTTCGGTGGTCCGTAAAGGCGAGAAGCCAAGTAACGCGGTAGAAGCGGCACTGCCGGTAGTAAAGACAGTGAAGTACTGCGTCGGTGCAGGCGGTTGATCCTGAATGTCGATCATGGCAGTCGCGCTGCCGGCGAGCGCTGCGGTTATGCCCTGCGTGATGCACTGATAATTCACGGCGCCCATGTGCTGGCCTTCTGCTCCGGTAATCTGTGCAGCCGCCGTGAGTACCGTGGCATTGCTTACAAGAAACTGCGCCGCGCCGTTATAAGCGCTGTCCCCAACTGAGGTGAACTGCCGCGTTGTGGCCAAAAATTGCGCCGCGGTCGTGAGGGCACCCTTCGCGGCGTAGTTCATCACCGGGGCACTAACCGGAGTGCCGCCCAGATTGGAAATGGTGGTCTGCAAAAGGGCGATGTGGTTCATTTCATCTCTTGCAAGAGCAGCGGCAAGCGCAGCGGTAGGGGCATCGGCCTGCACGGCAGTGTAAAGAGCTGTCGAGGGTAGCGTGGTTCCAGTGGCCAGACCCGGCAGCGCCGATCCTGTGGAGACGAAGTGATATAGGCCGGCCTCAAGAAATTCAAGATTCAAGGCGAAGTTTAGGACATCGGTAATAGGCGGCGTGGTGGATTGCCCGAAGCTCTTGGGAACCTCGAAAAAACCTGCACCCGCCACCAAAGCGGCTGCCCCGCTGAGCCCACCCATGAACTTACGACGGCTGAGTCCTTGCACTTCACGCTCGAAGGCGACAATTTCCTGGTCTGCCCGGAGCTGTTTTGCAGTGACTTTCGTGCCTGGATTAAGTAGCGACCTGAACTTCGCGTTACGCATTGATGCAATCTCCTAAAGAGGAACCCCACGCCGTCTGGAGCGGCGATGTAAAAAGATGCGGACTTGATGTCAGCTCGTCCAAGGACGATGACATCCCCTGACGGATCGATCAAACCGTGAATCCACAAGTTGCCAGTCTTATAACCGTAAGACTGGTATGAACGTGCAATGACTCTGTGATGCGAGCTTTGCGTGGCAAGGATGCTCCCTTGTCCGTCGCGTCGTGTACCACCTTTGTGGTAGCGTCAACCGCGGTGGGAGGCCTTGCAGCCCAGTGAAGCGTTCTGGACAGCACATTAGGTGCGGTGCAGGCGGCGTACAAGCTTTGTCTAACGCGACTGAGGGTCATTGACCCATGCGATTCACCGGCACAGCCCGTCGAGCAGCTTATCCGGTTCTTGGCCATCCGGTACGGCAACATGCCGTTCCCCAGCGACCAGTTCATGGAAGGTCGCGCCCCCTGGCGAGGGAATCATTGGATCGGCAGTGTAGACCGGATCGGCCATCGCGTTTTCGAGCGTGGTGAACGCAAAGCCCCGCTTGCGAAACAGCGCAATCAGCTCCGGCAGCATGCGCGCATCGAACGCACCCGCATGCATCAACAGAATGTAAGGAACATCGCGGCCGTACAAACGGTGCGCGAGCTCGCGATACACCCCGATGTATTCGTCGGCGGTCGCCAGGTAGGTGTCATGCAGCGTGCGGATGGCCGCTTCGTCGTGCTTGGTCGCGCAACGTGCGTACGGCTCGTTCCAAAGGTAATCCTGAAAGTCCATGGATACCTCTGCAAGCTGATATCCATGCGCGGCCAGCCACGCCCGCACCTCTTCGCGCTTGGCGACCGTGTTCCCTTCTTCCAGAAATGGGTAGCGAAACCAGTGCCAGTTCCCTTGCGGGTCGACTTGCCGCAACAATGCTTCGTTCTTTGCGATATTGGCCACGTAAGCGGCGGCGGAAAGCCTGTCGAGTTCCGGATGCGACCACGTGTGATTGCCCAAAGGTTCGCCGGCTGCCCGCCAAGCCTGCAAAATATGGATCTGGTATGGAAAGCGCGCCACGCGAAAACCGTTCACAAAACCGTAAACAGGCGGCATCTGCTCCTGCCGCAGTGTGCGCAAAATACTGGCCACCACCGCCGGCCGAGCCATGCCCGGCGGTAACGGCCCGTGCGCCGGAAGATCATCGAAGGTGAATGCCACCTGAGGGGGCTGTTCGTGTGGCGGCGGCTCCTGTGCTGCGGCCCCATCTGCCCAGACAGTGCCGCAAAGCACCGCAGCCAGCATGCCCCATCTCCTCCAATTCCTCATAGCTCCTAGTGTATGGGCCGGTGTGCGTGGCTGAACGGATTAGAAGCGTTCTTAAATCCAGGTCTACAGCCATTTCAGAGCAGCAGGTAGTAGAACGGCGGCAGAGAAAATCTCTGCCGCCGTCCAGGATGGTTCATGATCAATCCGCTTTGTAAATCGGTAACGGTATGATTAATGACCTGCTTCTACCTGCGGTGTGATGATGCCGATGTTGGTCACTTCAGCCGAGTGTCCAAAGCCGATCACCTGAGCGATCGGACCGAAGTCCAACTTTGGGTCGCCCTTCACAAACATCACCTTTTCTTGCCGAATCGCAAAAATCTGCTGCAGCCGCGATGTGATGTCCTGCTTGGCGATGGCCTCGTCATTGATCTTGTATGAGAGCTGGCCGTTGCCGGCCGGCTGCACGATCACTTCAATCGTGCGCTGGTTGGGCACGTCCGGCGCCTTGGTCTTCGGCGGCTGTGGCACCAAAGCTTCCAGCCCCTTTGGATTATTCGGCACAATCACCATGAAGATGATCAGCAGCACCAA
>CAXTNA010000060.1:0-1777 GCA_964245535.1 uncultured Acidobacteriaceae bacterium | reverse complement strand
ACCATGAAGATGATCAGCAGCACCAACATCACATCCACCATCGGCGTGACGTTGATGTCGGAGTTGACCTTTTTCCCTTCATTCCGCGTTGCCATTGCCATAACGTCTACTCCATCCGGGATTCCTCTCCCGTAGATGCCGCTGCGCGGCGTGTTGCTTTTCCGCTGGATGCAAGGTCGGAGTGCACCTCACATCCAGCGATGGCTCCGCTTTGTAGAAACCCGCTGTTTAGCGGTGGGCCTGCTTGATGAAGTAATCCAGCAACTCGGACGAGCTATTGTCCATTTCCACGTCAAACGCCTCGACCTTGTTCGTGAAGTAGTTGAACAACATCACGGCGGGAATGGCTACGAGCAAACCGAAGGCCGTGGTGACCAGAGCCTCCGAGATACCGCCGGCGACGGCGCCAATACCGGTTGCCTTCGAGCTGGCAATCGACTGGAAGGCGTTCAAGATACCGACCACCGTGCCGAACAGACCGATAAAGGGAGCCGTGGAACCGATGGTGGCGAGACCACCCAGACCCTTCTTCAGCTTGGCATGGACAATGGCTTCCGAACGCTCCAACGCGCGCTTGGAGCTTTCCACCTGCTCTTCCGTGATCGCGCCGCCCGAACCGAAAGAACGAAACTCGGTGAGACCGGCAGTGACCACTTCGGCCAGATGCGACTTCTTGGATTTGTCAGCAACCTTGATTGCCTCATCCAGGCGGCCTTCTTTAAGTGCATTGGCTACACGGGGCGCAAACTCACGCGATTGCTTCCGCGCGGCTGAGAAATAAATAGCGCGGTCGATGATCACGGCCAGCGACCAGATCGACATGATGAACAGAATCAGAACGACGCCCTTGGCGGGGATACCCATGTTGCCCCAAAGCTGCATGGGGCTGAAGCCCACCTGGGGGCCGGCGGCTGCATTGTCTTGCAGAAGCAGGGCGAGCGAGGCAACAGAGACGTGGGCAGACTGTGCGAGATGAGCGAGAATCACGATGTTTCTTTCCTCCTGAAGCTGAGTACTGAAGCTGAGTGCGAAGAGATTACCGTAGTGCGGTTCGCGCCGAAGCGGACGTGAACGGGAGGATCAAAATCAAGCGGCAACAAATACTGCCGCGGCGGCTAAAAACAAAATCGAGGCTGGCCCATGGCGCAGGAGCGTTCTGGAACAACACTACCCCGCCCGTGGGGGTTATCCCATCCCACGGGCAGGGTAGCCGGTGACGCGCTGGGGCTTACCCACCGCTGTTCAGGTTGAAGTTCACGGTAACCGTGGTATTTACCTCGGTCGGCTCGCCATTCAACATGTACGGCTTGTACCGCCACTGCTTCACGGCGTCGATGGCTGCGCCCGTCAACATGGCCGGTCCACTGATCACGCTGAGGTTCTCGATGGTGCCCGTCTTCGAAATCTGCGCACTAAGCACCACGGTGCCGCTCATACGTGCGGAGCGGGCGATCGCAGGGTAGGTCGGGTTCACACGATTGGTAATCTGCCCCTGCATAACGCCGCCCGAGATACGCACCGGACCACTGGGCTTTTTGACCGCGACCACAGGACCTGTGGCTGTACCACTACCCGTACCGTTGATGTCCCCGAAGAGCGAGTTCGGATTGCCACCGTTCGCACTGGCGAAGCTGGCATTGCTTGAGTTTGGCGGCGGCGGCGGCCCTGTGTCCTTGATCATGTTGATCTTCGGAATCTTGGTCGGCGCGTGCAGCGTTTGGTCCATCTCCGAGGGTGCTGCAGCAGCCGCGTGCGGCACGTCGGGCGTCGGTGGGGG
>CAXTNA010000059.1:0-14185 GCA_964245535.1 uncultured Acidobacteriaceae bacterium | reverse complement strand
TGCCGGTTGTCGCCATAAGAACGGCTTCCCGGCGCTTGAACGCCCGGTTGTTGGAAGCCGGGCTGCCGAATCTGAACGTCCGGGCGCACGGTGGGTTGCGCTACCGTGGGCTGCTGCGGAGAGTTTGGCCGGTTGGCAGGCTGGGTATTGGGCACCTGTTGGCGGTTGTAGAAGTTGGGCCGGTTTCCTGCTGGCGACACGCCGGGCTGCCGGTTGTCGAACCCGGGACGAACATTGGATGGAGCATATCCGGGTTGCTGGGCGGAAGCCGGCTGATTGTTGGAATAAGCCGGCGGTCCTTGCCGGTTTTCGTAGTTCGCGCGATTGCCCTGTTGCTGCGGGCCGGACTGCGGAATCCCCTGTTGCTGATTACCAGGTTGCTGATTACCAGGTTGTTGAAAGCCGGGCCGCTGCAGGCCGGGCTGCTGAAGCCCTTGTTGCTGACCAGGTTGCTGGAAGCCGGGCCGCTGTGGGCTGGGCTGCTGGAAGCCGGGCTGCCGATAGTTAACTCCCGGCCTGACAGCGGGTTGAGTCGTCCCAGGTTGGGCGGCAGTGCTTTGATTGGCGCCGGGCTGGAAGCCGCTCGGACGCCCGTCGGGGAGGCCGGGCCGTACGCCTGCCGGCGCTGGGGGGCGTACTCCGTTGGCCAAGGGGCCGGGCTGCAGCAGGTGCTGATTGCCGGGCCGGTTGAACGGTTGTTCTCGTGGCGCCTCGGCGATGCCTCCCTGCGGGCCGATGGGGCGATTGGCGAACGCCTGGGCCGGCCGGCCGCCGTTGGTCTGGAAGAACTGGTTGCGGTTGGCAGCGGCGGTTAGGCGGTTGTCGCGCTGTGCCGGAACGGGCGGGTAGTGGGCTTCGCGGTCGGCGGCCAACTCCACCGGGCGCGGCTGCACATTTAACCCGCCACGGCCGCCGTTGTAGCTGGTCCGATCCGTCGGTCGCGGACCATATTGCCGGCCGTCGACCACTACAGTGCGCTCATACACGTTGCGGACGCGCTCGACATTTACGTTGGTGACGGCGCGATTATAGTAAAAATCCCGCCCGCGCCAATACCCGCCGTAATAGCCGGTGCCGACGTAGCCGAAACCATAGTTGATGCCGCCGTAGTAGCCGACGTGGGGTCCCCAATAACCGCGGTGGAAGCGGTAACGGCTCCCCTCAAAGCCCCACCAGGGCGGCGTCCAAAGCGCTCCGTAAAACGGTGGAGCGCACCAAACACCGGGTACCCAGTAGTAGCCGGTGGACGCGTAATTCCAGTAGCCCGGGGTCCAAAGGTCGTTGGGCTCGGGCGCAGGTGGCTGGTCATATTCAGGCAGCGGCGGGGGTGCCTGGTCCGTTTCGGCAATGGCCTGTTCGCCGGCTTCTTCGGCATCGGCGTAGCCGCCACTGTAGCCATCCTGCGCGCCATAGGGCGTTTGGCGCACGATCGGTGCCGCCTGATCCTGTCCGTAACCGGCCTGTGCGAACCCATACGCTTGCCCGTTCTGCGGGTAGGCTTCTCCGCTGGCCTGGGATGGGTAGCTTTGGCTGGCACCCAGCACGCGGGTCGATTTGCTATTTGATTGAGCCGCAAAACGGTAGCCTGCAGCGGAGCCATAACCACCGGCAGAGCCGCCCGTATAGGGCTGCGCCATATTGCCGGCAGCAGGATCCTGTGCGTCTTGGCCGTTTGGTCCCTGGCTCACAATCGTGGCGGGGTTCGCATTGCTTTTGCAACCCGCAGTGCCCAGCAGCAGAAAACCGGTTCCTGCCAGCCCTAGCGCAACAGAACGGGTGACCCAACGATTGCGGCGGTACCGGAGGAAAGCCGGGTTGCCCTGGTTCATCTGGAGGTGACCGTAGTTGCCGCTGTTGTTCATAGAATCCTCGTAGGCTCTTACTTTGCTGACACTGTTCCTCGGAAAAGGACGCGAGTTAAAAAGCGGTGCGCCCGATCTAGCGGTGCGCCCAACTTAACGGTGCGTCCCATTTTCAGATGCAAACCCACGGCATCAGCGAGCACCCTATCCAACCAAACTGCCACACTCTGGTAACTTCGGCGGCACTGAAGTGCCATTACCCGGGCTTGGATTTGCCGTAGAATATCCTCATGTGTCGCGCGACTCTCAAGCGATTTCGCCACGGCCGGCACGATCGCGGCCGGTCCTGCTAGGCGACGTTGGTTCCTGCCCGCGCAATCGGCTCTGACCTTAGATAGAAGATTCGTCGCGCGCGCCTGCGTTGCGTCCAGCATTAGAGAAAACCTCGGTCATGGACCTTCTCGCGCCCTCCGTTGCGCATTTCCGAAACTTAAAGTTAGAACCTAGAACTTAGACCAAGCATTTCAGGAGAATGTCCATGGCTTTTCGCCCTCCTACGTCGCACCCCGATACCTTTGGCGCCGCCGCGCGCTTGAAGTCCGGCAACACCACGGTGCAGTACTTCGGCCTTCCGGCGCTGGAAAGAAAGATCGACGGCCTGCAACTGGCGCGTTTGCCGTTTTCATTGCGCATTTTGCTGGAAAATCTTGTGCGCCGTGAGGATGGCGTCACCGTAACCTCCGACGATATTTTGTTTTTGGCTCGCTGGGAGCCCAAGGCGGAGCCTTCGCGCGAGATCGCTTACATGCCCGCCCGGGTGCTGATGCAGGACTTCACGGGCGTGCCGGCCATCGTGGACTTAGCGGCCATGCGCGATGCCATGCGGGCGCTTGGCGGCGGTCCGGCCGAGATCGAGCGCATCAACCCCCTGGTGCCGGCCGAACTGGTGATCGACCATTCCGTGCAGGTCGACGAGTATGGCACCAAAAATGCTTATGATCTGAACGCGGCGCTCGAGTTCAGCCGCAATCGCGAACGGTATGCCTTTCTGAAATGGGGACAGACCGGATTTCGCAATTTTTCAGCCGTGCCGCCGGGCATGGGCATTTGCCATCAGGTCAACCTGGAGTACCTGGCGCGTGTTGTCTTTACAACGGCCCCCGACGTGGACGGCAACGTGGTGGCGTATCCGGACACGCTGGTTGGCACCGACTCCCACACCACGATGGTCAACGGCCTGGGCGTGCTTGGGTGGGGTGTGGGCGGCATCGAGGCTGAGGCGGCCATGCTGGGTCAGCCGGTGTCGATGCTGGTGCCGCAGGTGGTCGGCTTCAAGCTGACCGGGCGGCTGCGCGAAGGCGCGACCGCAACCGACCTGGTACTGACCGTCACCGAAACCCTGCGCAAGTTCGGGGTTGTGGGCAAATTTGTTGAATTTTTCGGCCCCGGTATTGCGGAGTTGCCGCTCGCCGACCGCGCCACCATCGCCAACATGGCTCCTGAATACGGTGCCACCTGCGGCATCTTTCCAGTGGACGCCGAAACGCTGCGCTACCTGCGCCTGACCGGGCGGCCCGAGGAGCAGATCGCGCTGGTCGAGGCTTATTACCGCGCGCAAGGAATGTTTTATACGCCCGAGATTGCCGAAACGGCAATCGATGCCGAATATTCCGCTCTGTTATCTCTCGATCTGGCGACCGTGGAGCCGAGTGTGGCCGGCCCCAAGCGTCCGCAGGATCGGGTGCTGCTTTCGGAGACTCCAGCAAGCTTTCGTAAGGTGCTGCCATCGCTGATCGGCGCCAATGGCAACCGCTCCGCCGAGCGCCAGATGGTGCGTTGGGAGGGGGAGGGCGGCCAGGTGTCGGACACGGGCGATGTCGCATCGTCGGATGGGCAGGCAGCCCCGGCGGTTCCGGATGCTGTGGAGGTTCTGCTGACCGAGCACTCAAACCCGGCCGAGGTGCCGGTTCCCCAAGCTGCGACGCTGCCGGACGTATTTACGCCAAGCAATCGCGTCGAAGCGCTGCAGTGGGGGCATGGGGGTGCGCCTATTGCAGTGTTGGAGCCGATCAAGAGTGTGGAACAGCGCTTTGGGCTCAATCCGGATCGCTACTTAACCGATGGCTCGATTGTGATCGCCGCGATCACCTCCTGCACCAACACCTCCAATCCCTACGTGATGATGGCCGCCGGCTTGCTGGCGAAGAAGGCGGTAGAAGCCGGGTTGCGCACACCGCCCTGGGTAAAAACGTCGCTCGCGCCGGGTTCGCGTGTGGTGACGGATTATTACAAGCGTTCCGGCTTGCTGCCCTACCTGGATAGGCTGGGCTTTCAGGTCGTTGGGTATGGGTGCACGACCTGTATCGGTAATTCCGGCCCATTGCCTGAAGATGTCTCAAAATCGATCGAAGACCACGGGCTGGTGGCCGTTTCGGTGCTCAGCGGGAACCGCAACTTTGAGGGGCGCATCTCGCCGGAGGTGCGCGCGAACTATCTGATGAGCCCGCCCCTGGTCGTTGCGTATGCGTTGGCAGGGCACATCGAGCACGACTTTGAGACCGAGTCGCTGGGCCGCGGGCACTACGGCGCACCCATCTATTTGCGCGATATCTGGCCGACGCAAAAAGAGGTAGCCGATGCGGTGCATGCCTCCATCGATGCCGATCTATTCCGTGGGCAGTACGCCACCGTTTCCGATGGCGATGCGAACTGGCAGCAGTTAAAGTTCCCTTCCGGCGATACCTATGGATGGGAGACCGACTCGACCTACATCCGCAAAGCGCCGTACTTTGACGGCATGACGGCGATGCCCGAGCCGGTCGGAGACATCACGGGTGCCCGTTGCCTGGCGTGGCTGGGCGATTCCGTGACCACGGACCACATTTCGCCGGCGGGCTCCATCAAAGCCAACGGCCCGGCGGGGAAATATTTGACCGAGCACGGGGTTGCACAGGTCGAGTTCAACTCGTACGGCTCGCGCCGCGGCAACCATGAGGTCATGGTGCGCGGCACCTTTGCCAATGTGCGCCTGCGCAACAAGCTGGCGCCCGGCACCGAAGGCGGCGTTACACGGCTGCTGATCGAAGGCCCGCGTTGGGGCGAGCCGATGAGCATTTACGACGCCAGTGTGGCATATGCAGAGCGCGGTGTGCCGCTTTGTATTTTGGCCGGCAAGGAATATGGTTCGGGCTCCAGTCGCGACTGGGCCGCGAAGGGCCCAAAGCTGCTGGGCATACGCTTCGTCATCGCTGAAAGCTATGAGCGCATTCACAGGTCCAACCTTGTGGGGATGGGTATTTTGCCGCTGCAGTTCCAGATCGGCGAAAGCGCGGAAAGCTATGCGCTTACCGGCGAAGAGCTTTTCACGCTCGGCAAACCAGGCCAACTGCGCTCCATGCTCGATTCCGGCTTTGCGACCGGAAAGAATCTGACCGTGTGCGCGGCAACGCCGGACGGGGGAACGATCGAGTTCCCGGTGACGCTGCGCATCGATACGCCGCAGGAGATTTTGTATTACCAGCACGGCGGCATCCTGCAGTATGTGTTGCGGCAGCTGGCGGGCAAAGCGTAAATCATCCCCGAAGCTGTGCGATTCTGCAAAAACGAGGCACGCGGGTAGCGCCGCACCTCTTGTTTCGCGCTCCGGTCGAAATGACATTGGAGGGTTACAGGTAATTTGCTTTGAGGTGCGCGTCAATCGTCTCCAGCCCTGCATGGCAAAGAAGGGCCCGGAAAGGAAACACACCGCCGCTCGCTCGGAATTGTTGCGCCAGCGTGGCGTTGAAGTCGCCATCGCGCCGCGCAAACTGACCCCACCAGTTCCGGTGATTCCCCGGTGGCGCGACGGTCGCATTTCCGAACCAAACTTCGGGAAAAATTTCGTGGAACTTGGGATGTTCGTTCAGCCAGGTGTTGCACCAAAGCTCGCGCACCTGCGGCTGCTCGTCGCGCAGATAGGCGATCAACGCCTGTAAAGAAGCCGCAAGCGCACGGAGATCGTCGAAAGGCGATCGTGGCACCAGCACATTCATGATGTGCAGCACGCCGTTACGCGACGGCGAAGGGGAAAGCCCCACGGCTTTGCGAACCATCGCCGCCACATGCGTACGATTGGAAAGCTTCCCCAGGAAACCGGGGCCATCCGCCAGCCCGGGCCAACCGAGGTCAAAGGTCCAGCAACCGAAGGGGCGTGCCGGCGGCGGCCCGACGTCTTTGGGCACACGCCCCTCGAGTGTCGGGGCAAGAAATGCTAAGACCTTTTCTTCCAGCCGGTCTGTTGCTGTCATCGGCGTGTCGCGTATCCAGCGGGCAATCTGCGTGGCGTGGTCCATCCACGCGGGGTCGGCGAGACCGTCTTCGGCTTCGTTTACGCCATTCCAAAGGTCTGTGAAACGGTAAAGATCCACGCGTTTTGATAAGGCGAGGAGCAGGTCTTCGCTTCGGACCTCGCCCCGCTCCAGCAGCAGGCGCGTATACCAAACGCCCAAGCGGACCATGCCGTGCACGTACCGCCGGCGTGCCTCGATGTCCAGTGTCCACATCGCTTACAGCTCCGCAGCGGAAGCGGCCAGACTACGGCGGCGCATGTCTCCACCGGAAAGGCAGGCTTCTGCAGCTTCTATGCCGGCGAGGGTGGCGCGATCCATGCCCGGGCGACTGGTTTCAAAAAAGCGCGGCAGCGCACCGACATAGTCTGCGACCTCACGTAACCAAGCCTGCTTGCGCTCATGAATGACGGTGCTCGCGTTCGTTTTCGGAAGCTGTAAGACCAGGTGGTCCTCAATCCGGGAAGGGTCAATCAAGCCATTCGCGGAGGCTTCCTGCACCGCAAGCTGGAAAAGGCCGTCCTTGTCTAGATCGAGTACCGGGTCGCCTTCCACGGCGAAATATTCGATGCAAAGGCCGGTCTTGCCTTTTGGCACCATGTTCCCGTTCCAGGTGGCGTAATTGACCACGCGGCCCATCTTGAACTGGGGGTCGTTTACCTCAAGCCAGTTATGGGGAAACGACGGCTCGCCGTCGGCAAACAAATACACAAGCGAGGTCGATTTCTTGAAGATCACCTCTTCCGGGGGCGGCGTCCGCAGGGTGTCGGGCACCGGCGACTGCAGCAGGCGCGTCAACAGCGGTAAAGGAGCGCTTGAAACAATAAACTTTGCCGATAGTTCAGTCTCGGTGCCGTTTTGCCGGAAACGCACTCGATGCCGGCTTTCCCCGTCCACCGCGAGCGCGAGTACCTCAGTGTCGAGCAGAAAGTCGACCCCGCTACGGCGGCTTTCCGCTTCCAGGCGATCGACGATCTGCTGGGTCCCCCTTGCCGGGTGCCGCCAGGTCTCCTGACCGCTAAACAGGACGTCCGGTTTCTTAGCCGGCGCCTTCCGTTGGCGGCGCAAAAAGCCGAAGCGCGGCACGGGTTGGGGAATGTCGGTGTGCGGCATCTCCGCAGGCGAGCGGCCTTCGAATTTCAGCAAAAACCCGCGGACGAAAAACTCGTAGTAAGCACGGCCATAGCGAAGCAAGTAGAACTCCTCCACCGAACGGGGGAGACGCGGGCCGGGCTTGAGTTGGCTAAGGAGGTAGGAGCCGCCCAGCCGGGCGATCTGGACAAGTGACATGCCGCGGAACCGGCCTTTCGGCACAGCGTTTTTTACGAGAATGCGTCCGCCATACAAAGCCCCAACGCGATGCGGGTATTCGCGATACTCTTCGCCGAGCAGCTCCGTCCAGAGCTGATGCACCTCCGGAAAACGGGCGTAGAGTTCCTTGCGGCCGAGATCGAGCGAAAAGCCGCCGTGCCGCACACCGCGCATCAGACCGCCGCAATGCGGTGCGCGCTCCAGCACCGCCACGCGCGCGCCCGCTTTGCCCAGGCAATAGGCGGCGGTTAACCCGCTGGGTCCGGCGCCGAGCACGGCAACGTCGTATTGGGTTATGGCCTCATTCATGGAACGTGTCGTCCTGTAAAGTCGCTTTGCATGGAAGGCTCAGCGCCGGCGCAGCGGTCCTGCGAGCATGCGTTCGAGTTGCGCAATCGGCATGTCGGGATCACACGGCAGGCGCAGCAACTGATAAACGTCGGCACCGGGCGCGTTCAAACCGGGGATTGCCGTTACCGCGCTGCGGAAATGGGAGTGCACGCACGCGACACTCACAGCGTTGATGTCCTCCGGCGTTCCGTTGGGATATGCGAACAGGTCTACAGGTTTGCCAAGCTCGCGCTCGATACACGTCCTGGACTCAAGAACTTCGCGCTCTGTTTCTTCCACGGTTTCCAAACGAGACAGGATGGGGTGCGTGACGGTGTGCGCGCCCATGGAGATGCCGCCTTCGGCCATCGCGCGCAGCTGTCCCCAGGTGCAGGGCGTGTAGTCAGCCGGAGGGATTTTGCGGTCTTCTGGTGTGAGGTCGATCTCAAGCGCGGCAAGCATGTGCGTCCGCGTACGGTTGGGAACACGTTTCAGCAGCGCTCGAAGGCGGTCGGCGGCTCCGGGATCTTTGGTTCGAAATACATGCACCTCGCCCCGGTCGTCTACCAGTTGCAGACTTTCTTGTTCCGTGTATGCAAAATAGCGCCGCACACGGTCACCGGGCATGGAGCAGGTCCGGTTGATAAATCCCGTGGTGACGAAGAGGGTTGCCGGAAGCGCGTGTTTCTGGAGAATCGGAAACGCAACGTCATGCATGTCGGCATAGCCGTCATCCACGGTGATGACCGCTAAGTTCGCGATAGGTTCGTTGCCTTGCAGCCGTCGGGCGGCTTCAGCTAGGGAAACTACCTTGTACTCGCGCGCGAGCAGGGCGCATTGCCGGTCGAAGTTGCCGCTGTGCTCGAGCGGGAAGCGGTGATACATCAAGATGCGAACGCGATCGCGGTTCAGCCGCTGCACCAGCTGCATCGCTCGGGAGTGGTGCAGCGCGAATTTGACGATCTGCTTCAGCATGCTTCAGCGAACGACAGCCCCCGAGCAGGTTCGACCCGATGGGCGTTCGAAGCGAGTCTAGTCTACGATAAGGGACAAGTCACCGCGTCCGCCCCACTCTTTGGTGTGAGGGGCACTCTCCTTTGTGGGAGTGCCTTCGGCTAACCGACTGTGCCGGTAATTGTGATGCCGGCCTTTGCCGCCAGATCGTGTGCAGCGGCGAGCACGGCAACCCAAATGGAGCCGGGCTCCTGCCGATGCACGGCGGCAAGCGCGCGGCATAGGTTCGGCGGCAGGTGGTAGGCCGCAGCAAGGTCTGTGGCGATCTGCACGGATGCCTCCGTGCAGAACACAGGGTTTGTACGCCCCAGAACTGCCGGCAAGCTGCCGATGGCGTGCAGCAGGCCCACCAGGAACGCCTGATCGCCGCCCAGCCCCAACGAGACCGCGGCCGTGCGCGCGTAGTGCGCCAGGGTGAACGATGCCCCGGCGAAAGGAATCGCGCGCCGCTGTTCTTCCCGGTCGGATGCCGGTTCTGAAAGCGCATGCCGAAGCTCCACCCGTCCCACCCCGGCGAGACAATCTTCAAGCCGCTGTGGCCGGTTTGCCGCTTCAGGGAACTCCTCGGCAATCAGCGCAAACAGCCGTAACACCGCGCATGGATCGCGGCCAACCACATCCACAGCGGCTGCAAGATCGAAGACGTTCCCTTGCAGTGCCAACTGCAGATACAGCTGTGTGCTCGCAAGCACGGGCATGGCCGCGAAAGGAGAACGCGCTCGTTTCACGCAAGCCGGCACAAGGCTTAACGGCGAAGGGCGAAAGGTGACGAAGCGCGTCGCAGCTTGCTTCGAATCAATCAAACCTTTGCTATCCATGTGCTCAAATCCCGGGCGCTGGCGCTGGCGCCGCAGCCGACGCCATGGACGAAACCCCAGCCAAAGGCGGCTTGGGGAGATTTGCCAAACCTGCACGCCCGTTCCACGCGGAAGCGGGCATCTCGATGACCTCTGTTACGCGCATGCCATAGTTGCCGTCGACGATCACTACCTCGCCACGTGCGACGACCCGTTCCCCCAGCATCAGATCGACCGGTTCCTCGACCTGACGGTCCAGCTCAACCAGCGACCCTGTGCTCAGCTCCAGCAGTTCCCGCACTGTCAGGTGGCGCTGGCCGAAGCGAATCGTTACGGCCAAAGGTACGTCGATGACGCGGTGCAGTGGTGTTCTTTCTTGAGTGAGTTCCAAAGGGGCGCTGTTGTCTGCCATGGTCGATTCATGCACGGTTTGGGAAGAGGCGGCGGGTTGTTCTATGTCTTCAATCATGGGTTCAGATCCTTTCCGGTGCAGGGATGGCCCTGGCGGGATTGCCCAATTGGGCGGTTTTGCGGTCGCCCCGGCGTACCGGGGTCATCTCGAAAAGCGGGTAGCTGCCGACGCCGAGCCGCACGGGCGTGTGCACCGGGGTGCGCAGGTTCACGACGCTGCCCGGGCGCATCTCGATTAACTCCCCGACGGAGATCTGCAGCCCGGCCAGTTCAGCCGAAGCGATCATCGTGCAGTCGAGCACGCGGTCGCGCAGGCGCAGGGTCGATGCGGTTTCCCGACCGATGCGACGGGTGGATTCAGTGTGGCTGGAGCGGATGAGCGCGTTGCAAAAAGCCATCGGCAGCACCAGACGCATGCCCGCGGTGGTGCTGCCGAGCACAAGCTCAAAGTGCAGCGACACGACCCGCTCCTCATTGGCAAAAACCTGGCCCACCATGGCCGGCTTCAGCGAAGCGGAGGGCATCACTGTGACGTTGCAGGCCTTCCACGTGCGCTCCAGTTGCACGGCGATCAGCTCCGTCACGCTGCGTATGAGCTCTTCGTCGATGTCGGTCAGTTCGCGCACCTGGTCGAGCGGGTCGCCGGAGCCGCCCAGCAGCAGATCGAGCAGCGGAAACAGCAGGGCGCTATCAAATTTGGCGACCACGCGGCTTTGCAGCGGCATCAGGGTAAATGGTACGAGGTACGTGCCGGACGCGAGGGTGGTGACAAACTCCCGCGAGCCGACCTGCTCCACACCTGCGAGCTTTACATCCAGCGGTGAGCCGAGGAACAGGTCGAGCGAGTGCGACAGGTTGCGGGCAAAGGTGTCGTGCAGGGTGCGCAGGTGCCGTGTGCTGTCGTTGGAAAGCCGCCCCGCAGAGCGGAAATTGCAAGGCAGAACGGTGGGCTCGGCGACGGTATCGGCTTCTGGCGGGTTCGGGGTTTCGGTGGCGTTCATTGTGGGTTCTTCCTGAAGCTGTGGACAGCTTATCTGGTGAAACTCCCTTCAGCGCTCCATCGAAAGTGTCATCTCGACCGGAGCCCTGAGCGTAGTCGAAGGGCGCAGTGGAGAGACCTGCCGTTTGCGCGCTGAGAACGCAGGTCCCTGGGCGAATAAGGGAAAGATCGCACGGGCATCAGCGCACCATACCCAGCGTGCGCACTTGCGTTACGGGTGGGATTTCAGAAGGCGAAATCACGACAACTTTGGGCAGAAATGGCTCCAACAATCGTCGAAGATAAAAGCGCCCCGGCGAGGAACATAACAGCACGGGTGGAGCACCCCCAACTTCGTCGCCGAAGTTTGTGCGCAAGCTGTCCAATACGCGGCGCGCGACAGAAACCTGCAGCGCGCTTGAGGTGATCTGGCCGGGCAAAAGATTGCCGGCGCGCGTGCACTCTTCTTCCAGTGAACTATCGAGCGTCACGACTTTGAGCTCGCCGCCATCGGCCAGCAAGGGCGAAATCAACGCGCGACCCAGGGATTGGCGTGCGGCTTCCACAAGCGATACAGGATGCTTATTTACTCCCGCAGCCTCGACGAGGGCTTCGAGAATCGACCCAAGATCGCGGATGGAGACCTGTTCGCGCAGCAGCTGTTGCAGCACTTTTTGTAACTCGCCCAAGGTCAGCAGCTTGGGGATCAGCTCTTCCACCAGCTTGGGATGCGAATCGTTCAATCGGTCGACCAGGCGCTTGGTTTCACTACGCGAAAGCAGCTCATGCGCGTGCTGCTTGATGAGCTCGGCAAGGTGCGCGACGAGCACGGACATCGGTTCCACGACGGCACATCCTTTGGCGATCGCCCGTGCCTGCAGTTCCGGGGTGATCCACTTTGCAGTGACATTGAAGGCGGGTTCGTGCGTATCGAGGCCGGGCAGATCGATGGTGCCGGGCGTGGAACTCACGGCGAGCAGGTTGCCGCGGCGCAGCTCCCATCGCGCGATCTCAACCCCACGCAGCTGCACCACATATTGCCCTTCGCGCAGGCCGACGTTGTCGGTGATGTGAATGGAGGGCACCATGAACCCCAGTTGTTGCGCGAGTTTTTTGCGCAAAGCGCGAATGCGGTTCAGCAATTGGCCGCCTTGGGCTTCATCGACATAGGCTACTAGCCCTGTGCCGACCTCCAGCGTGAGTTCGTCGAGCTTGAGGGCAGCGTCGATCGCTTCGGTGACCGAAGGTAGCGCCTTCGCGTCAGCTGTTTCGCCGGGCTTGGCACTTGGGACGGTTTCGGCTTCGGGTTTCTTCATGCGGTAGGCCGCATACAGCAGGCCGCCGCCCAACGCGAAAAACGCCAGCTTGGGCAGCCCAGGAATCAGCCCAAACGCGCACAACACACCGCCCGCAATGCGCAGCAGCATCGGTTGCCGGATAAGCTGCGCCTGTACATCCAGCCCGAGCGATTGTTTCGAGGCGGCGCGTGTGACGACGATGCCGCCGGCAACGGACACCAGCAACGACGGGAGGATCGAGACCAGGCCGTCGCCGACAGTAAGGATCGTGTAGGTCTTCAACGCTTCGGCAAAGGGCACGCCCTGCTGAAAAACGCCGATGAGAAAACCTGCAATGATGTTGATTGCCAGAATGAGAATGGTTGCGAGCGAATCGCGCTGGCTGAAGCGAGCCGCTCCATCCATCGCGCCGCAAAACTCCGCTTCTTGCGAAACAACTTCACGCCGCGCCCGTGCCTGCTCCTCGTTGATGAGCCCTGCATTTAGATCGGCATCGATGGCCATCTGCTTGCCCGGCATGGCATCAAGCGTGAAGCGCGCGGTGACTTCTGCTGTGCGCACGGCACCGTGGCTGATGACCAGAAACTGGATCGCCACCAGCGCGACAAACAGCACGAACCCAACGATGTAGTTGCCACCCACTACGAACTGTCCGAACGCTTCAATCACAGCACCGGCTGCCGATGGACCTTCGTTGCCGTGCAGCAGGATGCGCCGTGTGCTCGCCAGATCGAGCGACAGCCGCATCAGGGTCAGCAGCAAAATCAAGCTTGGAAAAACCGAGAACTGCACGGGCCGCAGCACCTGGATCGCCGTCAGCAGCACCAGTACCGAGGCCGCAATGCTGCAGGTGAGCAGCAGATCGAGCACAAAGCCGGGCAGTGGCACGAGCATGACAAAGACCATCGTCACGGCCGTCACGGGCACGATCCATTCGCCTGCGCCTCTGAGAAATTTGTTCAGGGCTGCGGTATTCATTGCGGCTGCACCACCTCACCGGCCGCGTTTTTTGCGCGGCGCATGCGTTCCTGTTCCCGCAACTCGGCTTGCGCGCGAAAGACGACCACGAGCACTTCGGCAACGGCTTGGTAAAGCTGCGCGGGGATCGTGTCGCCCACTTCAACGCTCTTGTAGAGCGTCTGGGCGAGCGGCTTGTTTTCCATCACCGTGATGTTGTTGTCATAGGCGATCTGTTTGATCTTTTGTGCCAACAGATCGCGTCCCTTGGCCACGACTTCAGGCGCCGCCATTGCGGGGTCATACTTCAACGCCACGGCATAGTGCGTTGGATTGGTGACGACGAGAGTGGCAGTCGCGGCGGCCTGCAACGAGCGCCGTTTGCGCATCGCGCGCTGCAGCTTGCGCACTTGGCCCTTGGTGTGCGGATTGCCGTCGGTCTGCTTATGTTCCTGCTTGATCTCTTCCTTGCTCATGCGCAGCTTGCTTTCGCTTTGCCGCCAAACCAGGCCGTAATCTACGGCCGCCCACGCCAGCAGCACCAAACCTGACTTCCAAACCACACTGAAGGTGATGGCTGTGACCGTCGAAACAAGCGAACGCACATCCACGTCGGAAGCCCGCACCAGCTCCGCCCAGTGGTCGCGTAAGGCGTTGATGCCCAGCATTAAGATAGCCCCGAAAGGAATCAGCGACTTGCCCAGGCTGCTCAGGCTGGATAGGGAAAAGATCTGCCCGAGTCGATTGGCTGGGCTGAAGCGCTCAAACTTCGGCTGCAGCGCTGCCGGTGCAATGTTGATGCCGCCCTGTACAAGTCCCGCTCCGACAGACAGCAGCATGGCCACGAGCAGCGTGGGCACAATCCAGCGCAGCACTTCGATCGCGCTCCAAAACAGCACGGGCCCCTCGGCGGAGAAGTTGTCCGTGCTCGCGCTTGCCAGCAGGCTGTTATAAAAGCTGC
>CAXTNA010000058.1:0-14400 GCA_964245535.1 uncultured Acidobacteriaceae bacterium | reverse complement strand
CACCCACCTCATCCACCTGCGCCCCGATCGCCTGCGCCTGCGGCCCCGCCAACGCCTGCTGTACCGCATCATGCAAGCTCAACCCCTGCCCCGCCACCGCCCGGGCGCCCAACGCAACCACCAGGACAAAAACTCTTTCCAGCGCCTTCCCCGCCCACCTCATCCTGCGACGCCGTTTTTTCCAAAACGCCTTGGTGCTCCCGAAAGCCATAAATCCAACTCTACTGTGAAACCCCTCTACGGAGCATCAACCTGCCGCACGCCAAGCTAAGCGAGCCGCCTCACATGAACTTCCGTTCATTCACCCATAAGCAAGCCCATCGAGATACACAACATGCACTCTGGAGCGGTCATCGCCTCGGCATGCATTGTGTCATCTCGACCGAAGCCGACGGGCCCCGGACGACTTTGTCGTCTGGGTGGCAGCCGACGGGCCCCGGACGACTTTGTCGTCTGGGTGGCAGCCGACTGCTTCATCGTCTGCGCAGCGGAGAGACCTGCAGCTTTGCTGGCACAAACTCATCGGTATAGGTGCGGGCTTCAGCCTGCACACCCAAGCCACAGCCGAAAAGGGGCTTCAGCCCTGGCCCAAGGCCACGCTGCGCCTTACCTGCAACAATCATCTATCCACCGCACCAACAGCTCCGCCAAACACACCCTACGTCGACGCCACAACAACCATCAACGCACCCAACCGCCAGCCGCTCAGCCACTCTTTACAATAGAACCATGACCACCGCGGAGCCAATCACCGAGGCCACAATCACCGAGGCCACAATCGCCGAGGCCACCATCGCCGAGGCCACCATTACCGAGGCCACCATCACCGAAGCCCCCAGCCTCGCGGCCATTCGGCAAAAACTCACCCACGGCGACCGCATCGACCTCGACGAAGCCCGCTGGCTTTGGCACCACGCCTCCGACGCCCAGCTCCGCGATCTCGCCACCACGGTCCGCCACCGCTTCCACGCCCCCGGCACCTGCACGTACATGATCATGCGCATCATCAACTACACCAATGTCTGTGTAGCCCAATGCGACTACTGCGCGTTTTATCGCCTGCCCGGCCAAGCCGGCGGTTACGTCATGGCGCAGGACGAGGTCTTCCAGAAACTCGACGACCTGCTCGCCCTCGGCGGCGACCTCGCCGCCTTCAACGGCGGCTTCAACCCGCACCTGCCGCTGAGCTACTACTGCGACCTGTTCCGCAGCATTCGCGCCCGCTACGGCAATCGCCTCGAGTTCTACGCCCTCACCATCGCCGAGTTCATGTACCTAGCCGATCACGCCAAACTCACCTACGCCGAAGCCGCCCAACGATTCCTCGCTGCGGGCGTCCGCTGGATCACCGGCGGCGGCTCCGAAATCCTCACCGAGGACTTCCGCAAACGCCACAGCAAATGGAAATACACCGTCGTCCAATACTTCCAAGCCCAACGCGCCATCGTGGAGGCCGGCCTGCGCACCACCGCCACCATGGTCATCGGCTTCGACGAAACCTTCGAGGAGCGCCTGGAACATCTCGACCGTACCCGCCGCTTTCAAGACGAAACCGGCGGCCTCGCCAGCTTCCTTTGCTGGACCTTCAAGCCCTACTTCACCCCCCTTGGAAGCCAACTCGGCGGCATCGAAATCAGCACCGGCGAATACCTCCGCCACCTCGCCCTCAGCCGCATCTTCCTCGACAACATCCCCCACCTCCGCCCCTCCGTCCTCACCCAAAACGAACGCGCCCTCGAAGCCCTCCGCTACGGTGCCGACGACTTCGACCTCCCCATCGAGGACGAAGTCACCCAAAAAGCCGGCGCCACCATCAGCCTCAACTTCGAGCGCATCCTCACCGTAGCCCGAGACCTGGGCTTCACCCCCACCTACCGCCACGTCACCGCCGTCAGCTAGACACCTCTGCCCCATAGGAATAGCTCCCGCGCTTCGGGCTGCAGGCCCGGCACATCACAGCTTGGGGCAGAGCTCCAGGTTGCAGGTGAACGTTCGCAAAAGGGCTGGAAGCCCCGACGCAAAAGTCAGGGCTATATCCATGAGGAGAGCTTAGGGAGACCTTTCTGTGCTCCAACGGCAAAAGCGCGTTTCAACACCACCTCAACTCGTCAGCACTTTACGTATCGTTAACGCATGGCAAACTTCTGTGCGCTCCCTGCTTTCCGCTGGCCCCTGGATCGGCAGAACCCGACGAGCGCGGCTAAATTCCTTATCGCCTTGGCATTCTTCTCCGCTTTCGCTGCCAACGCCCAGACGCCTCACAGTCCACCTCCGCCGCAACCGCTCGCCATCACCTTCGACGACTTACCTAATCATGGCCCACGGCCACCCGCCATCTCACGCCTTCAGATCGTTCAGTCCATCCTTGCCACGCTGCAACGAGGAAAGCTTCCCCCGGCCTACGGCTTCATCAACGCCGTCAAAACAGAAGAGCACCCGGGTGGCTT
Organism: uncultured Acidobacteriaceae bacterium; assembly: GCA_964245535.1. Lineage (GTDB taxonomy): Bacteria > Acidobacteriota > Terriglobia > Terriglobales > Acidobacteriaceae > Granulicella. Next base: position 11,953 of record CAXTNA010000058.1, on the reverse strand, counting down.
CGAGATTCTGCGGGCGTGGCGGGCCGCTGGCCAGCCTCTCGCCAATCACACCTAGTCCCACCCAGACTTCAACGACACGACCTCCGAACAGTTCATAGCCAACATCGAAGCGAACCAGCCGCTGCTCCGCACCCTCATGCCCACTCCTTCAGACGACTGGCATTGGCTTCGCTATCCCTACCTGAACGAAGGTGACACCCTGGAGAAACACCGTGAGGTCCGCACCTGGCTCAAAGACAACCATTACCAAGTCGCGGAAGTCACTATGGATTTTGACGATTGGGCGTGGAACGATCCCTACACCCGCTGCACGGCCAAACACGACACGGACGCCCTCCAACAACTCCACGACACGTACCTTTCCACTGCCGACCAGTTCATCACCTACTACCGCGCTATTTCAAAGGCTGTCTATGGCCGCTGTATTCCCCTCATCCTTCTCCTGCATGTCGGTGCCTTCGACGCCCGCATGCTCCCGGAGCTTCTCACGCTGTACCGCACCCGAGGTTTCACCTTTGTCACCCTACCCCAAGCCGCGGCTGATCCCATCTACGCCGAAGACTCGGACATCGCCTACACAAACGGCGACACCCTCACAGAGCAGTTAGCCTTCAAACGCGGCATCCCCCGCCCTCATCACCAAGGCAAACCTACCGCTCTGTTGCAGTCTCTCTGCCGCTAGTATCTGTTCAGTCCCGATACGTGGCCTTCCCGAAATGCTCACCTCAGGGCCGGGAGAAGATCGCGCAGACGGTGGGCCTATCCCACTTCTCCCGTTGCCGCAGCAAAGCTCGACTAAGAACATCGGCTTTCTGCACCTGCAGGCGCCCGGCGCTCAGTTCCTTCAAGCTGCTCGCTATAGCCAGTCGAAGACGTCAGGCCACATCACCCGCAATCTAGCCGCCCCTCTACAACTGCGCTACCGCCGACAAAACCTGTGCATCACCTTCCACTTTTGCCATTCGCTATTGTCGTATTCTGGTGCCATGGGTACACCACCTGGCAGCCTGGCAGGAGCAGTCTCCCGCGCCGACAACCAGCTCACCGTGCTTGACGACCGCTTCGACGCTGAAGACAACGCAGCCTGGCTATGGCTGCGCGCCCACCAACTCCACGGGCACCCCCATCACGTGGTCATCGGCACGGACCCACTCCCCCCCAGCCTGGCACGCCCGCACGGCACAACACTGGGACAGGCACTTCACTGAGGTCGATCTCCGCCCATTCAAACGAGACCATGCCGCCATGCATTCGCTCCGCACCCTTGCCCGCACCCTCGGCACAGGGCCCGCGCAATCAATGTCGGATGACGAAGTCATTACGGCAGTCGCGACGGCGCTGCTGACAGGGCGGGCCTGGTCCATCCAGTTCCCAGACCACAAGCCCAAAAGCCGCTTCATCAAGAAAACCGACCCCGCAGCCTTTGCCCCCATCAACCCGAAATACGGCACCAAGGTGGATTTTGCATTCATCGCCAGCCTGGAAGGCGACCAATGGCTGCGCGGCTATGTGCCAATGAGAAAGGGTGTTGTGGTAGGTAGAAGTGGAATGACCGTGGCGTCAGGATTTGATGTTGGTCAATGGCATCTCAAGAATCTTGAGCAGGATATGAAATTGCCCTCTACGCTTGTAACCAAGCTGAAGCCGTTTGTAAGTCCCAACAACTTCAAAAGTAAAACCAAGGCGCAGGTGGCAGAACAGGTTGGCACACTTGGTCCCGTGCCGGAGTTAACGAAAGCGGAAGCAGACCTTTGCGATGCCGCCGTCTTCGGCAACAAACTCGATACGGCTCTCACATTGTGGGATAGTGGTCGGCATCATGGTGTACCAAACTTCACTGCGCTTCCGAGTGGATGGCAAACGGTATGGCTTTCACGTGTTTATCAAGGTAAGACATCCTCTTTTGGTCATTTAGCCTTGGCAGGGAGCTGGCTACCGGCCATTGCTGCTTTGCGCGCAGACACGGAATACCCAGAGCGCACAAATCGCGAGGCCGACCTTCTGGAAACCGAGCTACCTCCACCGATTACTGTGCCGAAGGCGGGGCAAACCAAATGATGACCTTCTTCAAGGCCGCTATACTTTGTTGTTTCCTTCTAGGAACCCTCATGGCTTCCGCGTTGGATTGCAGCCGAGCAACCACTCCCATCGACAAGACACTGTGCCACCAACCTGATCTGACCCGTTTAGACGCTGCCCTCAATCGCCTATATGCCAGTCTACGGCCGCAGTTGACAGCGAAGGCTCAGACACAGCTGTTAGCACAGCAGAGAGCCTGGCTGGCGGAGCGGGATCACGCATGCGCCACGGGGGACGCTGATTGCCTTCGCAAGCGGTATTGGGCAAGGATGGACGACTTTCAAGCCTTAAGCGCGGCAGCCCAAGTCAGTGACGGCAAACTTGATGATGCAACGCCGGTTGTGGTGAAAGGCGCCTGGAAAGCCGCAGCCGTTCAGGATTCTCTGGGTGGAGGCCATGCGAGCGCTGCGGACGTGCAGCAGTCCCTTTCCCACGCGGATTTACCCGCATTGGGGGCCCTTGTGCATGCCACGCCTGGACAAATTTGTGTAACCCCGGGCGGATGCGACACGATTGGCTGGACACGAACCACGATGATGAAGATATTCGGCGGAGACGTGATTGGACCTTCATTGGGTTTAAGGCTCACCGCCAAAGTTTTAATGGGAAACAACGGCGCAAAGCAGTCGCAACAACTCACACTGGTACCGCGTGACGACGGTAGTGTATGGGCAATCTTCGGCTTGTGTGAGCCCTACGCTCACCACTGCCGAAACGCCGCTGAAGTCTGGACCCCATTGGGCCCGAACACCACTCTTGGACAGCATCCATAGCAGTTCTGCAAATGGTTGCCGTTCACGTGGAACGTTTTGGCTTCACCATAGGAATCACTTGAGATCATTGTCCAACGTCATTACAGGCTGGTCGTTGTTCCTAACAGTGTCTCTACCTTCGGTGTTAGCTTGCGGGCGCGCCTCCACACCGGTTGAGCAAGCCATTTGCAAACGCCCGACCTGGCGCATTTGGATGCTGACCTGAACGACGTTTACGATAGACTGCGTCCGCAGCTGGCGCCTAAGGCGCGGACAGAGGTACTGGCGCAGCAGCGGGCCTGCCTGGCGGAGCGCAATCGGGTCTGCGCGAACGGCGATCCGGGATGCCTTCGCAAGGAGTACCGAACGCGATTGGACCAGCTCACGGCTCTGGATGCGGCTGCTGAAGCGATGGACGGCTTGTTGAGCAACCTTCATCCGCTCGTCTTGCAAGGCAGCTGGAAAGCGACCGCGATTTACGATCCTGCAGGCGCAGGTCGAGCGAAGCAGACAGATTTACCGCGGTCGCTGTCCCGAGAGGACCTGCCCGCAGTAGGAGCACTCGTGAACGCCACACCGGGCAATGTATGTGTACAGGGCGACGAGTGCCGGATGATGGCCTGGACGCGAACAGCCCTTGCCAAGGTGGACGGCGGGGAAGCGATCGGGCGTGTGTTGGGACTTAGTCAATCTGACCACGTCTTACTAGGGAATCCCGGTGCAAAGATGAGTCCTCCTCTGGTGCTGATATCGCGCGAAAACGGCAAAACCTGGGCAATCTTCGGCTTGTGCGCTTCGAACGGCATGAACTGCAGAAATGCAGCGGAGGAACGGACGCCGGTAGGACCCGCACCTACCGTCGGCCCGCTTCCGTAGCGACTGCCTGAGGGGACCTACTTTGCTGCATTCACACATCCGTTCACGAACTCCCTAGAAGCATGGCACAAGGCACTTGCTCGTCGCTTTAGCAGCAGCCACGGCCACAGCTCTAGATTGCTGAGAGCTTCCACGCAGGTTGAGCAAGCCATTTGCAAGCAGCCTGAGCTAGAGCCTGTTATGAAGTTGGGGGTGGTGTGTTGAGGAGTCTGGCGCACATGAGGATGGCGAAGGCGACATAATGGAGTCCCTTGAGCGTGGTGTCGAGTCGTTCGTAGTCTCTGGCGAGGCGGCGGAAGCGTGCGGCCCAGGCGAAGCTGCGTTCGACGACCCAGCGTTTGGGCAGCAGCACGAAGCCTCGTTTCGCCAGGGGGTGCTTGACCACTTCGAGCTGGATGCCGTGTTGCAGCGCGGCTTCGGCTGCGTTCTGGCCTGTATAGCCTTGATCGACGTAGGCAAGTTCGACCGTGTTTCCGGTGATCTGCTGAACCTGTTCGGCGAGAACCGCGACCTGGCTGCGATCGCCCTCGTCGGCCGCCGTCACGGTGAGGGCAAGCAGGTGGCCAAGCGTGTCGACCGCGATGTGCACCTTCGATCCTTTGCGCCGCTTGGCCCCGTCGTAGCCGGCGCGGGCGCCGCTTTCGGGCGTGGACTGCAAGGTTCGGCTGTCCAGGCACACTGCCGTCGGTTGACCTTTTCGGCCCTTCCACTCCCGCAGAATCGACTGCACATCCGCCACCAGAGCCTCAAAACAGCCTGCCGCTATCCAGCGCCTCATTTGCTGGTACACCGCCGCCCAAGGAGGAAGATCATGCGGTATCCAGCGCCACGGGCAACCCGTTTTCGCAACAAAACGCACACCGTTGAACACCTCGCGCAAATCATGCTCCCGATGCTTGCTGTCCTCGCGGCTCAACAACAAGTAAGGCAAAACAAACATCCACTCTTCTTCCGTCACGTCCGACAAGTAAGGACGGCGAGCAACACGCGACATCCCTCCATGCTCGGAAAAAGTAAGCGCCGCGCAAAGACCCTAGAGTCTGTTATGCCTTTCACGCGAGGGCTTTGAACATGCGGGTGAGCATAAGTGCGGCGAAGGCGATGTAGTGGAGGCCTTTGAGGCTGGTGTCGAGCCGTTCATAGTCGCGGGCCAAGCGGCGAAACCTTGCAGCCCAGGCGAAGCTGCGTTCGACCACCCAGCGTTTCGGCAGCAGCACGAAGCCGCGTTTGGCCATGGGATGTTTGACCACCTCCAGAGGGATGCCATGCTGTTGAGCCGCTTCGGCGGCGTTGGGTCCGGTGTAACCCTGGTCGACATAGGCCAGCTCGACCGTGTTGCCGGTCACCTGTTGGATCTCGGCGGCCAGCGCCGCAACCTGCTCACGGTCCCCGGCGTCGGCCGCGGTCACCTTGAGCGCCATCAGGTGCCCCAGCGTATCCACCGCGATGTGGACCTTGGAACCTTTGCGCCGCTTGGCTCCGTCATAGCCTGCCCGCGCGCCGACTCGGGCGTGGATTGCAGCGTGCGGCTGTCCATGCACACCGCCGTGGGCCGGCCCTTGCGGCCGCCGAAGTGCCGCAAAAGCTGCTCGACGTCGGCCACCAACACTGCAAAGACGCCGGCGGCCAGCCAGCGCCGCATTTGCTGGTACACCGCCGGCCACGGGGGCAGATCGTTGGGCATAAACCGCCACTGGTTGCCGGTCCGCACGATGTACCGGACGCCGTTGAAAAGCTCGCGCAAACTGTGCTGCCGGCTCCGGCTGTTTTCCCGGCTCAACAGCAAATACGGCAGCACAAACTGCCACTCCTCGTCCGTCACTTCCGATCCGTACGCCTTCCGCGCAACCTCGCCCATCCTTCCACCTTCGCCACCGCCCCAACCTCAGCAAAGTCTCTCCGCTGGTTCAAAAGCCATAACAGGTTCTAGATCGCTGAGAGCTTCCACGCAGGTTGAGCAAGCCATTTGCAAGCAGCCTGAGCTAGCGCCTTTGCATGCTGATCTGAAGGACATGTATAACATCGATCTACACAGTTAGACCTCCAGACGGATTCACCAGGATCGCGAGTGTCACTCTTACCTGATAGCTCATGCAACTCCGGGATCGTTCTACTGCTCCCAAAATTTCAGTTATGCTCACCCGAGTACGCTCCCATATGCAGCAAGAATGTAAAAGGCATAAAACTTCGTAGATGTCAGTAGAAAGGCCTGCGACATCGGCCCCTTGCTCAACCGCGGCTAACCTTGCTTGCAGGTTCATCCTGCAATGCAATTACAAACTTACGCAAAATGAGTAGTCTACAAACGCTGCCTTCCCCATCATGCATCAATCTACACACCACGATCCGGCCCTTGACGCCACTTCCCACCTGGATTCCAATTTCCTGGAGCCTGCTGCACCCGGCCACGCATTCAATACAATTACCGCTCCATCACCCGGCACAGGCACGACTCAAACCGTCATCGGTCCTCGTAAACCGGCGTAGCGGAAGAGCCTGATTCCCGCTCTGCCGTGCGTTTCCGGAAAGCGAGCGGCTGCAAATCACCCATTAAGTCGGCTGCGAATAGAACAGTCCACCCGACCTCCGGGCGGTGTTGCACATTCCATTCGCTGCCGACACTAAACTTGAATCAGGACCCATAGTGTCCGAAGGACATGCTTAGCTCTCAACAAGAGCGCACGAAGTCCAAACCTAAACTGTTTATCCTCAAGACTTTGTAAACATAAGTATGGGGGAGGGTCCTGATCAATTCAGCTATCCGTCGGCCCATCATGCCTTGGCTACGCACCATCGGCACCGTGACCGACCCGCGCCACTAAAAGTCGTTGCCGATCGCGCTCGCGTTGCGGAACATCTCTTCAGCTACTGGGATGGTGGCTACATGTCCGTCCGCGATCGCCCATAATGGTGATCTCTTCCACGGAAGGCGGTCTCGCCACCTTCGCCGATGCATCAAACTCATTTACGATCACCGACACGCCGCCGTCGCACGACCAAACTGTCCTTGTCGCTATAACCGGATTTCCGAACACCTGGAGGAGCTGTGGAGTCGAACGCAACCCTTACCCAAACGCTACCCGCGGACGACCTACGCAAGATAGATGCCTATTGGCGAGCCTGCAACTACCTTTCCGCCTGCATGATTTATCTGCGCGCCAACCCCCTCCTACGCGAACCGCTGCGCCCCGAACACATCAAAAACCGCCTTCTCGGCCATTGGGGCACCGACCCGGGTCAATCCCTCACCTGGGTGCACCTCAATCGCGTCATCAAAAAATATGACCTTAACGTCATGTACGTCGCCGGTCCCGGCCATGGCGCCCCCGCCACCCTTTCCAACAGTTACCTCGAGGGCCGTTACTCCGAGGTCTATCCCGAATGCAGCCAGGATGCCCACGGCATGCTCCGCCTCTTCCAGCGCTTCAGCTTCCCCGGCGCGCTCGGCTCGCATTGCACCCCCGAGACCCCTGGCTCCATTCACGAAGGCGGCGAACTCGGCTACTCCCTTGCCCACGCTTACGGCGCCGCCTTCGATAATCCCGATCTCCTGGTCGCCTGCATGATCGGCGACGGTGAAGCCGAAACCGGCCCCCTCGCCACCTCTTGGCATGCCAATAAGTTCCTGAACCCCATTCGCGACGGCGCTGTTCTACCCATCCTGCACCTCAACGGCTACAAAATCGCCAACCCCACCATCCTCGCCCGCATCACCCCTGAAGAACTCGAACACCTCCTGCGCGGCTACGGCTACGACCCTCACTTCGTGGAAGGCAGCGATCCGGTCGCCATGCACCAGCTTATGGCCGCTACCATGGACGCCTGCGTCGAGCGCATCCGCGAAATCCAGCAGGCAACCCGCGCCTCCGGCAAGGCGGAACGTCCCCGCTGGCCCATGATCGTCCTCCGCTCCCCCAAAGGCTGGACCGGCCCCAAGGAGGTTCACGGCCACAAGGTCGAAGACTTCTGGCGCGCTCATCAGATTCCTGTTATGGATCCCAAAACCGATCCGACCGACTTGGAACTTGTTGAGAACTGGCTGCATAGCTATCGTCCCGAAGAGCTCTTCGACGACACCGGCCGGCTTATCCCCGAACTGCAAGCCCTCGCGCCCACGGGTCCCCGTCGTATCAGCGCCAACCCCCACGCCAATGGCGGCACTCTGCGAAAGCCACTTCATCTGCCCGTCTTTCAAGACTATGGCGTTGACCCCAAAGGCCATGCCCGAAATTACAAATCCCCTACCGGCACCCTTGCCACCTTTCTCCGCGATGTCATGAAGGCGAACATGAATTGCTTTCGCGTCTTCGGCCCAGACGAAACCGCCTCCAACAAGCTCGACGGCATTTACGCCGCTTCTGAAAAGACCTGGCTCGGCGCCTACCTCCCCGAGGACGCTGACGGTACCGACATCACCCTCGATGGGCGCGTGATGGAAATGCTCTCCGAAACAACCCTCGAAGGCTGGCTCGAAGGCTATGTCCTCACCGGTCGTCACGGCCTTCTCAACTCTTACGAAGCCTTCATTCACATCATCGACTCTATGTTCAACCAGCACGCCAAATGGCTTGAGAAATCCAAAGCTCTCAAATGGCGGGCGCCCATCTCCTCTGTCAATCTCCTCATCTCCTCTCTCGTCTGGCGGCAGGACCATAATGGTTTCAGCCATCAGGATCCCGGCTTCCTCGACATCGTCACCAACAAAAGTCCCGAAGTGGTGCGCATCTATCTGCCGCCTGACGCCAACTGTCTCCTTTCCGTTGCCGACCATTGCCTGCGTTCCGAGGACTACTTCAACGTCATCGTTGCCGACAAACAGCCGCATCTCGTCTTTCTCTCCATGGCAGAGGCCGTCGAACACTGCACCAAGGGCATCGGCATCTGGGACTTTGCCTCCAATGACGACGGCATCGAACCCGATGTCGTCATGGCCTCCGCCGGCGACATCCCCACCATGGAAGCCATCGCTGCTGTTGCCATCCTTCGTGAAAAATTTCCCACACTGAAGATTCGCTTCGTCAATGTCGTCGATCTGTATCGCCTAACCCCCGATACCATTCACCCCCATGGCCTTTCCGACCGCGATTTCGATTCCCTTTTCACTCTCGATAAGCCCGTCATCTTCAACTTCCACAGCTACTCTGCATTGATCCACAAGCTCACCTACAGCCGCGCGAACCACGACAACATGCACGTCCATGGCTACCGCGAAAAGGGCAATATCGACACACCCTTAGAACTTGCCATTCTGAACAAAATTGACCGCTTCAGCCTATGCATCGACGTAATCGACCGTGTTCCCGTCCTCCAGAAAACCGGTGCCCACGTCAAAGAATGGCTGAAAGACCAAATCACGGAAAGCCTTACCTACGCCTATAGCGAAGGCATCGATAAACCCGAAATCAATAACTGGATCTGGCCGGAGTAGACGCGTACCCATGCATCAAAACCTCAGATTTCATTCATCTCAAACTGTCTTTCGTTGAGCCGAGTTCTACGCACCCCACTTTTTGTATAGGCCGATTCCTTTACCGCCTACTAACATAGTCTTTACTGCTTCCCGTACTGCAGCGCAGGAATCTGACTTCCCCAGCTCTGCAATTAGTTATCGCTCAATAGCGAATAGCGCAGCACCAATAGACCCGTGTTGAATCAATCTCATGCCCTCAAATACCGGCAGCATTCTTGTTCTCAACAGCGGCTCCTCCTCCCTCAAATTCGCTCTCTTCAACCCTGGAGGAATAGACGGAACCGCCGAGGAAACACTCGCCTTTTCCGGCAGCGCCGACAATATCGGTCACGCTGACGGTCATCTGCACCTCCGCTCTGCACAAGGGGAAGTCCTGTTGTCAGAGGACCACGTCCTCGAGTCGCAGGAAAAGGCTCTCAACAAAATTACCGTCGCACTACATAAAGCCTCCATAGCAGCACCCGTTGCTATCGGCCACCGTGTCGTCCATGGCGGCCCGCATCTTCGCGATCACCAACGCCTCACCCCCACAGTCCTCACACAGCTGCACGCCGCCGAGCAATTTGCCCCCCTGCACATTCCACAAGCCCTCACGCTGATCTCCCAGGCCGAAAAACTTTTCCCCGGCCTTCCCCAGTTCGGCTGCTTCGATACCGCTTTCCACCGCACCATGCCACCCGTCGCCTCCAACCTGCCCATCCCCCACTATTTTGCCGATCAAGGCATGATCCGCTACGGCTTTCATGGCATTTCCTACGAATCTATTGTCTTTCGCCTTGGCAGTAGCCTGCCCTCCAAAGCCGTTTTTGCCCATCTTGGCAGCGGCGCTAGCCTCGTTGCCGTTGAAAACGGTCGATCTATCGACACCACCATGGGCCTCACACCCACTGGCGGTATTCCTATGAGCACCCGTTCCGGCGATCTCGACCCCGGCGTCCTCCTTTATCTCCTCCGCACCGAACACCTCAATGCGACATCCTTCGAAAATTTACTAGATCACCAAAGCGGCCTTGCCGGCCTGTCCGACGGCGAAAGCGACATGCAAATCCTGCTTGCCCAAGAAGCCGAGGGAAATTCCCTCGCTTCCCTCGCTGTCAACGTCTTCTGCACCGCCGTTCGCAAACAAATCGGTGCCTATGCCGCCCTCCTTGGTGGTCTTGATCTACTCGTGTTTACTGGTGGCATCGGTGAGCACAGTGCTCCCGTCCGCGATCGCATCTGCTATGGTCTCGAATTTCTTGGCCTTTCTCCGGCTTCCCCTCAAACCCGGTTACGTGTTCTCCCTACCGGTGAAGAAGCACAGATTGCCCGCCATTGCCGCCGGCTGCTCCAAGCATCTTCTGTTTCGTGAGCAGGGTTTACACCAAATGCATTTCGGTTAAGTTATCTATCGACATACTTACAAGAGCTCCTTGGGTACTTCGTGTCTTCTGCTTTATCGGCAGTTTCGCCGAAAACATGAGCACTTTTTTCCACAGGCAACGCACGATGGTAACAGCAGGCCTGAGTACTAGAAATCTCCAACTTTCGTTGTAAATGTGCACTCGTGCCCTTGCGCATTCATAAATCAGAAAGCGAAGATAAAGCGAAGGAGCCTGTGTGCACTCTGCTGCTAATCTTCGTCGTCAGATCGAATCCGCTCTCCATGTCCGCATTCCCGGCGCGCTTACACCGCTGCCCCACACAAAGCGTGATCTCGTCCTAACTGGCATACAGGAAATTGACACACTGCTTGACGGCGGTCTACCCACAGGCGCCATCACGGAATTAGTGGGGCCCCTGTGTTCCGGCCGTTCCACCTTGGCCCTTGCCGTGCTTGCTGGGTTGACCAAACAGCAAGAAGCCGTTGCCTGGATCGACACTGCAGATACCCTCGATCCCGAAAGCGCTGCCGCTGCTGGTATTCACCTCACACACCAGCTTTGGGTGCGCTGCAGCCATGCTTCTTCTACGCTTAGGCGGCCTTCTCTGGAATCCTGCCTCGCACCAAATGCCGCAGGTACTGCCCTGCTCCTTGAAGGCAGTCGTACGCCTGTCCCCCCGGGTGGCGGTGGCAGCCCACATCCCCGTGGCGAGGTACGTGGACTTTCGCAGGCTATCAGCGCGGTTCTAAAACCAGGTACCCCAGGAGCGCCCAACCGCAAGCTGACGGTCGCTGTCCCGGAAGGGATGAAGGTGCTTTCGTACCGTGCGACAAATCGCGAAGAACAAACCGCTCCAGAGCGATTGCCACCCCGTCGCAGTGGCAATTTGAGCGCAGCGCAGATCGCTCATACGGGCGCTGTTGCTGAAGCGCAAGCCAAACAACGCCAGTCCTCAATACCTGCCAGTTTCCCTTCGATGGTGCGCGATTCCTCCTTCCTACATAACAAGGGCCCATACGCGGCAGCAGAGATGGAGGCGCACGCTGACAACCAGAGTCCAAGCATCGAGCACAGCCGACTCACCTACCCACCCCGTTCTCAACAGCGTCCGTTAAATACAATTCACTCCCTAGCCGGAAGCCCTTTTGGCAAAGCGCACGCTCCAGTCTGGAAGGCCCTCGACCAAGCCCTGCGCGCTACGGATCTTATCCTCACCACCGGCGGATTCAGTGCCGTTGTACTGGATCTGGGCAGCACCGCACCTGAGTTTGCCTGGCGCATTCCTCTAACTACCTGGTTTCGCCTGCGAGCCGCGGCCGAGCGCACCCACCCCGTATTCCTCCTATTGCCGCAGCATTCCTGCGCACGCTCCAGCGCAGAATTGGTGCTTCGCCTTCGTTCCCTTACGCCTC